>CP048838.1:1258374-1572968 GCA_012317185.1 [Clostridium] innocuum | reverse complement strand
TGACGCAGGATGCACAGGCAAATAAGGAATTCGGAATCAATGAGCTGCGCTTTGGTGATCTGGTCATGATTCAGGATCATGATAACCACAACGGTCCGCACTATCGCAGGGGAGCGGTATCTGTCGGTATTGTTGTGCATGCGGATTCCTATACAAGCGGACACGGCCCCGGACTGGCTGTGATTATGAGCAGTCGGTGCGGAAGCATTGAGCCGATTCTGGATCCAAACGCGAATATCGCAAACTATCTGCATATAAAATAACTATACCAGCTGCAGCATATTGGATATGTACTGCGGCTGTTTTCATATGCCGGTATCATCTATGAACCATTCGAATCAAAAGCGGATTGCAGAAAACCGCCATATAGGATACACATATACGCCTACTGTATACACCTGCCTATTCAGAGAAGATTATGATTTCATACGCCGAGTACCCTCATGCCTTATGACATGTTGGCTTTTTTGTATCCTGTACACAAAAAAATGCTTCCATACCGTTCTCATGACGGCGGGAAGCATTCTATTAACCTATACAGCTAGTCTCTGTTTCCTACAAAACGCAGAATATACAGGAAGATATTGATGAAATCCAAATACAGCTCAAAAGCAGAATAGATCGAAAGCTTTTTCAGCATTTCTTCATCCCCTTCATAGCTTGCATACAGTGCCTTCATCTTCTGTGCATCATAGGCAGTCAGTCCGGTAAAAATCAACAGACCGATGGCACTCATCAGCATTGTGCTGGTATCAGCCCTCATGAACATCATAATAACCTCAGTGATGATCAAAGCAAGCAAGCTGCCAAAGAGAATCGGTCCAAAGCGGAGCAGATTCATTTTCGTCGTATATCCGATGACAGCCAGACTTCCGAAATACACAGTCGTCATCAAAAACGCCATAGCCAGTGTACCCGGCAGGTATACAAGAGCAAGCGTTGAGAAGGTGATACCGGTCAGCATAGAGTACGCCAGGAATAAAATCTTGGCACTTGTGGCGGACATCTTCATCAGACGTGCCCCCAGAGCGATGACCACACCGAATTGTGCGGCAATCAGAATCAGTGGCGCAAATCGCATAGTATAAATATAATAAATCAAATCTGTGGAGTATACAGCAAAGGCAGTAGCCGTAGTCACCAGAAGACCCAATGTCATCCATCCAAATGTACGTACAGCATGCTTCTGCAGGCTGGTTGCTGCATATTGCGGCTCAAAATAATCTTCATTGCGTTCAAACATAAATATTCCTCCTTTTCCTATAGTATAAGTCATATTGTATCATTTTTACAGTAAAATAGAAAGATTTTGCGGTATTTTATGATTCTTTATCAAATGCATGCACAATACCATCCGCAATCGCCTTAGCCATTGCCTCCTGATTCTTCTCTGATTTCAGATAGGACAGGTCACCATCATTGGATAAAAAGCCTGCCTCCACTAAAATAGTCGGAATATCGGTATATTCCATCAGAGAAAGCGGGGCCTCCGCCTCATCCTTCAGCCCTCTGCTTTTCATCCCCTTCAGACCCGTGAGCTGTTTATTTACCTGCTTTGCCAGTGCCCTGCTTTTCGCATCACTCTCTCTTACCCAGATTTCCGCACCCCTTGCGGAATCCTGCGCTGTATCCGAAAAATTCATATGAATCGATATAAAATAATCCGCTTTTGATGTGTTGGCAATGCGGGAACGCTCCAGCAAATCCTTTTCATTATCCGACGGCCAGGACACCTTGTCCTGCACTCGTGTATACACAACATCCACATCCTGCTTCTCCAGCAGCTTTCCGATTTTTTTCGTCAGCTGCAGTGTAATGTTTTTTTCCTTTGTGCCATCCGCCGCAACACTGCCGTCATCATAGCCGCCGTGACCGGCATCCAGAACAACCCGTCGCTTTGTGACCTTCTTTTCTTCAGCCTGCTTCTGTGTACGGATAACCAGTGTTTCCGCCTGCTGCTTTTTATCTGCTTTTTCCTGTGCATAGGCATTTCGTATAAAGGGTACGATTACGAAACAGAATACAATGACAGAAAAGAACAAAGCATGTCGCTGTACAAAATTCTTTTGCATGAAATCACCTCATGTTAGTTATATACATCTTTTTTCAGCTCCTGAATCTCCTCATATGCCGGACTTTCCTTATCCAGCCGTGAGGCATAACGCTCCAGAAGCCTGCGTGTACGTTTTTCATCATCATCCAGATATGCCAGAGCATAATGCAACACCACGTCGGTTACATCACTGTGTGTGGCTAACAGCTTTTGAAACATCTGTTCTCCTTTTTTTGATTTTAGTGCGATATATGCTTTTGCCTGTTCATACTGCATCCCGACACGGAAGAAATCGCTCGTTTTGGAAAATACATGCAGAAACTTATCGACAAATGCGATAAGTACACGGTACTGTTCCTTGTCCCTGCGTCCCTGCTCCATCAATATATCCAGCAGAAAGGTAACCACACCAATCATATCCAAGCCATCGTTAACCTGATACATCATAGCTTCCAGGCTGTCAATATGAAATCTTTTCGCAGTTTTAAACAGCAATCGGAACTGTTCCAGCAAATCCGCCGCAACCTGTTCACTGCCCTGTTCCATCAAATCCAGAATCGCATCGGATATAAGACCGTAATGGGTAAAGCCGAAGTCCTCTCTTCTTGCAATCTCCAGCACCGCTTCATCGATGAAGGCTTTGGGGAACGTTGCATGGGTATCGTCAATCTTCTGTGTTTCAAAGATAGCATCCGCGACTGCAAGATCGTTGTAGGTGGCTTCCAGACGCCCCCGAATACCCTCACAGGTAAGCGTACACCCAAGCTCCGTAAGATACGTATTGATTTCTTCACTGCGCATACCTCTGATTTTGTTCACCATGTCCTGCGACGTAACCTTTTGCAGATACAGCTCTTTCATACGATTCACTCCATTTCTCGTTCCTGCAGCTTCCCGGGGTGGTACCGGACTTGATTGTCCGATGCTACTTATCTTTGGAATTTTCAAATCCCGAGTCATAACGATATCATTTTTTTTACAAATTTGCAACCCATGTTCTCTCTGCCATCTTTTGAAAGGCCTTTCTCCGATTGACTGACACAGCTGACAGCTTACCATACCGTTGATGGTGTTCTTTATGAAAAATATTGCTGGTGAAGTGTATGCAGTGCACAGACAGC
Organism: [Clostridium] innocuum; assembly: GCA_012317185.1. Classification (NCBI taxonomy): domain Bacteria; kingdom Bacillati; phylum Bacillota; class Clostridia; order Eubacteriales; family Clostridiaceae; genus Clostridium; species [Clostridium] innocuum. Next base: position 1,569,794 of record CP048838.1, on the reverse strand, counting down.
TTGTGATTTCCTTGATTGTTCAGGCATCCAACACCCTGTCTTGACAGCGACTTATACAAAACAGTGATTCACTACGATTCTAAATGCAAAAACACAGAATCGCTTCCACTGGACTGTGAAATGGTTCTGTGCTTTCTATTATGGTATACCCCATTCAAACAAATGGGGAAAACAGCCGGTATATCCGTTTTTATTTATCCTGCAGACTTTCACACAATGCATACAGACCATCCAGAAACCGTTCATTGTCCTGCTGTGTCCGCTTTTTCGCATGATTTCCATAATTGCCATGCTTACGCTCCACACTGCAGACATGACGCATTGTGAGAAGGCGATTGATATTTTCTGTTGTATAGGGGACTCCATTGCAGGAGATTGGATATCCTTCCTTACTGAGAACCAGTGCAGCCAGACCGTAATCCTGCGTAACAACAATATCTCCCTTTTTTACATGCGACAGCAACAGAAAATCCGTACTGTCTCTTCCTTTATCCGCCATAAGGATAACGACATGCTCATAGGGAAAGACATGGGAGGTATCACATACCAGTGTTACAGGAAAACCGAAATCCTCTCCTGCCTGCAGGGTTTCCTCAATCACCGGACAGCCGTCCGCATCGATATAAATATCAGACATGCTCGACCAGATGCGGGTCATAGCCGTTGTTTTTCAGAATTGCAAGCACATCTGCGATATGCTTGTTATCATTGGTTTCAATAATAACGCCGACTCTGCACTGATTAAACAGCATGGCATTCTGAATACGGTTATGATTTACAGAAATGATATTGGCTCCGGTTCTGGATATCAGCTCAATCATACGGGACAGATTCCCCGGCTTATCCATAACGTTCATATTGATGACTGCCTTGCGTCCGGTCTTCATCAAGCCGAGGTCGATTATTTTAGACAGCAGATTGACATCGATATTTCCTCCGGAAAGGACTGCAACGCATTTGTGATGCTTCAGATCCACCTTACCGAACATCGCCGCCGCAACACTGGTGGCTCCGGCTCCCTCAGCGACCATCTTCATTTTCTCTAGCAGTGTCAGTATGGCAGCCGCAATTTCCTCCTCACTGACGGTTACCACCTCATCCACGTACTTGCTGCACAGCTCATAGGTCAGCTTTCCCGGAGTTTTTACAGCGATTCCGTCCGCGATCGTACTTACATTCTGCAGCTTGATAATCTCCTTCTTTTCCAGCGACTGCTTCATGCTCGGCGCATGCTCGGACTGAACGCCGATAATACGGCAGCTGGGACGCATTGCCTTGATTGCAACGGCAATCCCGCTGATCAGACCGCCCCCGCCAATCGGTACGATTACCGTATCCACATCACTGAGCTTATCCAGAATTTCCAGACCGATCGTACCCTGTCCGGCAATGACATATTCATCATCAAAGGGCTCCACGAATACTGCGCCTGTGATTTCCTGCAGATTCTTCGCATACTCATAGGCATCATTAAAGGTATCTCCCTGCAGTTCCACCGCAACACCATAGCTTCGCGTTGCTTCAATTTTAGACAGCGGAGCGGTTTTCGGCATAACGATTGTTCCCTTGATTCCCATCTTCATGCAGGAATAAGCGACTCCCTGTGCATGGTTTCCGGCACTTGCGGCTATCACGCCCTTCTCGCGCTCCTTTTGTGTCAGAGAATGCAGCTTATGGTAAGCTCCACGCAGCTTAAAGGCACCGGTTCCCTGCAGATTTTCCGCCTTGATCCACAGATTTTCATGCAGCTTATCCGCATGCACCAGCGGTGTTTTGGAAATAACATCCTTCAATACTTCCTTGGCATCATAAATATTTGAAATATCCATACAATTTCCTCCTGTATCCTTATCTGTATTGTACTATGAATATCACCGTTCGAAAAGAGTGTTTTTCTACAATTTGGATACATTTTATTCACATTGTTTTTATATTGCATACAATCATCTATGTTATGCATACATATTTGTTTCATCGTATATATATCGTAGAATCCTGTATATCGTATCTGTTTCAGTATTCCCCGCCGATCTTCCTTCATACCAATAGCCGCGTCCGTCCGCAGCCATTCTCCTTATAGAAGTATAACCGTAAAAAAACTGCCGTCTCCAGTTGGAGAACAGCAGCTTTACAGACTTAGTCTTTTTCGATGAAGTCCAGCAGCTCCTTGGCCGCGATATTAATACCGTCACGGTTTTCTTTATCAAGTCCCAGGTGGGTGTAAATTTCTCCGACGAAGCAGCCGCTGTCGCGCAGTGCGACAAACATCTGGTCAATCAGAGGCTCACAAACCTCCTGCTGCTGCATCGGTCCAAACGGGTTCGCAAAGTAGGTTGTGGAAATACCGACCTCCTGTGTCGTTCCCTTGGCCATACGTTTTCCCTCCTTGCAGGTTGCCTTCGCATCCTCAAGAGTATCAAAACGATGCAGCCCCAGCTTATCATCATAGTTATTTGCATAGGCAAATAAGTCAATTCTATGATTCATCGCTACGATTTCATATGGTGCAGCCGGTGTGATAACACGGGCATTGTTGCTGGATTCCGGATTCATGAAAATGGAGCGGTCCATATCACGGTACGGGGTTCCCGGATCCAGATCATCCAGACGGATAAAGGCACCGATTTCCGTACCCTGTCCATAAGGAACACCGTCCTCCAGATGAATGGTACCCATATCATCAAAGACAACCTCAATGTCCTTAATGACATCCGCACCGGCAATTTTCAAGGCTTCAATGGATTCGGACTTACCTGCTCCGGAATCCCCCATCAGCATAATACCCTTGCGTTTTCCGCTCTTTAAGGTAATATTGACGAATGCTCCGTGAATCGGCAGCCAGCCCTTCTGCATTTTTCTTACGTTATGCAGTGTCAGTGTCATTTTCTTCAGATAACCGAAGTATTCAATACGTTCATGATAGCTGACACATCCGATCCATACATCATCCTCAGCATCATAATGGAAGGTTGTCTGTTCCTTGTCATCCTGATTCCCGAATAAACAAATCAGATCCGGTTTTTTGCGGCACTCATCCTCATTCGCCAGCTCAAACAGATTTGCCAGAGATACGGCAGAGGAAATAAAGTCACGGTGGAAGTAGATAAAAGCAAGCAGGCTTCCGACCTTGCATGGATAACAGAACCATTCATCCGGTGTTCCGGTAAATTCCGTAATCGGATTGGTATCCCGTTCTGTAAACATCCCGGTACGCTTGTTTGACTTCGGATGAAGGATCATCGGTGTCCGCAGCATAACGGACTGAATGAATTCGATATCCTTTAATGCATCGTATTTAGGGCTCAGCTTTGGATTATCAATATTTTTCACTGCAATCGATGCATTGGTACCAGCCTGCAGCTGACGGTATACACGGTTTTTTCTTCCCATGATCTGTTCCTCGATGTTACGGTACAATCCAAGAATCAGACTGGTAAAGCTGGAATCTGCGCCCACAAAGGTCAGATCCTGCAATGCATTTCCCTGTCCGATCGACATTACGGAGAATCGCTGATGCTTTTTCCAGAAGTTGTACATTTCCTCCACGAACTCCAGCAGCTTCGCTTTATCGTTCAGATATGGAGAATCCACCTCTTCCGCTTTGAATACACGCAGCATGCGGAACAGCTTCAGAATTTCAAAGGTTGCCTCTCTGGTTGTTTTGCCGTTCAATGCGTAGAAGTATAAAGCCTCGTTATCAGCTTTTAAGTAATCCAGGTAGTTATGAACATAATTACTGAACGTGGAAGAATTCAGCAGCTGGTCACCGGAATGTGCGTATCCTGCGCTGTAGTTCAGTATTGCAAGTTCTTTTGTTAAATACAATGTCTCTTTCATAATCTGCTCCTTTCAAATTCAAAAATGAAGTTGGAAAATAAAGTTAAATAACCCTATCGGGTTATATTATACAATAAAAAGAAAAAATAAGAAAGTAGTTTTTGTAATATTTTCATTTTATGAAAACTTTTTCAATTCCAATTTCTGTTTCGCAGCTGTGCTCACCTGTCGCACAGCATACTGGTAACGATTACATGATATGCGAGAGCCGGGAAAAGTATACCGCAATTTTGTCACACGCTTGTAAAAAGACCGTATTTTTTTGAAATCCTGAAGCACTTCGGTCTTCCATATATAGAAAGCGATGATGGGGATTCTCATCGTCAAGTGATCCAACCGGCTTTCATCTGTAGCTGTAAGGTACCTTTCCCATGTACCTTACAGCAGTTATTAAAAGCTTCAGCACTTGCATAGGCAGCCTGCTCTTCGCATGCATCACTTCGCGCTCTAATCTTTAGAAAAAAGTCCGAATCCCCTTCGAACTTTTTCACAGCATATTCAGACTGCCTGAAAGTCTCACGCAGACTTATTTCTGTAATTCCTTCTTGACCATGTCAACAATCTCATGCAGGGAAACATCACTGCTTTCATCAGCTGTTCTGGCACGGAATTCCACATTGCCGTCCTTGATTCCTCTGCCGACGGTGATGCGGTATGGAATACCGATCAGCTCCATATCCTTGAACTTCACTCCCGGACGTTCCTTGCGATCATCCAGCAGAACATCAATGCCTTCTTTTTTCAGTGCCTCATACAGTTCATTTCCAATGCGCATCTGTTCATCATCCTTGCTGGACACAACCACCACAGCGACCTCATACGGTGCCACGCTTGTTGGCCAGATGATACCGGATGCATCGTTATGCTGTTCCACGATTGCCGCCATGCAGCGCTCCAGACCAAAGCCATAGCATCCCATTTCCACAGGATGCAGCTTATTGTTGACATCCTGATATTCCAGACCGAGTGCCTTTGCATATTTGGTTCCCAGCTTGAAGGTGTTGCCGACCTCAATGCCCTTACAGAACTTCAGCGGTTTTCCGCATTTCGGACAAATATCCCCTTCATGAACCTGTGCAATATCCGCAACGGTTTCCACTGTGAAATCCTTCAGGTTTACATTTTTGATATGATGATCGGTTTTGTTTGCTCCAACGATAAAGTTTTTCATATTTGCCACTTCACGATCCATGATAATCGGACACTCCAGTCCAATCGGACCTGCAAAGCCAACCCTTGCATGGGTAACACGTTCCACCTCATCAAAGGACGCAAGCTCCATTTCATTTGCCTGCAGCAGCTTCAGCACCTTGGTTTCATTCAGCTCCCGATCCCCCTTCAACAGGAAGGCCATCGTTTTCCCATCAATGGAATAAATCAGTGTTTTCACAAAATCATTTACGGATTTCTGGAAGAATGCCGCAACATCCTCAATTGTTTTCGCATCCGGAGTTTCCACGATTTCCATATCCAGCGCCTCTACATCGGATGGCCTGCCGGTATCGATAACCTCGGTGATTTCCAGATTACTGGAGAAGTCACAGCCCTCACAGGTCACCACGACATCCTCCCCGATTTCGGTGATTGCCTGAAATTCCTCAGACAGAGAACCGCCCATAGCTCCGGTATCCGCCTTGACGATCTTATAGTTCAGATTGCAGCGATCCATAATATTCTTATATGCTTGAAACATCTTCATATAGGATTCCTGCAGACCGGCTTCATCAATATCAAAGGAATACGCGTCCTTCATGATGAATTCACGCACACGGATCAGGCCATAGCGCGGTCTTGTCTCATCACGGAATTTTGTCTGAATCTGATACAGGTTATATGGAAAATCCTTATAGGAGCTTCCCTTCATCATCGCTGCCATGGTAAACAGCTCTTCATGGGTCGGTCCCAGCACATAATTTTTCTGATAGCGGTCCTTTAATGCAAACATATTGGAACCAAAAGCCTCACGGCGTCCGCTTTTCTCATAAATTTCTTCCGGTATCATGGCAGGCATGAGCAGCTCCTGTGCACCTGCGGCATCCATTTCTTCACGTACGATTTCCTCAATCTTTTTCAGTACGCGTTTCCCCATAGGCATAATCATATAAATTCCACTGCTACTCTTTTTGATCATTCCCGCACGCACCAGCAGATTTCCGCTTGTACTGTCTTCATCCTTCACGTTTTCCCGCAATGTATAAAAATACGACTTACTCAGTTTCATAATCTTCTCTCCTTAGTATCCTTTATAAAGCACTGCGATATCCGACACCTTCGTTATGCCGCAATACCGCATACCCACATATCCACACACCGTTCAGTATATACCGGAGCGATTCCTTGTCACAACCTTGCGAATCATGGCGTCCTTTTCCAGACGCAGGGGTACATGGGTTCTGATTTTCTGCATTGGTGTTTTGGCAACGTCCAAGAGATTTCCATCCATATCATAGAGCTCCTGCAGCTCAAAACGTGTGGCGGATATCGTCGGTCCAAAAACCTCCGCAGCGATATGTCCGCGAAAGTTATTGCGCACCTCCAGCGTTGCCATGCCGCTTTCTTCCTCATAATCCAGAACATAGGCGATAAATTCCTGTGTCACACCGGCTCCGTTGACACCGTACAAATGCCCGTGAAAGCTCGGCATACCCTCATAGAAGCCGCACCCGGTGGGTCGGTTTTCCGCCTTTGCCAGTTCATTATAATACCATTCCATCCGTTTGTCACTCAGTCTTCCGCCTTCCGCATAAATTTCATCAATCAGCATGCGGTAGGTTTTGATCAGGGTGGCGATGTAATACGCGCTTTTCATACGTCCTTCGATTTTCAGACTGGCGATACCCGCCGTAATCAAATCCGGAATATATTTGGCAGCCATCAGATCCTTGCTGGACATGGAAAACAGATCCTGTTCATCATGCAGTGCACGATCTCCCTCATACAGACGATATTTCCAACGGCAGCTCTGCGCACACCCACCGCGATTGGCATCACGGCCCGTCATATTGTTGCTGAGTACACAGCGTCCTGAATAGGAGATACACATACCGCCATGGATGAAGACCTCCAAAGGTACCTGCGTATGAGCAGCACTTGCTTTGATTTCCTCCAGCGTAACCTCACGGCCGAGAACGACACGATCCATGCCTTTCTCCTGCCAGTAATTTGCGGCGCTGGAATTGGTGGAGGAATGCTGGGTGCTAACATGAACCTCCAGCTTCGGTGCCCATTTTTTGGCACACATCATGATGCCGGGAGAGGCAGCGATGATCGCCGTTACACCGATTCGCTCCAGCTCCATCAGATATTCCTTTAAGCCGTGTAAATCCTCTTCATGGGGCAGCATGTTCACAGTCACATGCACATGGGCGCCATGCTCCTTCGCAAAAGCAACCCCCTCTGCAATCTCCTTTAATCCGAAATTACTGGCACGGGAGCGCAGGGAAAACTGCTTGCCTCCCAGATATACGGCATCCGCACCGTACAATACCGCGATTTTCAAACGCTCCAGATCACCTGCCGGAGCGAGCAATTCTATCTTCTTCAAGCTCTCACCTACTTTACCTTGCTTGTTTTCGTATAATAGAAGCCATGACTCACATGATCCTCTTTGTATTTCTTTTCATATTCCTGATAGGTCTGACGGCCGTCCCGCACGCCCTTTAACACATCCTGATACAGACGAAGCGCTTCACATACATACTCGATATCATGGAAGATACCGTCAATGCGAAAATGCCGTACACCCGCTTCATACAGCTCCCGTATTTCTTCAAAGGAGACAAGTGTAAATCCGGTAAACACATGGGTTCCAAGCGCATCCTCAACAATCGGCATATGATCATCCCGTGTTTCCTCCATCAGATACAGCTGATGATTGTCCGTTACCGCTTCCTCTTTCCCCAGAAACTCCATATAGGCACTCAGCAGCTTCCGCTTGGAATGCATCATATTCAATCTGCCATGCAGAACGACTTCACATTCCCCCTGTACATCCCGTGCCACTGTGCACATTTCCTGCAGGGTGATTTCCTTGGATATGGTTGCCATGCGGATTCCCTCATCCAGATAATACTGCATATCCATGGCATTGGTAATCAGGGTGTCCGGGTTGTAAATAAGCCGGTCCTTCATATCAAGACGCGCTGCCTCATAAAGAACACCCTCGTCCCCGTAATAGATGCCTTCCACATCCAGCTCCTTCAAAAGCTTCAGAAAGTCACGCAGCCTCTCCAGCTCTTCCTCCACAAAAATGCGGTTGACCAGAACATACATGCTGATTTGACAACGGACACATTCCGCTTTGATATCCGGCAGCTCCTCTATTGGAAAACAGGCAGCTCCTCTCGCCGAGAAAAACGGTACCGCAATCAGTACACTCTGCGCACCTGCCGTCTTTAATTTTTCTATATCACCAAACGCAAATGGTGTTGCGATGAAATCAACCATAACGTCACCTTTCCTTTATGTGTCATGTGCACGAAGGCACCCGCTAACACTGCTTTTTATTATAATATATTCTGTACAGAAAAGGTAGGGAAAACATCTATTTCAAACAAAAAACCGCTTTTCATACCGTTGATGACCATGATGTATCCGCGGTGTACATGGAAGAAAAATGTCCAAGGACATTCCGAAAGACAAAAAGCAAAGATAGATAAATAAAGAAGGATTTTGTATAATAATATGGGTGATATATATTTCCGCTTTTGAAAACAAACATACAGTAATTGCGACGGGATATTGTGACTCTTATTTCCCAGGGTCAAAGTAACATCATAAGGCTCGTTTTGTATGTTTAAAAAAGTAAAGAATAGAAATCATGTATTATCCCAACCCGTACGCAAGCACATAAAAAAGCACACTACGCAAAAGATGGTTCTTAATCATCCATACAGAGTGTGCCTTTTATATGCAACAAATAAAAACTCACACAAATTCATGTATGAGGTATGGTTTAAATGGTGCCACATGCGTTACATATACGAACCATATATAGTATTTTTATATTTCTGACTCTTTTGTATCTACCTATATTCTTTTCTAACCCTTGGCTTATCGTCATGAATACTATACCATGATTCATGTCAATTTACCATACTTTTTTTCAAAATAGTCACTTTTTCTCATTATCATTCTCATGATATTCGATTTTAATGATTTCTTTTTTACTTAAATCAACATACATCGTTAATATAGTCTGTTCGATAAATCCTCGTTTTTCACTGTCTGACAGCTCATTCCAATTATAACCATTTACGATCTTTATTTTTCCGAACCTTGCTTTCTCTTTATTTAATTTTAAATTGATGGATTTTACGATAGTATCGTATGCTTCATCCGAGAGGAAATCTTCTGCATATTGTCTGGAGACCGTTTTAAGCTTACGCTGCAGTCTATTGATATCTCTTAGAATATCTTCTGCTTCTCTTGTATAATCTGCTTTATCTATATGCGTGATCATATCATGTATTGCCTGATGACAAATCACATCCTGGTTGATCCTCTGATTGCACTTTTTACAATAATAGTAATAATATTTTTTATTCCTCTTATATGTTGGAATACCGCCTAAGATATTTCCGCAGTTCTTACACGTTATTTTATTTCTATAATAAAATTTATTTTGTTCTTTACCGTATGCAACGCTTCTTTTTCCGACTACTTTTTTAGCTTCCATTGCATCCTCTTTACTAACGATTGCTTGCATCACATCGGGGAAGACATAGTCTTTATAGGTAAATTCACCATAATATCCATTTTCAAAAATAATTCTTTTTATTCGATCCGTGCGTAATTTGTAATCGTATATTTCCTTGATCTTTATTCGTATATCAGACAGTGGATAGCCGGCTTTGGCATACATGAATATGCTTTTTATGATAGGGGCCGTCTCTTCATTGATGGTTAGATATTTTTCTTTATCTTTAGAATAACCAAGAAGGACCCCACTTTTCGGATATTTTCCTTCCATTGCCATCTGCAACAGACCGTCATTTGTTCTCTCGACAATCGTTTCTCTTTCCCATTGGGCAAAGATAGCAAGGATGCCGACGACTAGTTTTCCATTCGCTGTAGTGATATCCAGATTATCCATGACTGCTACAAGGTTCACATCATTATTTGCAAACATATTCAGGAGTTCATATGTATCGATCACATTCCTGGTCAAACGATCTAGTTTGTAAATGATAATCTCATCCAGCTTTCGATCCCTGACATCCTGCAGCATTTGTTTGATGCTAGGACGCTCAAGTGTCGAAGCAGAATGTCCTTCATCTATATACAACACCGCCTCAGTATAATCATCATTAAATAAATGCATATAGTCCTGGCATTTATTTTTTTGATTATCTATGGAGTAGCCGAGCGTCTGTTCTCTGGTGGATACACGACAATATATGCCGATTCGCTTTTTCTTTTTTATCTCTTTATTTTCTATCCCTAATTTATCATAAATGTCGGCTCTCCAGAAATTGCCGGTCCTCTGTCTGACAACACTTGTGAAAGTCATATGTTCCATCTTTCGTAGATAAGCACCTTGAGCCTTGACCGTAATGCGATCTAGGATAGAAATGACTCTTATTTTCATACGGAACGATATGTCGAGAATGTCCTGCACAGCCGCAGGATCCGACGATAATTCATCCGCACGTAATACGATTAGATCATCTGGGCGGAAGCTGTGGATCATCGCGATAAGAATAGTAGGGTAGTTATTTCCCTTCTGTATGAAACATATATTATGTGGCTGATAATTATTTATTTGTAGATAAGATTGCAGCTTTGTTTTTTTTATCGTATTCTCCATGACAACGATGGCTTTTCTATTTTGGTTATCTGTAGCCATCATGTAATTTCTTTTTAATTCTGTCTTTCTAATAATCCCTGCATTTAGCATTTTGTTTATGTTCCTCCTTTTTTTGGATAAAAGAGACAGAAAAAGAGATACCCTCATTGTATCAATGATAGGTATCTCTTTCTGACGATAAGCGCTTAGATTAGATTAGAATATAAGCAACTATATTATATTCATATAAAGATACATTTTCAATATTTACTTTTAATAATTTTGTGTGAAATTATGTGAATGTTCAAAAATAAAAGCCCGATCTTACCCGAACTCTGCCAAAAATGATGTCCGCTCGCTGTTCTATCATTATAATTCTTTAATTTCAAGTGTTGTATCATCTGCACCTTTTGTACGCTATTACATATAATATTCAGAGTAATCGTTATAACTCTCACCTCCAATTTATAAAAAGAATAACAGTCACTGACCGTTATCCTTTTCTCTATATCCATAACACAGGGATGACTGTAATTTTATGATTCTGCCTGTTCCCTTTCCTATATACTCATTATGGTTCACAATCTGTATACCTCTCAGATAGACTGCACGTATCTTGCCAAAGACTTCATGTCCGGCAAAAGTTGCATAATCGATGCCTTCATGTGCATCACTGTCTTGCAGAGTTTGATGGCCTTCAGGGTCATAAATAACGATATCTGCATCGTAACCGGGCTGAAGTCTTCCTTTCTTTGTAATTCCGCATACATCAGCTGGTCCAGAAGAGAACATCTGTACAAACTCTTGTTTGCTGATGCGCTGTTTACAGACCCCTTCACTCCACAACATCTGTAGACGATGTTGCACACCTGGCGCACCATTAGGTACTTTAGAGAAATCATGATACGCTTCGATCTTCTTTTTATATCCGCCGCTAACTGCACAATGATCAGAACTTACAGCCTCAATCATATGTTCATGAATTCCATGCCACAATGCATCTTGATCTTGTTCTTTACGCAGTGGAGGTGAGCATATATAACGTGCACCCAGAAGTCCCTCTTTTGCAAGATCATCTTCATTCAATATCAAATAATGGGTACATGTTTCACAAAATACAGGCTGCCCCTCGCGTTTTGCATTCATGATTTTTAAAAGAGCCTCTTTTGTGGAAATATGCACAAAAAAGATTGGAATATCACACCATTTTGCATAAGCAATCATTCGCTCTACCATTTCTGCCTCACTCTGTACATCTCGAGCATCAGCATGATATTTTGGCGCAATACAACCTTCTTTAAGTAGATCTTCTGTTCTGCAGGCAATCATATCCGCATTCTCCGCATGTACCATCAGCAACAGTCCACTGTTTCGAATCTTCTGCATAACACGCAGTATAGATGCATCATCTGCATAGTATGGTGTCCCTTTATAGGCCGTAAATACCTTTAACGCAGAAACGCCATATCCAGGCAGTTCCTGAATTTCTTCGATGACTTCCTCGCGTATATCCATCAACATGCTGTGAAAAGCAACATCAATATAAGGATAACGCGCTGCCTTTTCCTGCTGTGACATCAGCGCCTCTTTCAGCGACTGTCCTTTTTCCTGATCGACGAAATCAACAACTGTTGTCGTACCACCAAGGGCAGCTGCTTCTGATGTCTCAAAAGAACAGCTGTTAAAGGAACCAAAATGTGTATGTTCATCGATGCCTCCAGCAAACACATAACAGCCGGATACATCAACAACATAATCTGCCATATCCACAAGATTCTCTCCAAGAGCTAAGATTTTTTCGTCTTCAAATACAATATCGCCAGTAAATTCACCATTTTCCAGCAGTATGATACCCTGATGAATACATGTTTTCATATCACATGCCCATCTGTGAAAGATCAAATCGCTTCATGGCAGTTCTAGCACTGTTCATGGTCGTTTCCAGTAATGTATCCATATCATCCACAATATCTCTTGTCAGAGAGAGTTCCAGCAGAAATGGAAAACTGATACCAGAGACGATTTCTACATCTTGATGTTGCATACTATATAACAGTGCGGTCTTATAAGGCGTACCACCATCTAAATCACACGCAATCAGCACATTATCACATTCACTCATCTTGTCAGCTGTCTCTTTGAGTTCTTCCAGCAGTCCATCCATATCTTTATCTTCTGTAAAATCGATCCATGCCACATGTTCTTGTTCACCGCCAATCAGTTCCAGCGTACTGTACAACCCACTAGCAAAGTGACCATGTCCCATGATAATAATTTCCATATTCATATTGTTACCTGACACATGCAATATGTCTTATCCTTTCTTATGGAAGATAAAAAGGGAATACATCTTTTTATCTGTTATTACGCAGTCTGCGTGCTTCTTTTACGCCGTCCATGAAGATGCGTGCTTTTTCAGGATCAATCGGATTTTTCATATTTCCATTCTTGACCCATGTCCCTACGCTCACACCATCATAACAGGTCAGTATTTCTCTGATGTTATCACCATTGGATCCAGCACTGAGAAACAGCGGTACATCATCACCAAGACGTTTGCGCACATCATGATAGATCTGCATGCTCTCCTCTGTCGTGCGCCCACCGATGAACAGTCCATCCGCAAAGGCATTCTGTACACTGTCCCATGCAGCATCGACAATCTTCTTTCCACCAATCTGTTCATAATGTATTTCCTGTACATCTGCATATACAGGAATACGAGATCCAAGACGTTTGCGCATCATGCATACATCCACACACTGTGCATGCATCAATCCTGCATATCCTACTTCCATACCAGTATAAGTATGTTCTATCCGTATGAAATCTGCCTGTACCGCATCTGCAACAGCAAGTGATGCTACACCATCCCAATCAATCAGAATTCCCTGAATCATGTTGGGAAAGCGGCGTTTTAGTTCATAAGAAAGCACACTCATATAGGCAATCGTTTCGGGGGATGCTATCTGCTTTACAGGTGCATCATTACGATTCTGTATGATATAGCCGTCAAAACCGGTGTTCTGTATCATTTCCACTTCCTTGATACTAATATCCATAACTTCCTGAAAAGACATACCAGTATTGCGATAACTTCCAGGGCATGGTTCCGGCTGAATCATACAAAGGGCTAATGGAAAATTTGTTTTTTTTATACTCATTGACGTTCCTCCAGTTCTTTTGCATACGCCCTGGCTTCCACATACAGTCCAGAAGGAGGCAATATGCCTTTTTCAGTTATATAGCCACGAATCATTTCAGCTTCAATTTCCAAAAGTTTGAATCCGCTGAAATCTACATTTGAGCGGACATCCTCATCCCAATGAGATGCAAGTCGTTCACCATAGTCAAATGGCATGGCAGAGCAGCGTACATAACCTTCCAGCGGACGCATATCAAGCTTGATCAGCGGAGTCAACACATAGAGTGGTTTATGTATGGTGACGCAAAGCATCGCAACGATATCAGAACCGATCGTGTTGAATACCGTACCATCCGGATAGATCGTTTCTGCTCCTATGAAGACAGCCTGACATTTTTTCATGGCAGACAGCATTGTTGTATCTGGAATGAAGTGGACATGGTGACCACTTGCAAGTGCATTTTTCACAAACGGACGTCCGCCATCAAGTGCCCTGCTTTCACAGATATAAATGTGACGCCCAGAAGGCAGTGCGGATACAAAAGCATCTACAGTACTTGAATAATCGAATATCATAATAGATTCCATATTTTCACAAAGATGTACACCATAAGATACTAATGTTTCTGTATCCTTTTTTGCCTGTTTATCATACGCTGTAATCTGTTCTTTGACAATCTGTCGTATTTCTTCTACATCATGACCATGAAGATGTTCATATCCTCGTGTAAATATCATAATGGCATTGTAAATGGCACGACTGTTCTGCCCTCTGGTATCCTTAAAGAACTGTGCACACTTCCCTAAAAGAGTCAGCATTTCCTCACTGTCCAGATCCTGATCCGCAATATCCAGAAGGATCTTCTGAATCAGGCGGGTATGGGCATTAGCGCCGAGCACACGACTGTATACGATATCATCAAATTTTGATACCGCAGCAGAAGGCAGCAGTTCCCTCATTTCTTCTTTGCTATACATATATATCCTCCTTGCTTACACGTCCTATAAGTGAAGAAGACGCTGTGCGTTTTTGTTATATAACGCTTCTGAAAGCGATGATTCCATTTTCAGAAGATCAAATGTGTGAATGGAACAATCGCTGAATTTATGTGGATAATGGGTGCCGAACAAAAACTTGTCCTGTGGTATGTTGGCAAATGCTTTGCGCAGAATAGGAAATTCATACATGCAGGATGTCTCAACAAACAGATTTTTGCGATTCTTTACCAGTTCCACACATCCATATCCAAAGTCCGTGGTCCCCATATGCAGAAGAACCATAACAAGATCTGGATGACGATCCGCATAGAATGCCCACTGTGCCGGCATGGTGCGACAACCCCATCCCGTAAACACGTTGACAATGATACCTTTTTCTTCACAGACTGTCATAATTTCTTCCATATGAGGTGCAATTTCCGGAAAGTAACAGTGTTCATTAGAGTCTAGCTCTATCGCAGAAAACACACCCATATCAATCACCCGATGCAGTTCTTTCATCACATCACGTTCCTTCGGATTCAAAACTGCACAGCCGATCAGTTTATCAGGATGCTGTTTTATTGCTTCAGCAACCACATTATTCTGATGAACGATATCATACCCTTCAAGGGCAGATATCATTCTCATATCAATTTTATTTTCATCCATATCATGGAGACAGCTTTCGACATCATAAGTATCGCTGTCACGGTTCCATTTCAGATGTGCGTGATAATCGATTATCATATCGAATACCTTATGAAGCCAGGATACCGCATGCATAACCGATGACACCAACTGCCATGGTCAACAGCATCAGCAGAATTGGATTGGCTTTCTTTTTCTTCATCAGCCATAGCATCAGCAATGTATATAATACAGGCAGAAGACCTGGAACCATTCTATCCAGTGTCGTCTGAATACTTACCTCTGTCTCACCAGCCATATAAGACCATGGAATTGACATAGAAACAAAGTTACTTACGAAGCCACCAATGACAACATAAGCAGCAATACCTGCATAACGTGTCATCTTGGAAATCATACCACTGCTCTGCATGGCACCTACAAATGCGACTCCTTTTTCATAGCCTTTGAAAATACCGATGTAACGTATTACCTGACCTACGATTGCCATAACAGCAACAAAGATAACAGGCCCTAGAACACTTGTATAATTGCTGGCGATAACCATGGAGATAGCCAAACCTGCCATGATCGGACGCAGTGTTCCATGATACAGGGAATCACCAATGCCAGCGAGAGGTCCCATAAGTGCTGATTTAATGGCACCGATACTGACAGGATCAAAGTCATGTTCATTGGCATTGCGTTCTTCCATTGCGGCTGTTAAACCAATGACGAAGTGAGAAAGACGCGCTTCTGTAAGGAACAGTTCTGTATGTCTACGATACGCGTCTTTTTTCTCTTCTGGATCGCTGTATACTTTTTCCAGCACCGGAATCATGGAGAAGACGAATCCAGGGGCTTCCTGTTTTTCATAGTTGAAGCCGGTAACAAATCCTTCAGAATAGAAGAACAGTTTCCATAAATCTTTTTTTGTAAGTTTTGTATTAATTTCAGCCATGTCCATATACCCCTTTCCTTATGCTTCCTGCTTATTGTCATTGTAGTACGCCATAGCGACACAGACAACTGCAACCAGTGTGATTCCGATGTTTCCAATTTTCAAAAAACTTGAGAAAAAGAATCCTATGATGAAATAATACCAAATTCCTTTTACATTGATGGATTGTAACAATAATGCCAGTCCAACAGCACCGATCATACCACCACCAACAGCAAGACCATCAATAATCACCTTTGGTACAGCATCAATGATTGCCTGTACAGCATCAGCCCCAAAGTAGATTGCCATGAAAGTCGGAATGACAAACAAAATTAGATTGAAGATATTCGGCCACACCTGTGTATTCATGATGATACCAATTTTACTTCCACGCTCAACAGCAGCTTCCATGCGATGCTGTGTCCATACACACAATGCCATGTTACGGAAATACATACCCATCTGACCAAGTATCGCTAATGGTAATGCCGTCGCAAGTGCAAGCTGCTGATTACCGGATATACATGCGAATGCGGCAGCAATACCAGTTGAGAAGGTCTCTTCTGGAGGCAGCGCCGTACCAACAAATACCTGCCCCAGAAACATCAGCTCAATTGTACAGCCGACCTGCAGCCCGATATTGATATCTCCCATGATTGCCCCGACAATCGGTCCTACCACGATAGGACGGTATGTGAAAAACTGTGTGACATATTTATCAAAGAATGTTATCCACATGAAGATACTGACCATAATTGCTTTCAATAATAGATTTTCCATTTTTTTATCCCTTTCTTCACTGTTATGTTCTGTGTATGTTGTTAATACTTTTTCAGCAGTTCCATTGCATCAATGCTCTTGTCATTTGGTACGGCACGAATATCCAGATGGATACCTTTGGCTGCCAGTGCTTTCAGACATTCCACATCCTGTGCTTCCACAAAGATGAAACTCAACAGCTTCTTTCTTCCTGTTTCTGAACGTGCATTGCTGATATTTCCCACATTGATGGTATCAATATGAAATCCCAAATTGCATAGTGCCAACGCTGTTGCAGGGTTACGCAGCATCAGCAGAACTTTTTTATCATCCAGTTCACTCGATGCCAGCAGCTGTGCTGCTTCATTTATCGTTTTGATTAGCAGATTGATATTGGCAGGTGCCACAAGTTTCAGAAGCATCTGCTGTGTTGCATCACCTGCTGCCATATCATCGGCAATCAGAATCGTGTCTGCCTGTGCATCCGCAATCCATCGTGTTACGATCTGTCCATGAATCAGACGATCATCAATTCTCATAGTTGTAACTGACATAACATACTTCCTCCTGTTTCGTTATCGCTCCCATAGAAACTGCGCATTACGCCAGAAGACATCTTCAAGCTCATCCTCATCAAGTCCCAGATGATACAGCTTCTGTATTTCGATATTTGTTGGTTTATATGGCCAGTCCGTACCGAACAGTATCCGCTTTGAACCTAATACATCTACGGCTTCCTGCAGGATATCTGCTTCCATATTGGCGCTTGTTTCCACCCAGAAATTATCCAGGTTCTTGATTGCTTCAATACATGCGTGTCCAAATTCACGGCCACAAATATGAGTGAACACAAATTTCATATGCGGGCGTTTCTTCGCATGTTCAATCCATACAAACGGCGTACACAGCGGGCTTGCCCCTCCATGTATTTGTACATGAACACCATATTCACCAATGGCATCCAGCACACCACCAAGGCTTGGGCAGTTTTCGGCTGCATAACCATGTTTCCATGGCATGAATTTGACACCATTCATATGGCATTCACCTAATGTCCGATGTACTTCATCTATTGCATCAGGTGCTTTGGGATCAATATCTGCATATCCTTCAATCACTTCGGGAAATTCACACATGGCCTCATAGACCAAATCATTCTGTGCGCGCACTCCATTGCCAGATAAGGAACAGATACCGACCTTGCTGATTCCGAATGCCTTCAAATCCTCTACGAGCTGTGCAGCACTGTTGGCATCCCCTGATCTTGTCTTTCCCAAATGGGAGTGAAAATCATATCGTTTCACGAACGATTACCTCCATCTTTCACATTGACGATATGTACGTAATATTTGTAAGTTTCCGCTATATACGAGTTTTGTGAGAACTCAACCGGATGTCCTTCACTGTCGTAGGTGACGCGCTCTTTGTATACCAGCGGCTGTGTTTCTTCCAAAAACAAATCCCTGCGCAGTTCAAAACTGGCCATCTTCACTTCCAATGTCTCATCAGCACTTCCCAGAGATATGCCATTCTCTTCCAAATATTCATACAAAGACGTCGTTGTATCAAAATCATCCTCGCATATCTCAATACCAATTCTTGAACTGATATGGGATTCATGCAGAGCGATAATCTTACCATTCAACAGACGCAGACGTTTAAGATAGGTGATACTCTCACCTGGCTCAATCTGCAGCCTGTCCGCTACTTTAACACTTGCTTCCATTTTACGACACGCAAGAATAATAGAACCCGGTTTGTCACCTTTCACCTTTGCATCTCCACTGAAACTCGTGAAAGAAGACAAGGGTTTCTCCTTCTTGATACGTTCTACAAAGGTACCTTTACCGCGTATTTTACGCAGATACCCATCATGTTCCAGGTCTGATATGGCTCTTCTTACCGTAATCCGGCTGATATCGAAGAGTTCCTGCATATCTTTTTCGGATGGAATCGCCTCCCTTTCTTTGAATGTTCCATCGTCAATACACTCTTTGATGAAGCGATAGAGCTGCTGATGGATCGGCGCTTTTGAATCTCTGTCCAGACTGAACTTTTTTCCCATGGTTAACACCCCACTTGTTATAACCTAAATATACCACGTTATAACCATAGCTGTCAACAGATGATATAAAATATTTTAAAATTTATTTATATACAGTCTGAAATGAGCATATGAACCCCAAAAATACAAAATGAATAGAAAAATCCGTCAATACGTTATAACGTGTTCACAAATGAGGTAAATATTGGTATTAAGAAAAGTGATACATGTTATGATTTCATATATCACTTCTACAACCTCTATAATGTTTTCCTGCTTCAAAGGCTTTCTTCATAGCTACGCATGTATCGATATTCCCCATCTCATATGTCCCCCAGGCCATAAATAACACCTGCAGCGCATACCATCATGACAGTCAAATAATCCACGGAAACTTTCCAGCACATGCTGCATCTGTGTACAAACCTCATCTGGTGCCGTCATGATGATATAATCTTCATTGCCTAATGACATATAGCGAGGACAGGTGCAATCAATCAGTGTTTTCAGTGTGCACTCATATTATAAAAGTACACCAATGTTCCAAAGACGATGATATCCGCCTTCTCCATATCATCCTTCTGCACACAATATCCACCAGGATGAGCGACTATAAAGAAAAAGTGTATCTATGAAATGCAAGAAATGCGGGTGCGAAGAAGAAGTTCCACAATGGGTTCTGGCTGAATTAAATGATTTTAGTGATGATAAAACATATTAAATGATATGCCTGA
The DNA here is from genome assembly GCA_012317185.1 of [Clostridium] innocuum. Taxonomy (NCBI): domain Bacteria; kingdom Bacillati; phylum Bacillota; class Clostridia; order Eubacteriales; family Clostridiaceae; genus Clostridium; species [Clostridium] innocuum. The sequence continues at coordinate 1,549,937 of CP048838.1, read as the reverse complement.
ATGTTATGATACAATGTTTGAAAAAGATAAAATGAGCTGATTTCCCATCAGCTGTTTTGTCATATTCAGTTCAAGACTTTTTGCACTTTGTTTGATAATGAAAAGAGCCGCGTCCTTGATCTGATCCCTGTCAAGTAGACACATAAAATAAAATTTTTATCCCATTTATTTTTTTACCATTTGCACAATAGCAGCTCTCTTCATGTTTTTATTTACTTCTACTCAGTTGAATCTCTTTCGAACCCTATATTTATGGTTTGAATAAACTTTTGTAGAAGATAATTCCACTTTTTTCCGCCTTTTGGAAGTGAAATTTAGCTTTTCACTTCATCATTTTTTTCAAATAGTATCTTTTTTCTGCTTTTTATAACAAGATATGATAAGTAAAGTAAATTCGTTTAACACAAAAGCCTCATTTTATTTATCCTGTTTTGTGAAATATCAAGATACTTTTTTCTTTTTCAATTTCTATAAATGACCGATTATACCTTACTGTAGCTGCCCCGGTCGTACCGGAACAACTCAAAGGGTCAAGGATCACATCTCTTTCTTCAGAAGAGTTGAGCACTAGATCCTCTATGATAGCTTGTGGTTTCACTGTTGGATGACCATATAACATCTTGTTTATTTATTTGTAGGCGTGATCCAGTATGTGTGACCTCTTTGATATGTAGTATGTAATTGTGTGCATTTCCGAAAATACAAGCAATATTCTTTATCGTTTAGATAGTACTTTCCACATGCCGGTATAGGATTAGTTTTAATCCATACCAGGATATCATAATTACAGACGTGTTCTTCCACAAAAAAAATCAAGATAGGGGATGATCAGTTGACGGTTACACCATGTATAGATTTTGACTATTTTCAGCACACTAAGAAAGTAGTCCAATATCGAAAGCTCTATGCCAGAAGTAAGATCATCCGCAGATAACTCCCTTATCACTGAACGATAACTTTCCGATATCATTCTTCATACAAGATGTATTTTTTGTATCGATGTCATAATGGGGAGAGCGAATATCATCACGTAACATCGTTTCCTTCACTTTTTTTGCTTTCGTTGTATCTACATTCTACACACTATTTATAAAAATGCAAACCACTTTTTTGCATTTTTATATGGACAGTAAAAAAATATCTTTAACTCATTCGAAAAGGTTGAACAACCGATTAGTTGGAATAACGCTTTTAGAGTTTTACAAAGCGTTGTATCTTATCCAGAGGATTGCCGATTCTAATCAATGGAATTACTAAGAAAACTCAGTTGCCTTGATGATGTATGAGAATGCGATGAATCAAAAGATTATCATGAATAACAAGAAAATTATTGTCATAAAATGTTGGAAACATGTAAATGATTCGGTGTTTCTGATAACTGATCTGTTCAGCAATGAGAAGAGCATATATACTGGAGCAGGTGATGATCTGTCTGATTTTATGATAGAGAGCAATTTTCGATTTCTGGATGAGATATGCTGTTTGAAAGTATAAATAAGAGCGTAAATGCTTGTTACTCTGATGTCACAGATAAAGTAAGCTGTGAATATAGATTTTTGGTCTGGTTGGGGAGTGTAAAATAAGTATGCAGACTAGTGTTATGACCTTGTGATATTTAATTAAATTTTCTGGTAATCACAGCTGCCCTGATGTATGATAAAAAGAAACGGCAGTGATCCCTATGGCAAGACCAAAAAAAATATAATATCCATCTTACAGAAAAAGAATTGAAAACGTTGAAATCTTCTATCCGTAAGAAAGGAACATCAAAAACGATCCGCAGCAGATGCCAGATCATTCTCAATCTGGACGAATCCCACGGAAAAGATTTAACCCATGAACAAAGTGCAAGATCGAATGGTGTCTGCATGGCAACGGTTACCAATACTGTGACGAAATATATGAATGGCGGCATTGACGCCGTTACTGAAATTAAGAGGAACATAAATTCAGATAATGCAAGGCGCAAGGATGACGGACGTACAGAAGCTCGGCTGATCGAACTTGCCTGCGGAGCCGTTCCGGAGGGGCATTCCCGTTGGACAATCTGTCTGCTTGAAAAAGAATCCAAAGTGATCTTGGAAACTCCCGTGGGCAGGGAGGCAATCCGCAAGGCCCTAAAAAAACAAACTTCAACCTCACAAAAACGACTACTGGTGCATCCCAGCAAAAAAAGATCCGGAATTCATAGCTGTATGGAAGATATTCTTGACGTTTACGAACTTCCCTATGATAAGAAACATCCGGTGGTATGCATGGATGAAAAACCATACCAGCTTCTTGGTGAGGCAAGGGAACTACTGCCGATGATTCCGAGAAGTGACCGAAAAACAGATTCCGAATATGTCCGTAACGGCACTGTCAGCATATTTGCTTTTATAGAACCGCCTGGAAGGATGCATCATGTAAGTGTAAGAGAACACCGCACAGCGCTTGACTGGGCAGAAGAAATCAGATACATTACAGACGACATGTATCCGGATGCTGAAAAAATCGTCCTTGTGATGGATAACCACAAAACTTTCTCATTGTATAAGCGCTATCCACCGTAAGAAGCAAGACGCATCCTGATAAGGCTGGAGATCCATTATACCCCAAAGTATGGGAGTTGCTGGATATTGCTGAAATAGAGCTTCATGTAATGACTAGAAATGCCTCAGCCGCCGCATCGCTGAAATAGGACTGTTACGCAGCGAACTGTCTGCATGGGAAACAGAACGGAATACACTGGCAGCAAAGGTCAACTGGCATTTTAGAACCAGTGAAGCCAGAATAAAACTCAGTTCACTGTATCCCACATTTACTACTGCCTCTTAACGAGGTGGTATTATTATTAAAAATCATTGAGTCATTACACTAGTTGCTTCAATACAAAGATCGACAACTACGCAGATTTATCAATTATCCACAACTCCTTGATTTGTTATTAAACATATCACCTGAACTCAAAGCAGCGTATAGATTTAAAAATCTATGCTTATGTTTTAATATGGTAAGTGATTATGAAAATGCAGACCATGACTTTTCTGATTTTATGAAGGAAGTGAAAAATTATAAGTCCCTGTAATGATTGAGATGATCAATATGTTGAATAATTGGCATGTTGAAATCATAAATTCGTTTATTGTAGTTGATGGCAAGCATTTATAGAATGGTATCATAAAATCTCGAAATTCTATTGTTAAGCTCATTAAGATAACAGGTAATGGCTACGTTAACTTCGCCAGATTTAGAAATCGCTTTATATACTGTATGAATAAAAATGCTAAACCTAATATGGCAGGTTATGATGTATCATTAAGAATGAAGAGACATAAACGCAGTAAAAATAAAAAATAATAATAATGTTGTTTGACCAATATAAAAAGCAGCAGAATGTTCATTTTCTAACATTTCTACTGCCTTTTTAAAACCCTATGTTAATTTAGAGCCCCATTATATGATAGTCCAAAAGTTATACGATTTCTTAGTCATTGATTGCCTGCATGACAGCGTCGCTGTTTATAATGTTTAAATTAGAACTGTTTCCAACCAAATGGCTTTCGTTATAGAGTTTGTTGATTTACGGAGAGTGCCATGGACAGAATTGAGAATCGCCTCAAACTCCTCTAATACGGTTTGTGGGCAGCCGGCACCATTCAGTTTGACATTGATATAGGATTCCGCCTTTGTCATTTCCTTTATGTTGATTCATAACCAATCATATGATGTAAGGGTTCATAGATACTCGGACGCAGAGAGAGGTAGACCGGAAAGAAGGGCAACAGCCTAGTCTCTGGAATCCATTTCAATGTTGAGCAGCATCTCCAGATTATTGAGAACGGTATCCCGATAAAATTCACTTCATCTATAGTGATGACAGGAGTTTGCTGCTTTTCCAGGATAAATCGGTTGATCTAGTCCTAAATGATCTTGATGTTGTCTGTTATACGGAATGCCAGATGAACACCAATCTCAGCGGAAAAGTTGCAGTAAAAACATTCACAGTCAGAGTGGAATGACTGGAATAAACCACTTTATAAAGAGAAGTGGTTGACGATTATGGTGAAAGTCCCCCACAGTGTACTCACATCATATAGATTTTTGGATGATTTTGATCCTTTTTCTTTTGACTCATATTTTGATAATTATTTGTTTTCTAGATTTTTTACAATCACGGGGTAATCCTTGAATACTTCCTGCATCTCTTTTACTGCTTTAGAATGTGCATCTTTATCCATGCTGGATAATAATATCAACTTATCTTCCCATGACTTATAATTCAATGGTTCCTTTTCTAAAGAAGAATTCAGATATTTTAGCTTGAGCTCATCACTTGACGTAACACTTGCCTGATGCCTATCATATTCTGAAGCATTATAAGCATCGATATGACCACTGAAGTAGTTGTTGATCATGATATATGGCAATGTTGAGTTAGCATTACCGCAGCCTTTCCATCCAAAGACATCATATCCTAACTGATAATTGTGCTTTGCATCTAGATAGATATATGCACAGTGCCCTGGCTGCCCAATAGGGAATGTTGGAATACCATATGATTGAGCAAGAACGCTGCTTAGTTTAGACATAGCTCCACACACACCACCGTATTTGATAACCTCTTTTATCGTTGGATTAGGACCATAAAAATTAGGACCTTGAACGCTGGCACCTGTATCCGGATTGGTAGCGACATATTTGATCAGAGAATAGCCTTTTGTAATATCATTTCTGTTGATCATGTCTTGCTTATTCTCTTTCATATAATTTCTCAACCAAATCATATCCTCATCGGAGATTTTCGCATTGACCACGTTTCTCATCTCACGGATTGTCAATCCGGCAAAGTCTTCGAATAGAATTCCTTCTGCTTCAGCCCTCGCAAGATTTTCATATCTCTTCATTGGATCTATTTGGGATTTTACGTTATACCATGCGTACACACCTTTATTGAATTCCAAAGATGTAGCAATTGCAATTTTCAGATTTGTTCCTTGGTGTGATGATTCGTGCTTCTTCCAGATTTGATACCAAATTTCCAGTGATTCCATCTCATTTTTCACGTTAAACGTAGTATCTTTGAATTGATAAGATGACATTCCTGTCTGTTTAGAGGATGCTGCATTTCCGCCATCTAGGTATAGTCTCATAGCTTCCGGATTCTTATACAGCCAATCTAGGAACTTCTTGTGATCTGCATCTTTTTTTGCAAATACATCAAGCTCCGTATTCGTTAGACGTTTTTCAACGTTAGCTTTCAATATAGCGGTCATGGAATCTGTAGTAGCAAAGACGATATCCAATCCATCTGAAGTAATACGGACTTCCATCTTTTTGTTGCTCAAATTCAAATCTACCAACTTTTTCTCATCATCATATGTCTTGACTCTAAAATGTTCTGCGCCGGTTAATCGAATCTTATATCCAATCTTAAATGGGGTCTCATCTGTCTTCACATCCAGTTTTTTATTTCCAATAAAATCTTTCGAGTATACGACATTGCCTTTTAGATCAAGAATTTCCACTTTCTCGTATGAACCGCTAAAATACACGTGTGGCGCTGTATTCTTAGTTGTCAATTTTATATCCATAGAATTATAATCGACTTTCAATGACGCATATTCTCCATTCCCCAAGCCTGAAAAACGCATTGTTCTGTTTTTAGCATCCACTCGTTCCAGTTTGCTATTACGTACGATATATGTGAAAGGATTGGTATTGTTTTGTTTCAACTCGTCATTGTGATTCGTCGTGAAACGTGAAGGTTCCTGCTTTTCAATAATGAGACGATAGCCTTCTTTTAAATCGAATGTTTCAGTTTCTGCTTTCTGTGAAACATTTCCAATATAACTTTTTGCGTATGTGGTCTTTCCTTTTGTATCCTGAACTGTAATCTTTGCATACTCGTTCTTGATATAGGAATGTGGCATTCTATTTTTTGTAACTAGACGCGCAGAATTGCTTCCATCATTATAGAAGAATAATTGAGCAAACGTCGTATCGCTTAACCCCTGCAAAGTAAATTGCTGAAGCAGGTTACTTGCTTCTGACAATAGAGATGACATATATTTATTGTTTGTTTCCTTAGATTCATTCACTTTCTTTACCAGAGCGTCGATTTTTTCCTGTGTTACGTTTTCTGCCAACTTCGTACATGTGGTATCTGTGAACAAGTCGATAACTTCGGATTCTAGATCTGAACCGTTCTGTGATTTCATCACTTCTAGTCCATTAGCTCCCAGTTTAATAGAAGTCTTGTTCTTGGCAAGGCTCAAAGAGACTGGTTTATTACCTTCATCATATACTTTTATTCTTACATTCTGTTCTGCACCCGTTAAACGAATTTTATATCCTGTCTTGAAAGCCACTTTTTTCGTTTCTGGAATCAATGTCTTGCTACCTTCGAAATCTTTCGTATAGACTACTTCATTTACTTCATTGAGAACTTCCAGCTTTTCATAAGAACCCTTAAAATATGAGTGTGGTATCACTTTCTTTGCATTCAAAGCCAGGGTCATGGAATTGTAATCAACTTTCAGTGTGGCATATTCTCTATCACCTAATCCGGTAAAGTGGAATATACGGTTCTTATTGTCGATTCTTTCCAGTTTACCATTTCTAACGACATATGTATATGGATTGCTGTTGTTCTGTTTCAATTCATCGTTATGATTCGTTGAAAAACGAGATGGTTCCTGCATAACAATCGTCAAGGTGTATCCTTCCTTCAATTCAATGCTTTGTGTTGCAGCTTTTTCAGAAACATTTCCTACATATTTCTTTTCGAATACAGATTTTCCTGTCGTATCCTTTACCGTGATCGTTGCATAGTCTTTTGCGATATAACTGTGAGGCTGTCCTGCTCCCGTAACCAGACGAGCTGAATAGCTACCATCGCAATTAAAATATAGCTGAGAGAAAGTGCCATACAATCCATTCAGATTGAACTGCTGTAACAGATTACTTGCTTTAGATACTGTAGACAACATCTGCTCTTTATCAGCTTCATTGGATGCTTCAACTTTTTTCTTTACTGTATTGATTTTTTCCTGTGTCATATCTGGGACCAATCTTGTAAGAGAGCCATCTGTAAAAAGACTGATGACTTCGGATTCCAAATCAGATCCATTTTGTGACTTCATCAGTTCAAGTCCGCTAGCTCCTATTTTCAGAGTTGCTTTGTTCTTGGACAGCTGTAAAGACTGAGGGGTATTGTCATCTTGGTAGGCTTTTACTCTGAAATCCTGCTCAGAACCGCTGAGGCGAATCTTATAGCCGACTGCAAAAGGAATGTCTTCTATCCCTGCTTCAAGCCTCTGTTTACCATTAAAATCTTTGGTGTATACAACTACATTTGTTGTATCAAGAACTTCGATTTTTTCATAAGAACCTGAAAAATATGAATGTGGCGTAACATTTCTTGTTGTCAAGCGCATCTTCATGGAATTGTAATCGACTCTTAAAGAGGCATATTCATTGTTTCCTAACCCTAACAAGTGTAATACGCTGTTCTTGTCATCAATACGCTCTAATTTTCCATTTCTAACAACATATTTATATGGATTGGTATCATTCTGCTTCAATTCATCGTTGTGGTTTGTTGAAAAACGCCATGGCTCTTTTATTGTTATCGTTAGATAATACCCTTCTTTTAGATCAAGAGTTTCTGTTGTCGCTTGTTGTGATACATTACCAACATAATCTTTTGTATAGACATTCTCCTTATTTGCATCATCAATCTTGATTGATGCATAACTATCCTTGATATAAGAATGAGGCACACCTCCTTTTGTCACCAATCGAGCAGAATAGCTACCATCACTATAGAAATACAGCTGAGTGAAAGTGCCATACAATCCATTCAGATTGAATTGTTGAAGCATAGCATTGGCTTTTGTTATCAAAGCTGTCAATCTTTCTTTTTCAGCCTGATTGACGGTCTCAACCTTTGCTCGCGCTTGATCGATGTTTTCCTGTGTGATTCCATCAGCTAATCTAGTACATGTCTGGTCTTTGAATAAGCTAAGCACTTCTTTTCTTGCAACAGAAGTACTCTGTTCCTCTTTTACATCCGTCGTAGAAGTTGTGGCATGGATAGGTTGATATGGGATGTTTCCCATAATAAGCGAACTTAAACATACCAGTGTAAAGACTTTGTTACCTTTCATAGACATCTCCTTTCAAATAGATCTTGTAATTCTTGATTCAAAAAACAAATGGGTAAGTGTACCATTAATTCCCAATTTATGTGCCTTTGTAGATGTACTCTTTTGTCTTTTAAATCACTATTCTAAAAACAGCACTTGGTATTTTGTCTTACCCCCATACTTCCGCTGAAAGATTTGCTTCTGTTTCTTTTCGGATATCGTTATTTGTTCATGGGATGATCCTTTGTTAAGCACTCTCATTTGACAAAATAGCAAATGTCCATTCTTACTGATACCCCTCCTTTCATGAGAAAAATTTAAATCCAATATTTACCAATCATAAAAAAATATATCATGAAAAATAATGGAATTGCAACTCTTTTGCTCGAATATTTTACCACTTTTGATGTTTCATAAATTACTTTACTACTAAGGCATATATTCTCAGTGTAAAGCATTTTCAGCCTCTTGCTTTTTTGATAATAACACTACCAATTTTAAATATTTTCTTCCTTTCACATAACACTGTTCATGAAAGATTGATTCCGACACTTTTAGAAATCTTTTTCTTCTTTCATTTACTATCTGCACGGCAATCATTTAGATACAATCTGCTTTTTTCTTCCTCATCATTAATACAAATGAATTTGATAAAATGGCGAACATCGATAGAAAAAATTAAAAAATACCGTCATTCTCTTGTGGAACAGTTGTATCAATTCATTCTACAATCTTTGATTTTCTAACTACAATAAAGCTTATTTTCCAGTTCTGCCAGCTCAATCATATCTTTCAGTATGGTTGTGGGGTTTTCTTTATCTAATTCCTGTAACATTTTTTCGTAGGTGCTACTTGCCTTTTAACCGATGCAATGCCTTTTGTAATGTATAAGTCTCTGATTTCGTTGTTTATTGTATCTGCTCTCTGTCTTCTCCTATAAACCATGCCCAATCCGCATTTATCTTTCATTGATTTTTCGATTTATCGTCCTCTCTGTCTAAAAAAGCGGATATAATGATTGAAAAAAGAAAAAGCGATGCGTTCAGCGTCTCGATAAGTCAGTAAATCAACAACCGCATAATAAGCAAGCTCATTCTTCATACGTATTAAAATTTGTTTTTAATTTCTGTATCTTCAACTGTGCCATTCTTGACATACAGCTCATAATACTTCTGATACACACATATATGGTTCACTACATAAAGTACCCAGATATAAGATTTCTACAGTGTTTTTAGGTATATCATCTCCACATTTTTCTGTACTGTCCTAATCTTTCTGCTTACGAAAATAAGAAATACATTCACCTGCCTTATTTTTTCCTTAATGTGGAATATCTAAAATACCTGCTCTGTCATTGATAGCCAAACAAAGCCTTTTCATTACACCACCAACCGACATACAATAGAGCATAAAGTCATACTATGTGCCAGCAAATTTGTGTTTCCAAGAATATATTTGAATCATATCCACATTATCCATAATTTTAAAAAAACTAGTGTGGAATAATTATCACATATCAGCGCACATATCTTCGAGCATAGATAAATAGAGAGCAGAATTCCTATTATAACGATATCGCGATGTTTGATCACTATTCTTGTTTAGGTAATCTTGTGATATTGATCTGTAAGTAAGTTTTCCTATTTCTGTAAACTTTTTAATCATATCGTCTCTCCTATTTGTATAATTATAGATAAACATCACCTTTTCTCCTTGATATTGTATATATCTACCCCAATCATCATTTCCTGCAATCCTACGATAATCTTGTTTAGCTAAATGGAATGAACGTTCGAGATCATTATTTGTTTTTGGTATCTCTGGATTATCATAATACGTGAATAATCCTTCCCAAAATCCCTTGCTGTATCATTTTAGATTTTCCATAAACCCTTTCATGCCATGCTTTTGACCCTTTTCTTGAAAGGCTTTTATCAATAGACTTTTAAGAGCCTCCTCGTGCGATTGACTGGTGGAAAAGCTTGTTTTTTCTAGGCTTTTGACTATATCTCTTATGATTTCATACATCTCTTGCACCTTGTGATAGCTTCTTTTGTGATTTCTCCTATTGATCATTGTGGGAAACGTTTTAAGATATACTGAAAGTCTCTTTTTTTGCTCTACCATTCGCAATGAATGCTCAAACGATTTTTTTAACTCTTCCAGTCTCTCATAAATTTTCATCCCAGGTAGTTCTAGTGACGGTTTTCCATCTTCTAACAGAATAGATCTTATAGCCTCACAATATCCGTTTATGATTTCTTTTTCCTTCTCCTCTAATTGCTCATTCTGCTTAAAACTTACTTCGATTGCCTGCAAACCTCGCAGGTTTTTCTTGATTGTAGTTTTTAACTTTCTATCTGATGCTATCATTGGCTTTGAAATATCTTTTAAGTAATGAAACTGGCAGAACTGATAAGGAACATCCGAACGTAATTCTTTTAGAGCTTTCCGTATTGATCTTTGTCTATCTCTGACGAAACCAAGTATGGGAACATCTGTATTTACATATGGCTCTAAGGCTTCCTTCAACTCTTTCGAAGACCCATTTTTCATACTGATTGATGCAATCACTTTACCACACAAAACTTCTCTTAAAACATATAGTGGTTCATTCCCTTTCGCTGGTTGTATACCATCTAACGACAGTACGATACCACCATATCTTGCTTTGCAAGTCTGATAAGTCTCGTTTTGTCTTTCTGTGCTATCTGTTTTAAGAAGGTGCTTGTATTTCTCATACATTTCTCAACCTCACGGTCAGTTATCTGAACATGATACTGTTTCAATTCTTCCGCTATTTCCATTCTGGTTTTATGATTACAGAAACGTTGCTCTCCAATAAAGGCAAAAACATCCATACCATATCTTGTATACCATAAGCTTTGATGAAATGCTTCTTCTGATGAATATACGACATCATTTCCTTTACAGTTTTTATCTGGACATCCATAACCTAAATTTATAATCTGATATGTTCCGCTTAGTGTCATTACAATTTGTTTGATACACAATGACGATATACATATTGGACATCTTGTGATTTCTAGTTTATATACGAGTTTTTCCTCTGCTTCCACAGTATAGATGCTTTTCATAATTTATCATCTCCATTATTCTCATTATACACCCTTTGATGCCTATATTGATTATTTTGTGATAATTATTCCACACTAGAAAAAAAACATATAATCAGGTTTAAGTTGTAAGACATCAAGAATAACTGCTAGTGCGTCCGTAATTGGAAAGCGAACACGAAAGTAATCTACCAATAAGAACAATGGTTCTAGAGGATTGAAATGCTCAATCTGTTTTGTCATTGTTTCCTTTAATTCGTCTGTCAATGGCTGTTTTCCAATTCAATACGATCGTAATACTCACGACTAATACCACAGGCAACAGCAAATCGTAATTGTGATACACCGTATTCCTCACGCTTTTCTTTTAGTTGTTTTATATGCTGCATTAAAAAGTCCTATAAATAAAGTCCTATAAATATTGACGCCACTACAGATATCTTTATTTCTAAGTGCATTTTAATACAATTCAACTGACAAAACAGACTGCGTCCTATTTCATTATTTAAATACATAGGATGTTTTCTCCGATATTGGAACAGAGCTAAATATCCTTGTAGATAATGTGCTGCGACATTTAAAGGACTTATAGCTGTTTTTTTGTTCTTTAGGTGTCAAAAGACGGGATTTCATTAGGACGATTCAATTCTTTAGTAAGCAGGTTGTTTTTCTTCCTGCTTTTATTATTGTGCCGTGCATGGCATACATCTAGTGTATTGACATGATGATATTTAGTTGAATAGTCTTGGCTATTATTGCCGTTTTCTGGCACAATAAAAGAAACAAAGAAACGGTGGTGATTTTCTATGGCAAGATCAAAAATATACATTTTTAAGCTTAGTGATGATGAAAGGGCTACACTTCAAAAAAACATTTCGCAACAAAAAAAACTGCAAAACCGTTTTAAAGCAGTGCCTGATACTGCATGAGTCGGATGAAGAGCATGAAACAGGGCTCACCCATCCCTTGGTTGCTCACAGCTATGCTGTTTGACCTGCTACCATAACAAATATCATTCAGTCTTATGTTAAGAATGGCATTACCGATATTGTCGTCTACAAAATCATCCCTAATTCCAGTGCTGCATTGCTCAAGGTGGATGGAAGCGCTGAAGCACTCATTATCCAGATGGTCTGCAGTCCTACCCCGGAGGGGCATTCACGCCGGACACTTCGGCCCCACAAAACACCTACTAATGCATCCCTCCCAAAGATAACGCAGAATTCGTAGCCCGCATGGAGGAGATTCTGGACATTTATAAAAAGCCATATGACCCTACTGTTCCGTTGGTATGTATGGATAAAAAGCCATACCCAGCTGCTTGGAGAATACAGGGGGCCGCTGCTTATGCGCCCAGGTGATACCCAGAAATTTGATTCAGAATATATCCGAAACGGTACATGCAGTATATTTGTATTCGTGTAACCTCTAGGAGGCGTGCGGCATGTAAGTGTCCAGGAACACCTTACTGCGGTTAACTGGGCAGAGGTGATCAAGTACTTGGTGGATGTCAGCTACCCTGGCCGTGATAAAATCATACTTGTCATGGACAATCAGAATACCCAAGCCCTTTCATCCCTGTACAAAGCATTTCCTGCTGCGGAAGACCACATGATTGCTAAAAAGCTGTAAATCCATTACACTTCCAAGCATGTGAGCTGGCTTTTTATTGCCGAAATAGAGCTTTATGTAATGACATGTCAGTGCCTATCCCGAATGATTAACAATATAGACCTGCTCCGGCAGAAACTAGAAGCATGGGAGAGTGACCGCAATGGACATATGTCCGCATCCGATGGCGATTCACTACCGATAATGCTAGGAAATTCAGTACATCATAGGGATATTGATATCGCTAAAAGTAATCGGTTCACTACACTAATGTGGAATAATTATCACAAATTGGCGCATAAATCCACAAGTTTGGATAAATAAAGAGCCGAATCCCTGTTGTAACGATAGCGTAGGTTTATCCTATAGATGTACTCACTTCATCTATAGGATAAACCTACGCTATCGTTACAGTATTTATGTAATAATATTTAAATCACACTAATTTACTAATTAAGCCAAAAAGCACAGCCCTTTTAATACAATTAATAGAGGAATGTAAAGTTTAGGAAAATTATCTCCATCTAGAAAATGGTTGTATTAAAAAAACAGGGTATCTACCTACCAATGCCAATCAGTTAAGGAAGTTGACAAAATAAAAAAATAGATTAGATGTCTGCACAAGATGAAATGTAGATGTCTAATCTTTTTATAAACATATTTAATCCATAAAACATAGTAAAAAAGGCATTATGAAAAAAAATATGAGAGCCACTATGCTATATATAAATCAATATGCTTTTTTATAGGATATTGCCGATGGTGTTGTTGTCCTTTTTCGACTATAGGATCAATCTTTTTTTACCCACACGACGTTGTTCATAATATTTTCCTCAATCACTTGCATTGCAGTATTATAGATATCTTCTTCCATCATTACCAATGATTTGATAAACATTTTTTCATGATACCCACTGCCTTGTTAAAATTTCGCTTGATTACGTATTCTCCATCTTCCTTTTGTTCAATCGCTGCTTTTTCATTAATTTCTATCATTTTAATGATATCAAGTTATACAACCATATATCTGCATAAATACCCTGATAGAAGAGATGAGTATCTCTTTGAATCCTCTGAATTCCTCCAATTTTATCCTGTTCTTCAAACGATTATAGGATGTTTCTATCGTCCAGCGCAGATGATACAATTCCTTTAAGTCATCTATGCTGTATTCATTCATTGGCAGGTTAGATATCAGATATTCCACAATGTCTTTTCCTATAATGATCTTAATGAACCAAAGCTGATATGTGGTATTCATCAGATGCTGGCGAAACCGAATATCCTCTCGATAGTGATTTGTCGTTTTTCTATCGAATGTTACTTCAAATAATCTGTCTTCACCATCCTGTACCTGATCCATATAAGCTTTTAAAAAAACAGAAGATACACGAAATAGAAAGTATTGTTTTTGTTGTAACAGTTGATCTATGAGTCGCATAGACGGATACCCGCAATCAAAGGTAAAGATTGCTTTTGCAACATAATTTTCACAATAAGTTTTGATATGCTGTGCTGCCAGTGCCATTTCACTTAATGTACATGAACCGAATTGCATATCTAAAAACGTATTGTTTAGACAGTCATGTAAGGTAGATAAAAGTCCACCTACAGGTTTTGATTGATTTTTTGTTGGATTTGCAGATGCAGAGAATCTTCCGAATGCAGCTGTATTTTCCTTTGTGTTGGGAAGAATGATTTTTGATCCATCGACAGCCAATACAAGATTTCCTTTCCATTTTTTAAACTATCTGCTTCATTATCGTAATAATTTGCAATGAACTCATTACTCATGACACATATAGCCTGTGGATTGAACTTCTTCCTGGCGAGATAGAAAGCAGTTTCTGTAACCGGTTTTTTTCCTAATCTTGATAATAGTCCATGATATCACTCCATTGAGAACCGCCTTTTCAATTCAGCATTTGATAAACAAGATCAATAACAGAGTTATGGCGATTTCTGGTGAAAGAATGGGGATTATCACCTCGGATAAGATCTAGATGAAAAACGGAAGCCTGCTGAATGTAATCATAAAAAGTACGAATGACATTAGCACACATAGGCGTCACAACCATTATAAACAAAAAAAATCAATCAAAGTGTAAAAATCTGAATAATGGTTGAATAAAACTATAAGAGAATGAATGTAAAAACATAGAGAAATCTGTTGTCTATAAATGAATACCATAAGTTGTGTCCTCCTCGCCCTTTTCACTTATAAACACAGCCGCGATAGCGGCTGCTTTTTGATTCATTTGTCAATAGCAAAAAAGAAGGTATCTAGAGAATTTTTAAAATTTCTCCTAGTTTTCTCTTTTCCTATTTGTCAACTTCCTTAACCTATTGGCATTGGATAGGTGTGACTAAGTTTTTTTTATTTTTAAGTCTTTTGTGTTGAATCACCTTAAATATTGTGTATAATATAGATGAAGATGATCTTCTCCACAATAGTGAAGATAGATTATTTATTGTCGGAGTGATCGCCCTAAACCGTGGTAAAGTTTAGAGGGCGATCACTTTTTTATTAGCTTCACAGTTTCTAATATAACTAGTATGATCAGAAAGCTGATATATAAGTCAATATTCAAAATGACCACCTCCGAACTATTCACTGAAAGGGTTCACAGTCGAAGTGGAATAATCTATCTTCGTACAAAATTATAGCATATATTTCACAGTTGAAATACATATAATGTAATGTTTATCTCAACTGTGACTTTTGTTACTCATATCTACTTATTTACTGAGCTGCGCTATCAATCGGTTACATAAGAATATCATCCAACGTTTCCATGCAGGTCGTACCTGCGGATGCAAGAATTCTTCACGTTTTTGACAAGCAATCGCATGTGCAGGATTTTTGTTGCTATCTATTTTCTGCAGTACGATCCTTTTATTCATCCGGTACACATAGCGAAACTGCGACCAGAGTTTTTGATGCATCCGGGCAGTAGGGCGGAGCTGCTTAGGGATCTCTTGAATCTTTGTCTTTCCTAATACGACACTGAATAGATGTGTATGTATGATAGAATCGATCTCTGTATATATGACGGCTTCTTTATAAAAATGTTTGGCTATATGATCCAATGCCATCTTGATCGCATAGGCTTCTCCTTTCTGAATATTCTTTTCATTCTTTGGTATTTAGTTTTGGTATGTATGCGGATATGATCATCGATATAGATCGCACTGACGAGGACACCATCCTTTAAGCTGGCATCACAGAATATCTTTACTGCATAAGAACCTTCCTGAAGCAGTTCATGCTTCGTTCTATAATACTTATCGACGGCGTTCATATAGTTCCTTCATCATGGCAGTTGCCCCATGAGTTTATATGTTTCCTCTACATGTAAAGGCATCTCGTATATATCGTTCAAAGGTTCTTTTGTGACATTTTCATATCCTGCCACCAACAGATTAAAATCGATCTTACCTTTATATTCCTGTATCTTACGGATCAGGAGCTGTCGGTCATTCCTTACCTTACTGACAAATAAGACACGATGATCTATGACAGTCAGAGATAATGCGTTTGCGTATAACTCCTCATTGACCAAGCGGTTGTACGCTCTGATTTTTCTTTCCAGTCGCTCCTGCTTTGGATACGATCTTTCCAACTCTAAATACACCAATACCGCAGATGTCTTTGTCCTATCCTTGTGTTTGAATATCAAGACAGCATCCGGCCGGTTGGAAGCCTCTTCCAGATATGCTTCCTTTTCATTAAGTATTTCATCCACATACCAGTTCGATACACCTTGTTCGTATGCCTGTTGTAAGATGTCACAAACAGTGGCCACTTGCACTTGATGATACATGTAATAAGGACTGTAGTTTAAAAATGCTTTTGTATTGTCCTTTGTCTCATATCCCATATCTTCCATGTACTGGAGACCTCGTTTCCCTAAAGTAACGATCTTGTATCCGGTCCGGAAACTTGCTGTATGGTTCGCAGGTATGAATGTCCTCTCTATGATCAAGAAGTCGTGCAGAGCCAGTTGTAGGATACGTCTGTCGATCGTCTCTTTTTTTCTCCCCTCATACGCAAATAACTGTATATAGTCCATATCCACGAATCCGTGTCTAGCGATCCGGATCATCAGTTCAATATCGTCGTCCAATATTCTCGGTTTATTCTTATGTCCCATCACTAATTCCTCCTTTAGTTATCATAATAAATAGTTTATATTAAAGTAATAGTTACTATATCTATACAGTAGTATCAAGTAGTATATATAGTTATATCATGAGATAGATATATATGAGGATAAGGGGGGCAAGGTTCTGATTTAAGGCATAAAGCAGCGTTCCGTAAGGTTGTTATAGTTTATATTATTTTATAAGGTAAAATAAGGTAATTGTCCAGAATTTTGAAGTCTGAATTAGCCTTTAAATAAAGGATTTCATGGCGAAAAAGTGTGACATATATCGTACAGTATTCGGCACATATGTCGGCACAGCTCTAGGCACAGTAACCGGCACAGCAAATTCCATAGATCTTCGTCCTACTTCGACATGATGAACGGCAAGATGGCGAGGAGGAAGATGATCGCATAACAGACCGTGATGGCCGTCTGTATCCTGCCGTAATATCGATATCCACCATATCCCAAGATAGCACAGATGAATACGATCGTAAGTCCTCCGACTTGCTCATCCTGCAATGCTTTCCATGTATCCCGGAATACCTGCTGCACACTCAACAGCAGGTAGGAATCACTGATCCTTGTCATGAACTGAAAGAAGATGAACAACCCAAGAATCGATGAGATCAGGATCACCGGTCGGCGTTGTCCCTTTGGGAGGAGCTGCGATATCTTATACAATAGAAATCTTATCCGTCCCATTCTCCATCACCTTTCTTTCGTCTTTTTATTTTACGGAATACGATCTTTTCTGCCTCTTCTTTCGACAGGAAGTCACGACGCATCAAACTGCGTGCTTCGTTACGGTTCTTCTCTGTATTCATTTCCGCCTGCACATTCTCTCCTTCCTTGTGTGGTACTACTTTTCCGGCATTATACCGATATGGCGGATCCACTTCTACGAGTACCGTTTTGGCGATACGGTTGTCCTCTGTAGATACATATCCGATTCGGTCGGGAAGTCCCTGCAGACCATCGATATCCGGATGGCCGGGAAGGTTTGCGGACATACGCACGGCTCCATCACGCCCCTGTCGGAAGGTCACCTTCGTACCAGCATTCCCAAGGACGGCCTTCAGGAAGCCTTGCTGGAACTGTTCCAGATATTGCGTCATCGGGATCAGTGCCATACCGCCTTTCCTCAGCTCCGCCAACCAGCGCTCGTAGATATCGAACTGCACCTTGTGACATTCATCGATGAAGGTCAGATGTAGCCGTGAATTATCCGGACGCTTCAGACCGATCAGATAATATTTTAAAGAGATATATCCGACGATGATCCGTAGGTCATTGTCATTGAGACCTTTCAGATTGAATAAGATGATGTCACCTTTTTCGATCCACTCTGAAATCTTCCGCAACCCATCATACTTACTATGCATACCGAACATGAGCTTCTTCTTCGGCGTATTGATGAAAGGATCGGTACGGTTCAGGATCGGATCTACCTGTTGTTTATCGAAACGCCCTTTTAGGAAGGCACATGCATCATCCGCATATACATTATCCTTCAGTCGCTCATACAGTCGCTCACGCATCGTTTCATCCTGAAACATCTTTGGGATATCCATGATCGTATGCTCATCTTCATCCAGTAGGATCGTATTGATTGCACTGGTGATCATACGGTCTACCTGTACAGTGACTGCGGAACCGAACAACATCCGGAAATAGTCCAGGATCTCGGTAGAGGGGACATCCTTATTCAATAAGGAGATAGGAAAGATACAATCCTCATACCCAAAATCGATATAATGGATCTTTTCACGCAGCTTCATGATATCATGACCATCCGCCTGCAGCTTCAGCATCATATCGATGACCCCCAGCACACTGGTCTCTGCAGGATCGAAGAACGTGAAGCCCGGTATGTTCTTCTTCCCCTGTACGATAGATGTCAGGATATCGCGCATCATCTCCTCCGCAAAGCTCGATTTTCCGGAACCGGTCTGTCCGGAGATGACCATATGTTTCCGCAGCTGTAGCTGCTTCAGGAAGACCACACGATCCTGCATCGGATGATAGACATGTCCGCATTTGATCCCGGACGCAAATTCTTCCTCCTTCAATGTCCGCTGACCGATCTCAAGTTTGTGTATCCGTTTCAGTATCTCAAGATCCTTCTTATTGTAGAAGGTCGGGATCTGAAACAGGTTCATCAGTTCGTTTCCTGTCAGTTTGGAAAATTTATAGGTATCCCGATAGATCGCCCGAAGCTCCTTTTCTCCTGCTGTCAGATTGATGATCGTATTCGTGATCTCCAGGATCTGGTTTCTCTGGTATCTCGTCTTTCCGGATACCTTGATCATCACCTGCACATCGACATCCGTACTCACACCTCGTAACATGCTCTTCGTTGCACTGTAATTCTTTTCGACACTGAAATCGATCGTGATCCTCGTCTTGTTGCGCATCGTCCCCAGGATGAACAGGAAGATCTGATCATCCCGGAAGGTCGCAAGGCTCTTTTTCGTATCTTTCGCATGATCCAGCACATCATCCGTAAACAAGGTATGTACTGTCGTATACGGCGTGAGCGGTCTCACCGCTTCGAATACGTTCGCCTTATCCTGGAACATGTTCTGCAGGCTGTTCAGGACGAGCCCATTCTCTCTTTCATCACTCACCTGTAAGTAGAAAGAGATCATCCCATCCGTTTGATCCTTACCGTCGCAATCGATGATGAAACGATAATCCAGGATACAGTTAGGATCGAAGAGCTTCGACAGACGATCTCGCAACGATCGACGCCTTTTCGTTCCGGACAATGTCTTCAAGAACATCCGCATCGTATCTACCTGGAACTGATGATCATATCTTGGTAATATCTGATATAACATATTCTGCATTCCTCCTAACACCTATATCTCTCCAAGAGGAGTAAGCATCCGTTCTCCATATCCCAGGATATCGTCCGGTGTGAGCCATTCCGGTTTCTTTTCAGGAGGAAAGCTCTCATACAATGCCTGCATGATCTCAATCTGCTCCCATTCATCATTGGCCCAAAGGCCCTCGGCGTTTCGGTTGCCATATCCCAGATAATAGTTACAGTCCTCCACCATCCGGGAGAGGAGCTGATAGCGGAACGTCTCATCATGTTTCAATATTTCTTCTAGTACCATATCTTCACCTCATCTCAATAAAACTCGTTTCGATCGACCATGTCACGAAACGATATGATCGCATCTGCATCGCTTACGAAGTCGAAACTTTCTTCTACCGGTTCACCATCCGGAGATTTGATCCAATAGGTCAGCGTACCGAATGGGTCCATGCCGGAGCGCAGGATGTATCCCTGATATTCATCCACGAGCTTACCGTCTGCCTCCATGATCATCTCCAATTCTTCCACATATATCTTTTCTGTAAAATGGCCATCACCAAGGATCCCCTCTACATACTTGCGCCACCTTTCTTCTACTTCCTTCATCATGATGTCCCAATATTCCTGATATAGGGCCTGATGTTGTTCCTCGTATCCCTCACTTTCCATAAGGGCATCTCTTTCCAGGGCATCTTCCCAATATCCGTCTACCTCTTCCATCTTTTCCTGTAGTTCATATAAACGATGGATGATGTCCGCTTTCCTTCCTGTCATATCGGATCCTCCTCTTACTTTTCATAGAAGCCGTTTCCCAGGCTGCTCTCTTCGATCATCTTATAGATCTTCGCTTTCCCATCGATCCACTGTACGCGCATCCGGACCAGATACCGGCTCGCATCGTTCCTGTCCGCATGCTGCATCTGTGCAGTGTAGATGACATATACTTCAAAGTCATCATCCGCTATCCTGTCGATAGCGCTGTCCATCGATGTGATCTGTGTTTCTGTCGTTTCTTCTTTTTTGATACGTTTGCTCTCTCTTCGCATTGCCGCAAGCTCTTCCTTACTCAGATCCGGTACCAGTGACTGGTACAAGTCATCGCTGAGAAGTTCCTTGACCGGTTCGATACGATCCAGGAAGATATCACTGCTGCGGCCTTCGGTCTTCACTCTCACGAAGCGTTCTGCTGCGCTCTTACAGGCCTCTTCCACATCATTGGGAACAGCCGACTGAGGAGATGGCTCCGTTGTTGGCTTTTTCTGTATCATGGTACTGCTCTGCTGCGAGTTCACCTTCGTTTCCGATGGCTGATTCATCCATAGGAATGCTGCCGTCACAGCTATGAGGATACCCATAGACACGATCGTTTTCTTTTCCATATTTCACCTCTGTCCATTATTTGAATTTGATGTATTTTCTCGGATCCACACTACCTTCTTTCGTTGCAATCACAGGGGTTGAGAAATGCATCTCCATATGTACATGGGATGCTGTCAAATTACCCGAATGTCCCTGGCTGCCGATCCGTTGTCCTTTCTTTATGCTCTGTCCTGTCTTGACGTCCACATCCTTCATATGGCAAAGTAGGATATAGAGTTCTTTTCCTTTATACTTCATTTTCAGTTGGATAAAGTTTCCGGCACCTGCATAAGCACCACCCGGACACATATTCCCAAGGTATCCGCCATCTGCAGGACAGCTCGAGGATGCCTGATATACCTTCGCATCACCGGGAGCGTAGATCGATGCACCATAGGAGCCATCCAAATCGACACCATAATGGAAGTCACCGATCGATGGTCGATTCCCATACCCACTGGTGAGCGTATAGCCCTTCAATGGTGGGATCAATGTCCCATCCCCACTGATAAAATCCAAGGCGTCATAGTAGGACATCACCTTATCGGCATAAGGAGGATCTCCATAGACGCTCCATCCGGTCTTTCCCTTCATGATATCGGAAAATTCCTGAGCTGCTTCCAGTGTCCATCGTCCACCTTTTTCACGATCGATCCATTCGATGAATCCATTTCCGAAATTATATCCACCTAATGCCACCCGGATGCGACCTTCTTCGGATGCATCCTTGACCTTCGCCCTTTTCAGGCAATCCTGCAGCTCTTTGATACCGCAGCGGATCGAGTAATGCGGATCCTTGATCCCATTGGGTATCTGCGGATATTTTTTGTTGAACGGCCCTTCCGATGCCTGCATAGGATCACCGCCAGTCCCACCGGATTCCACCTGCATCACTGCTAGGATCAGATCCACATAATCTTCCATGCCTTCCAGCTTGGCGATCTTGGACACATAGGGACGATAATATTCGACAGAGGAACTGAGATTGTTTTTGGGCGTCTCATTCCCATCTCTCACACCACCGCCAAGGAACATCAGAAACATCATCATGATAATGATAAGGGGAAGGAAAAGGAGAAGGAGCTTCTTAATCGCCTTCATTCAGGAGGTTCTCCTCTTCCTGCGGCAGTGTATCCTCTTCCGGTTTTGTTGAAGCCTCATGTTCTGCCGGCACATCCTGTTCGTTTATCGGTCCGCTCTCTTGTCCTCCTTCATCGACATCCATTCCTGCAGGCACACTGTTTGGATCATCCGGCTGCTGCGTAGCTTGTGTAGGTTCTGTGTTCATTTCTACATCTGGGCTGTCTTCTGTAGAGGCTGACGATGTTTCTTCCGTTGCCTCTTCAGAATCCGTATGTTTCGCAGCTTCTGTAGGAATAGGATCATCATCCGAGCGATCTTTCAGATCATCTTCTGTTTCAGGATCCACTGTTTCCGGAACTCCTTCCACATCTGAGAGATCCGGGGCTCCTGCATCCTCGATAAGATCATCGTCATCGTCCATATCGATATCCGATATATCTTCTTCCGCCATATCCGCTTCATCGCTCAGGTCTTCCTCTTCCTGCGTTTCTGCACTCATGTTCTGTATGTCAGCTGCATGTTCTTCATTGAATGGTTCACCATCATCTCCCGGATCCGTTTCCTGTGCCCCACCATCGATGTCTCTCTGTGTCTCAGAAGTCATTTCATCAGATCCTTCTGTTTCACTCTCTGCTTCTGTAGGCGCACCCTCACTACTTGTGGCAGGACCAGCCTGTCCAGCCAGTTCGCTGTCACCTTCTGCAGGTGCTTCCTCATGATCCGCAGAGTCCACATCATCCTGTATATCGTCTGCATACATATCGGGATCTTTTTCATCTCGCAAGGCGTCGTCATCATAGCTGCTATCATATGGATCATCATGATCACGAAGATCACTATCATCACTTTCTCCATAGCCACCTGTGCCACTGCCGTTTCCTTCACCGCCCCCATCAAACGCATCACTTTGTGAAGCAGAGCCTTTCAGCTGTCGGTACGTCGACATCGGAGAGGTACCCAACAGCATTCCTTCTGCCACGATCTTTCCATCTTCCATCAGCTTCGACATGATCGTCGGTAGATTCTTGATCACGAATCTGAGCAAGACGATGAGGATCACATCGACTGCCAGCATGAGCAGGACACTGTAAGCGGATATCTTCGTGCATAATTCTACCAGGAAGAACAGTGCCATACTGAACAGGATATCCGCAAAGATCGTGACCATGCACCACATGAGCCTGTCTGTGAACCATTGGCGAGCTTTGCGTCCATGCTTGAGCAGCCACCAGATGAGTTGATATACACTCAATCCCAGAACGATATATTTTGAGGCCTTTACAGCCCCTAAGCCGATACAGATCGCTGCGATGACGATACTGATCGCACCACGATGTACTAACAAGACGAAGGAGAGTCCCAAGACCCGCATTGCGGAACCACCATCATGCGTGATCGCATGATTTCCGAACTTGTCATATTCATCCTCCGCATTGTCTTGTGATGGATCGTTCAGGAGGCGCTGTACTCGCTTTTCTACCTTTTCGATAGCATCCTTATCGTCCGAACCGGCGATCTTCGCAAGATCTGTCGTACCGAAATGTCGTACCATGAACGGCTGTTTCTGCAAGATATCGAAGATGTTCTGCTTGTTCATGATCTCCGGATCTTCCTTCTCTTCTTTGAATACGAACGTTTCCGTCAACATCTGTGACGTCACGTTCTCGAACCCATTTGCGATCTTGCGTCCATTCTGGCCGATGAAGGTGATGAAGGTCATCGATAGGAAGGCGGTAAGCACGATCTGTACGATCTGTTGCCATCGCACGATCCTGGTAAAGTCTTTGATGAGCTTATACAGGATAGAGGACAATGCAGCTATCAGGAGCACTTTATTGATCCAGGATTCAGGATCGCTCCAATCGAAAACGACCTTGTCGATCATATCAAAGATCCCCTGTATGACGGTTCCCAAAAAGCTGGAGGATACCAGGTTATAGATCGTCAACACGAAGAAGGAGATCACGAACCCGATCATTTCCAGAAGCAGCGTGATCAAATTCATGAAACATGTGACGATGGAATCCCCATCAAGCAGGTTGAGCCCTTTGGTCTTCGCTGTCATACTGGAATTATAGAGATTCTTGATATAATCCTGGTCCATTTCTTTTTTTCTCGTATCGTTATCTAAACTGAGGATCGCATCCGAGAGAAAATCCGAAGTATTGGTATCTACCTTTTCTTCATCGTTCTTCTGTGCTGTCATCTCTCCGGGAGAATTACCGTTGCCGATCGCTCCATCCATAGATTCCGCATGGATACCTGTCGGGAACAACAGCAGGAACAGTAAGCTCAGGACGGTAAGGCACCTACGCCATCTCATGACTTCGCCCCCTGTTCATCGATATCCTTGAAGGTGCGGAAGGCATCCGAAAACATCGGCAAGATCGCCATCTTCGTCAGGCATTTGCGGTTGTTGTAATCACAGTATAAGAAATTGTGCTGCTTTGCCTGGTCGACACCTTCCTCCTTCGTTCGATCCTGCAGGATAGCGGACAGCGTGGAATTGCCATCCAGATCGAAATGACACAGGATATGTTGGATCTCGTCCTTGCTCTTCATATTGCCGATGAAGAACTGTCCGGTATTGTTGATGATGGAATCCGGAAGATCGCTCCAGTTCTGCAGGATGACCAGCATATCACACAGCTCCGATCTTGCGATCAGATTGTTGTTCACCAATACGGACATACCACCCGGGACTGTCGAATACAGTTTTGCCTCATCGAACAGCATCGTCTTCGCTTGTCCTTTGTACATACGCAGGAACATGTTCGTGATCTCATTGACCTTTCCCAGGATGAGGGAGAAAATCCGATGTTCCAGATTTCCGGAATCATAGCTATAGGTGAGCGAATCTCTGGAATACACCGGCATCTTCGCGAACGTGATCAGATTGAAGGGGCGATCGAGACGGAACACCTTCGAGATATCGGTATCATCGTCCCCGAAGAACAGGCGGGCCATCGGATCATTGCGCAGGGAATACAAACTGCGTGCAAGCTTGGGATCCTTGTTCATCATGACATCGACCAACCTTCGCATCGTGATCCGTGTGTTCTTTCCACTGTTGATTGCTTCGCTCAGCTCCATATATGCTTCATCGACCTGCATCAGATCGACCTCCTGTTGTGGATTGATGGCACGCACCAGGGCGATGATATCATTCTTGGCCGCTGCCAATGCATCTAAGGGAGAATCCGGATGTAATAGGAAGGCGTCGAACATACCGTTTGGACAAGATGGATCTCCGATGATGAGGTGAGAAGTCAGAACACCGAAGCGATCCAACAGCTTCACGAGCTTGTGACGGTCACCTTTCGGATCGACCAATAGCAGCCGGTGCCCATAGAAGATCATGGAGAGGAGTGCAAAATAGTTGGCGATCTGTGATTTCCCGGAACCGGTCTCTCCGACAAAGGCCACCGTAGAGGACCCTGTCTGCGTCAATCCCTTGATCGGAGCCTCGATGTCGATCCGTACCGGCAGGTCTGCAGGTCTCGTATATGTGAGCACGACTCCTTTGTCTGCTTCTCCTATGTATAAGCCACCGAAAAAATTAAAATGCGCAAAGTACAAAACGTCTGTTAGATTCACATACCGGTAACAGCTGTTCTTGTATGGAAACAGGTGTTCCGCAAGCTGTTCCTGTTCCCCGATTGCATAAGTCAACTGGATCCGTTTCCCTTCGAATCTCTTCTGCAGCTTGTCGCTGCGCTTCATCAGCATGTCCTGCGTATTGGCACGGATGCGCAGCATCATCTGCCAGCGGATCTTGGAATCTTCGATCGATGGATCCACATCTTCTCCGATCTTCGCAAGCTCGAAGGCTTTCTGTGCTTCCTTGTCCTTTCGTCCGCTGCTCTGCCAGTAACGGCGTGCATTCTTATGGATCTCCTCACGTTTTCCGGTCATATTGCTCTTGAAGGTCTGCGTATGTTCCAGATCGAACTTGATGATCGTGTCGACAGGGAAGGTATAGAGCTGGATCTCATTGACCGCCACATTCGCACGATACCCATCCTCCAATCGATCCTGGATGAGTTTATCTGCGATGAGCACTCGAGAATACAGCTCCCGGAATCCACCTTTGTTCTTCAGCGTCTGATAATGATATTCCAGCTCCGTTGCCTGTGGGATCGTGTAATAATCGGATATCGGTATCTCGATCGGGATCGCCAGATAATCATATAGATGCTGTATCTCTTTCTTGTCCGGTCGTTCCACACTCAGATCCATAGTCAATTTCTTGTATATCTGTTCATCGATGACCTCACTCAGATCGACCATCCGCTTTTCCAACGGATCGTTGTTCTTACTCAGCCAACCACTCAACCACTTTTTCTTCAATGGATCACGGTTGTCTGTAAAGCATATATGTATCCGATAGCGATACTTGATACCACTTGTCAGCTGCGCTTTGATATCCTTCATGAAGGAGCGATACAGCTTCTCTGTCTGTGGATCACCATTCGTCTCATATAACATCTTATAATGCTTTAGGATCTCCTGTTCATCGATGCGCTGTGGCAGGATATAGATCGCTCCCGGCATATTGACGGAAAGGATCTTCCGATGCAGGTTATCGATCAATGTCTGCAGCTGATGATCGGATGCATACAGGCTATTCATCGGACGGATCTCATAGTGATAACAGATACATTCCTTACAGTAGACGATGTTTCCTTCTCCATAGCTGTAATAAGGTTCAACGTACACACCGATGCACTCTCCCTTCTCTTTCCTTCGATACTCTATGTGTGTGTCCTTGGGAATCATACAGGATGCGATAGTTCTTCACATCCCGATAGTAGAACGTGATCAGCTTGTTCTTGCGGCTCTCCCGGTCGATCTCTGTCAGGAACATCACAGCGCCGATCTCCAGTACCGCAGCGATCGCGATCGACAACAGGATCCCCAATGATCCGAACAGATGATACGCAGGGATACCGATGGGGATCAGTGCAAACAACAGACCCCCCAGCATCACGAGTACCATCCCCCAGCCATTCAGTTCGATCCCGATATAGGGGATATACAGTTTCTGCTTGTGTGTCTCGACAGCCGTATAATTATAGGCGCTCTTCATGATGGCCCTCTAGATCTTGATACCTACGAACCGCAATGCTTTCAGGACGAGGTCCCATATCCATGTGAGCGGCTTCGTCAGGAACGAGATGATAGAAGATGGCTCTATCTGAGCGATGATCGTGAAAGCGACCAATACGAGGAATCCGATGAACGCTTCATCGATGACAGACTGCCATTTCCCACCCGTGCGGCGCAGAGATTCTTTTGCACTTTTCAACAAGAACACCATGAGTGCTACGAATATGAGAAGCAATACCAAATAATAAAAGACCTTGAAACCATCTAATTTTGTAAAATCCATACCTAATACTCCTCCTTTGAAATGATCTTGTTCGTTTTTCTATCGAACAGGAAACGCACGCTACGTTCCTGTTGGAATAGTTCCTTCGTTTCATAGCGGACGATCACATCTGCCTGTATCTCATCCTCATTCTGTATGGCGGACTGTAGACTTACGAATACCGGTTTCGTATCCGGATCCAATGGTTTCAGCGTTTCCGGATCCTGCATCAGGAGCCGTGCCTGTTCCAGATCAGCGGCATAGGTCGTAAAGAACAACTGGATCGTATTCGTGATCTCCTGCTTCTCCTGTTCCGTACAGTCCGCTCCCTTGATATCTTCTTTTTCTGTCTCCAGTCCTTTTTTCATATCCTCATTCATAGCAGCTGGCGCAGTTGATATCATCGAGATCGGACGATCCACGATATAGTGACCATCTTTTTGAATAGAACGTATCGAGATATATGCTGTTTGTCGTTTACTCTTGCCTTCGTCGTCTTTCAGATCGAGAGATACTCTGGCATAGGATGTGAGCCGGCCTTCCTCTGTATCAGATGGCTCCACCTGATATACATCTACGGTTTCTACCTCGGCACTCTTGATCTTTTGATCATAGGATACGTTCCAGCTTCCTCCGGTCGTGAATTCCTGTAAGAACTGCTGACTTTCTTCATCCTGCGGATATTTATAATAGTTTTTTATATAATCCTCCAGGAAGCTATAGTCGTTCACCGCTACTGCAGGCGTTATGTCCGGCCGTTCCTGAGCAAGGGAACGGAAGCCTCCCAGCAGACCGATACCTACGATCAGATACAGAGCTGCTTTCTTCAATCGTACGATACGCCGTTGTCGCTTCATCAGCTTCTGTAGATGTGCTTCCAGTTCCTCCTCTGTATGTTCTACCTGTGGACCCTCACTTCCTTCCGTGTGCTCTTCTATGTCTTGATCCAGGTGTTTATGTAGCCGTTTGAATAGCATCCTCCTCACTCCTTTCTATCATCCCTACATCTTTTCTATTGGCAGATGTACCAGTCACTGGTACATCATCGTAGGTCGAGCCGATAACCTGTATAGATACCGGCATCATCCTGTAACACATCACACTGATACCTCCTTCCACTTGCCGCTCCTGCAGCATTACATTTCTCCAGTGCGGAGGAGAAACTCTCTCCATTGGTAAACAGCCATGTCTGTACGCCAATCGATGGGGCTGGTTCCTGTGGCTTCTCTGCTTTCGGAGATAAAGCGGAGCCTGTCATCGTATCTTGTTCTTTCGGCGGCTGTGCAGTTGATGGCCATTCTGTCTTCTGTGGATGCTGTGGCTCCTTTTCCTTTGGCGCCTCTTCTTTATCTTTGACGATGAGCCGCAGCTCCTTCGTGGCAATATGGCCGCTGGAATCTTTGACCTGATACGTGATCGTATACGTACCGGCTTTCTTCACATCGAAGCTCCCACGGATCGACACGTCCAGATCACCGTCATAATCACTATAGGCTTTCTTTACATATCCTCTTGCATCGAATGCTTCCTTCACATAGATCTCGACCGTATCCTTCTTGAGTTCAAGGACAGGTGATGTCGGCGCCACCACTCGGATCTCCTTCATGAACTCTTTTTGTTCTCCATCCTCTCCCACAGCGATATATAAGAGCTTCTTTACCCCCGGGGATGAGGTGTCGATTGTCGGATATAGGATCTTCACAGATGTCGTGGAACGGATCAGATCGACAGGTTCGATCTTTTCGTTCAGTTTCACCTTTTCCGTATCCTTGAATGTGATTGACAGGTCATCTTTATCTGCCGGTTTCGGAAATAAGAGATACCAAAATCCCAGGCAGAGTAGGAGGACACAGAGGATGAATGTCATATACTGGCTTTTTTTCACTGTGCCTCATGCTTTCTACGCAATAAGAAGAAGGCAGTGCATGTGGATACTCCAAGCAGGAAGATCCATCCGGCTACACTCGTGTGATCGCCGGTATCAGGACCGCCGGATGTCGCAAGCGGCCTGTCCGCATAGACGATCGTACGAAGATTATCGTCACCATTGACCCATTCGTCATCGATCGTGACCTTCACGACCTCATCCGATAGCTGATAACCGGCAGGAGCCTTCGTTTCCTTTATGTATACTGTCTGATATAATAGTCCATCGAATGACGCGACCCCATCCTTCGGATCTGTCTTTTCTGTTTTGATGACTTCTGTGCACTCCGCATCAGAATACAGAGTAAACTCAGCTTCTTTTAAAATGCTCTTATGATCATAATAATCGACTTTCCGCACATGTAATGCTGGTAAAGGCGCATGTTTTGGGAATACTTCGATATGGTAGTTCATCTGTTTGACGGTCTCATCCCACATCGGTACGCTGATTAGTGTCGGCTGTATCGTTTCATAGCCCGCCTGATCACTCACATACAACAGATAGACACCTACCTCCAGATCTGTGAAATCTACGATACCCTGCACATTTGTCTGTTTCGTCTGTATCGCGTCTTTCACGAGTGGCCGCAACGTATCTGCGGCTTCCTGCAGTCCTTCTGCCGTTTCGATGGCATTCAGTTCCACATTCGCAGAGCTATAGTCCTCGGTAAGCTGATAGCTCCCTTCCTTTATCGTTGCGACATAGGCCAGAGAAAGACCGACGCCTTCTCTGGATAACTTGTCTTGTGTTTCCTCCAGTTCCACATGGATACTGCCTTTCTCCTGTGTAGAAAGATCCATAGGCTGGGGAAGTGCTTCCTGTGCGCTTATCGGCCGGATGCAGCATAATGACAACAACGATAATGTCATGATGCAGACTATCTTATTTCGCTTCTTCATGTTCTTTTGACCTCCTTATTCTATGATGATAGATCTCTTTTCCCAACAGGAGTGTGACGATCACAAAGGGTGCTGCCATAAAGATAAGTTCTCGTATCGACATCATCGATCCCTGGATCGATTCCTTTTCCTGTTTCTCATAAGCCACTCGTTCTCCTGTTATGAGCAGCCTTTTCGTATTGATTCCGTATGGCGTACAGGTGATGAGCGTCACGAGGTCTCTTCCTTCTTGTATCTCCAACAGATCGGTATCCTGTGGATCTGTCGTTTGGATATCGCAGATTCGATAGGCCAGCGTCCTGCCGAGTACATCGATGTAGAAGAGATCGCCTTTTTCCAATTCATCTAATCTGGTAAATAGCTTTGATGATGGAAGACCACGATGTCCGCTCAATGCCGCATGCGTACTCTCACCACCGACAGGAAGACTGCTGGATCGAAGATGTCCCACACCTTTTGATAGGACACTCTCACTCACACCGTGATAGATAGGAAGATCGACACTGATCTTCGGTATCTCGATGCGTGCCATGACATCGCTGTCCTTCAATCGCAGCTGTTTTTCATAAGCCTTCTCTGTCAGATACTTGTCACTGATACCCTGGATATAGTTCCCTTGAGTTTGAAACAACATATCGTTATAGGTGTCTGCCGCCTTCAACAGACCTTCCACCTGATCTTCATTGCGTCGTAGCGCTTTGAAATATGTCTTCAGGGAATCGGACTGTACACTTCGCTGATACAGACCACTCACTATCGGATAGCTGCAGATCAGAAAGCCGACGAGGATGATCGCTATGCTCCACCATCGTCTTCCGGATCTTTTTCTACTCTTCATTTCCCATCATCCACATGGCTTCTCTTTCTGTGGATACCATAACCGGCGATCATCAGCCCTGCCCCAAGAGCGACCATGACGATCGTCAGCTGTGATCCTGTGACCGGCAGCTTGCTTCCTACTTTGTTTACTACCGTTAGATTCATGGAACCTTGCGTCGCATCTGTCTCCAGCTTATTATCTTTTTCGGAAGATGCACCATCATAGAATTCTTTAAAATGAGCAGTTGCCTCCAGCTTCTGCAGGATCTTATCCGTTGCGCCTTCGCCGGCTACGTAGCTGTTTCTATCGTTCGTATAGGTCGGTCTTACCGTCAATACGATCGGGTCCAATAATTTCCGGTATCCATCCGGTGCATCTACCTCCGAAAGGTAATACACACCCTGATCGAGACCATAGATCGTGAAATTGCCATCCAAAGGTGTGACGATCTCGACGGCTTCCTTCGGCTGTGTCCCACCGTCATAATCATTACCGCCTACAGAATCACGGTTGATCACGTTATAACCGTCAGGAGTACGTTTCAGATATACTTCCTTCGTACAGTCCGCATCGCTGTACAGACGGAATCTTGCGTCCTTCAACGGTGCGTCATGGTCATTGACCTTCGATACGTTCAGCTTATAGGTGAAGCACACGACCGTATCCCACGGTGTCTCTCCGGTCTTTCCGACACCATCCACATCCGGGTCATTGGAGAACTCCAGCTTCACACTGTTCTCGAAGCCCGGTCTTCCGGTATCCTTGGCAGCCTCATCGTTCAGCTTGGCATCATAGCGAAGGACGATCTTCTGTCCATAGATGTTCTCCTTGTCTTTGTTCATGCCTTCCGGAAACTCGCGGTCTACGATCTTCTTCAGGTCTTCGATCTCTATCTTGAATGTCGTTCCTCCTACATTTTCCAATATGTTGTATTCGCTGGGATCGACATCATAGGTCTTCTTTCCATCCATGATCCGGATCTTCACGGTATCCGGATCAAAGGTCAGTGCTTTATCCATCTTGTCATGGAAAGCGAAGTAATAGCTGTGATATCCATTCATATCCGGTACAGCTGTATCATAACGATACGGAACGGTCTGACCGATCTCATAATCTGCGATATCGTTCCATCCATCTGCACCGATCTCTTCTTTGTGGTCATCCTCCAGGATCTTCTTCGTGATCGAAGGATAGTCGGATTTGATTTTTACAGCAGCATTCGGATTAGCCGTATTCACCATACACAGAGAGCTTGCGGAGTGCGTCCCTGCATTATCAGATATCTCATCGGTGATGTAGTATCCGAAATCCAGACCGTCGAAACGGATATTGCCGTTATCCATCGTTTGCGTGACATGGATATCGGTCCCTTGTTTCTTCTGGGCACGCAGCTCTGTCGTGATCTCTTCGATGAAATAGCGGAATTCGCTGTATCTTCCTTCCAACTTCTGTTCTGTCGCAGCGCCTTCTACCTTGTGGTGATTCAAGGACTGGATGTAATCCACTGCTTCATATTCCGTTACATCCTTTGCCGGTTTGTTCAGGCGTTTCCCGATGACCTTCTGCAGGACATCCTGATAGGCAGGTGTCCAGGTATAGTTCACACTTTCCAGATGCGCTGCATTCTTTACAGAGAACAGCTGATACAGACGAAACTTCTTTCCTATGAGCGATTGTCCTTCATTCGCTTCGATGGTGATGGCGGCACCGCCTTGTTTCAGGTCCACGATACCACCCGGCGTCGTGATCTCCTGAGCTGCATGGATCACTAGACTAGTGATGGTCAATGCCGGAAGTGCACCGGATAACAGCATCCCTGTCGCCAGAGCAGGGATCCCCAGATATTTCATTACGTTCTTTTTATTCATTCTCTAACTCCTCCTCGTAAGCTTTTTCTCCCTAAGAACATCAAACCCATACCTATGATAAACATCGGGAACATGAGATCACTGCCTGTTTCCGGCAATTTGATACCTACCATATTCACGATCTCCATATGTACGACTCTTGCTTTCTTCGTACCCTCGATGCGGATAGCACCTGTCGTGACCGTATCTTTCGGTGTATATTTCTTACCGTCTACCCATAACTCGAACAGGTCATTGACCGGGGAAGAGACGGTCTCGATCTCATAGATATGCGGCTGTTTCGTATCCGGATCTAGTGGGATACGGTATCCATCCGGTGCTTTCGTTTCTTTGAGGTAATACTTCGTTCGATCCTTCAGTCCGGCAAAGCTCAATACACCGTTATATGAGGTCCTCTTTGCGACTACCTTCGTACAGGCTTTATCGCTGTATAGCGTAAATTCCGCACCGTCCAGCAGCTGCTTGTGGTCGTTGAGCTTCGTGATCTTCAACGTAAACGGAGATACCTTATCACGCACGGTTATGATGCCATCGAATGCATCTGTCTTCTGGAAGGTGATGCCTGTATTCGTCAGGTCTGTCAGTACCTTGACGCCCCCACCGGATACCACTTCAAAACGTACTTCGGTAGGATTGATATCATAGCCATCCATGACAGCTTTTTCCTTCAATTTATAGACGCCTGGACGAAGACCTACGAACTGGATGGAGCCGTTCTTATCTGTTTTTACTTCTGAGGTAGTTCCATTCGGTTTTGTGAAGGTGAAGATCGTATTTGGGATATTCAGCTTCGGTTCTTCCTGGACCTTATGGATCCGCAGCTTGATGATATCCTCAAGGACATTTTTTGAAACTGTGATGACGCTGGTCGTTTGTGCTGCAGGATTGATCGTCACATCATATGACTTAGGATCCAGGCGATATCCCGGACTGGCCTTCATCTCTTTCAGGGTATATTTCCCCAGATAGAGACCTGTTTTCGTGGCATTACCATTCTTATCCGTGGTCAGCGTTGCGACCAAAGCG
Source organism: [Clostridium] innocuum (assembly GCA_012317185.1). Taxonomy (NCBI): domain Bacteria; kingdom Bacillati; phylum Bacillota; class Clostridia; order Eubacteriales; family Clostridiaceae; genus Clostridium; species [Clostridium] innocuum. The sequence continues at coordinate 1,515,789 of CP048838.1, read as the reverse complement.
CCCTTTTTGTATTTTACGGATCTGTCAGCAGGATCCAGGATATTCTCTTTCGCCCGCAACTCATAGACAGCACCCTGCAGCGTTGCGTCTCCCTGTGGTTTTTTATTCGTCTTACTATCTGCCTTGGATAGTTTCAATGTGCCGGACTGGCGCTTATCTGTGCCTGTCACGGTAATGGTCTGGTTATTATTGGAGATCGTGACAGGGTATTTCGTCTTATTGAGCGTATATCCTTTCGGAGCAATGACCTCTTTTACATAATACTCGCCAACACGCAGATACCCGGACAGAGAATAACCGGATGCCTTCGTAACGAGTCGCTGGAGCTCCTGACCTTGTTGGTTGAAGATCGCATACGTCGCACCTGCGACTTGTTTCTTGGAATCCGTATCGACCTTACGGATCTGGACACGCCCTTTCTTCCAATTATTACGAGCAATGAAAGAGGCCGTCTTATTGGCAGATACACTTACCTTATGGATCGTCTTGTCCAGAATCAGATGATTCGGAACAGCGCTCTCCTGCACATAGTAAGTCGCAGGTGCAAGGTCATTTACTGTAACAGTACCATCAGAGCCTGTTTGGTAGGTTCCGATCGGGGAAGACATATCGGCATTTTTAGATACCTTGAAGGAAGTATTAGGAACCATATTCCCATCTTCATCCTGTTTCGTGATCTTTAGTGCACCATACTTGTTTGCACGAATATTCAATTTAAATCTTCCAGGATCTAAAATCATAGGCTTGATAATATCTTGTCCGCCTGATTTTCGATGAACGATAGATTGACCAATCATTTCTGGGCGTATTTTATTTAGAATATATGTGCTATTCTCAGCTGCAGTAGTTGATGCTGTTACTGTCAGTTTATTGCCGTTCCGCTTCACACTGATTCCTTTTGGAATACTTTCTTTACCTTTGAAATCGGAAAGAACACCGTTTGTGTCAGTTAAAGTTTTACTTTCCCCAACATTTAAAGTTATTTTTTGACCGCTGAAGCTTGGCATTACTTTCATCTTTGCGATGGCAGCATTGACTTCAGCTTTTCTTTTTCCATAATTGGGGACATTATGATCTGTAGGTTTATATCCTAGATATTCCCATACCATCAGCTGACCAACTGCATAATTCCATTTCGATTGATTCGTATTGACATATGCATAATACCAAATTTTAGATATTTGCTCTTTATCATATCTAGATACAGCATAGCCATTCCAGCCATTGATTACTTCCCAAGGCTCACTGCATACACCGACACCTTGTTCGACATGGATCTTTTCAATCTTTTGATGATCGAACCATGCGGTCTGTACAGGATTGTCAGGATTGTGTGCTTGTCCGCTATGCCAGTATCCGGTATCTTCCAGCTTTGTGACATTGGCTTTGATCGTTATCGTGGATAACATATTAGATCCACATAGCAAGATCGAAGCGAATATCATGATGATACTTTTTAATTTCTTCCGCATCTCGTTTTCCTCCATAAATTTTCACTTATTTTTTTATAGGTATACTCATACAATGACATATATGAAACCTTTTCCTGTATTCGCCTTACGCTGCGAGCAGCTGCGAGTCATATCTTACCTTGTAGTAATTCATATGGTCACCTCCAACAAAAAAAAGACGAACCTCTGTCCGTCTTGATTTTCTATTAACAAAAAAGAAGCGATACTTTCGCTTCTACATTTTTTAATACCAATAAATGCTATATTTTGTTGAGCCATCACTAAATTCCACATACGTACTACTCCAACCATTACAATTATAATAAGGGTGATTTTGGTCAGTCATAGATTGATCAAATATTTCATCAGCCCATGCTTCTGCAGCTCTTGGATCATCAAACAATGGAGACTGCATAGAAATCGGTAATCCTTGTTTCCTTCCATCATCTACGATATATGGCTCAGAAGGTGCTGGAGTAGGTGTTGACGGCTTTGCCTGTGAAGGAGCGGAACTCTGTGCTCCATTGGAACCGGAGGAGCTTCCAGTATTCGCAGTGCTGCTTCCTTGTCCTCCACTTGTCCCTGCATTTTGATTACCTGTAGATGGAGAGGATGTCTCTGATCGTTGTCCTGCATTATTGTTATTCTGGGCTGCTTCAGATTTCTGTCCTTCAGTAGTTGCTTTTGCCTTTTCTTTTTCCTTTACGATGACTTTGAATTTCTTCTCCGTCTTGTTTCCGTTAGCATCAAATGCTTTTACAATGACTTCATAAGTTCCGGCTTTCTTTGTGTTTAATTTTCCTTTATCAATGCAGTAGCCTGATTTTTTAGTTTCTTTATCACTGTATTTCAAAGCACCATCTACGGGATCCTTTACTGATTTTACATTGTCTTTCAGATTAAGTTTATCACCTGCAGTGATTGTGACTTTATCCTTCTTCAGTACAATTTCAGGTCTCTTTGTATCTTTAACTATGATCTTCACATCTTTCTGGATAGTCTTGTCCCCATCAGTAAATGTGACCTTCAAGGTCTGATTTCCAACTTTCTTTGCATTGAAATCCTGTACTTTATCTACTTTGATATTTTTATCAGATTTTTTTGCGTCAAAGAGTTTGTTGTTATCCAATGTATCGCCATACTCCACAGTCAGTTTATCAACCGTCTTTACCTTCAGCTCTTTACTGCAACCTGTCAATACGAGCGCTGACACTGCAGCGATACTTAATAATTTCTTCATAATATATTCCCTCCACTTTTCTATCTATTTTTAGTATATCACTATCGTAAGGGGATAACAATTACATATACCCTTCGATATCTCTTTTTATGTTAAATTCCTATTTGTTGATCAAATGTATCATTTCCACTTGCACATGACATGTACCAGTGATTGGTACGCTGAAGTGAAAAGTTAAATTCCACTTTCAAAAGGCGAATAAAAAATGTGGAACTTTCTTCTACAGAAGTCTATACAGAGCATAAATATAGCGTTAGAAAGGGTTTCAAATAGGTAGAAGTAAGTAAAAATGTGAAGAAAGTGGTCATTGTGCGAATGATAGATAAAATGGATAAGCGCACTGAAAATAGGCTCCATTATGCCTATGTATAACTAAATTCCACTTCCATTTTATAGTTACACTATAAATAACTGTTCTTTGCCGCCGCTCTTATCATTCTTTATATCATCTGTTTGTTACTTATGAGTCAATACGCTTGGACGAAGTATCACTTCGTCCTTTTCTATTTTCTGTAGACCAAATTCATAAAGTTTCTGCGCTAATTCCGGACACATGAACTCACATAGCTCAAATGGGGATTTTCCATTCAAATGTTCCTTGGCACTGGAATTGATATGTGAGATGGCTACATTCAAGGAAGTCTGATCGGTCAGGCCGATACTGCGTAAGTCTACTTCGTTAGGTAATATATAACGTAATTCACGATGCATATTTTCCAGGCTTCCTTTCTGCCCGGACTGCATAGGGTCGCAATAGAAGACTCGTGTCCTTCTGGTACCATCGTCTCTTTTTTCCATATGCTCAGCATCAGTAAATTCACCTCCGCGATCGGTGAGTGTTATATGAGCTTCCTGTTCAAACAGGCTTTTTCCAAGGATGGAATCAAGAACAGCTAGTCCGTCAACCATATCTGCAGCAGTCTTCGTGTCGTGATATACAGCAAACAGGAGCCCATATTTGATGAATTTGAAAGTCTGGATAAACGGTCCATTGGAAATGTCATTGTAGACTGTATCCATTTGTAAAATGTGAGTGATTTCCTCAGACTCAACATAGGATTGGTAATCTGTGTAAAGCCGTCCAACAAGGAATTTACGGTCTTGTCGTTTTTTATAGATCGTCTTCTTCTTAGCGGTCATTTTTCTTTTGACTTTTATACGAAGGTCAATGTTAGCAATGCCAACACATTCGAATACACCTTGTTCAATATAGTTGTAGAGTGTCTTCTCACTGATTCAAAGTTCGGGATGTGCAGCTATGATCTGATAAGGTGAATGACCTTTTAATAGAAGAGGCTTGATGGTATTGCCTAGCTCTACAGCTTCTGATGAGGTCAGATTGATTCCGGTTCGAGACTCAACGAGTTCGCTACGGTATTCCTCATAGGCGATCGTAGGTTTATAGAGGTATTTATCAAAGCGGCAGCTTTTCAGTTTCTCACAGCCATTACAAGCTCCCGGAGTACGATCTCTGCGTTTACAGCGGAACTTAGAATAATCAGGGCAGTTGACAGTACAATTCTTTCTCTTAAACTTACAGTGAGCATAGTTCTCGCATTCTAGAGAAAGTGTAGATTTATGAGAGAGATAACGGTGAGCACGGATTTCCTTACCTATCGTAGATTTATCTTTGCCTAGATTATCAGCAATAGCTTTTTTAGAGGAACCATTAACGATGCCGATCGCGATGACATTGCGATCGTCCTGAGTCAGATGTTTGTTTTTGTTCGTTGCCATATTCATCACCCTTTGTAATGTGTATGATAATAACCAGCGGTTACCTTCATCATAGATATAAAAAAGGATATATGAAAGACTAAATGCAATTGTAAGTGTAAATTCAACTAGATTGTTGTGTAAGAGTCTTTTCTACTTAGCTACTTTGAAAGTGGAATTTAACTTTTCACTTCAGCCAGTGATTGGTACGATTGCCTTGCATTATTCTGGCTTTTTCTTTCTTATCTGTTATAATTATAAGAGGATCATATCCTAGCTTGTAGCCGATCGTAGAGGCCTGATCCATGCATACAGAAGAACTTCTTTATTACATTTTACTCTCATGTTTCTACGATCGTCCAGAAGATGGGATATTGCGGAAAAGAATCTCAACTTTTTACAGTACTGACTGATTTTCACAATTTCATCTGTTTCCGAGAACGATGATGTATTCCGGGAACATTAGCATGATTTTCTCCGCTCCATATGTGGTTCTTATGTTTATGCCGAGATATGGCTCATGACACCTTTTCATATGAATATCCATCTTATCGGATCTTTTTCATAAGATGTATGGTAGGAATGCTCGAATGTACCAGTGACTGGTACATTTTTTATTCGTCATATCCTGCTCGTCTATCAGCTTCATCACTTACCTTGCAAAGGGCATATGACAATACGCTGAATGAAATACATACGATTCCAATGATAAGGATTCATACATCGAAGACCTCTTTCCTTTGCACTAGTGACTGGTACAAAGACATAGAACTTACGCTTCTTCATAGACCAGACCTAATCTTTCCATCAATGTATCGATCTCTCGTTGGATCTTTTGAAACTGTGCATATTCGTCACGGAATTCGACGCCACGAAGTTTCGTCTCCAGTTTCTCCATGCTATTGACGATATCTGTCATGATATCCTCGATTGTTTCAATAGGGGGCGTATCTGTTCTGCTGTCCCATGCTTCACTTTCTAAGATTTCATCAACCTCTGTATCCTTCCTTTGATCTACATCCTCTATATCGATTTCTTGGATCTCATCGTATTCATCATAATAGAGTTGCTTTTCGATCGGCTGCTCTTGCGCATGCTTTGCTTCTTTGTAAGATTCCACCGCTTTCTTACTGTAGGTATCATGTTCGTTCAGAAATCGGCGTTGTTCCTCCTCATCCAGATCCACCAGTGTCACAGCTGCATCCAGAGGCAGTTCTTCTTTCCGGATGCTCTCTCTGACTTCCTCTGATGCATGATTCAGGATCTTTTCATAATTGGCTATCTGGGATTTCTTCAGCCCCATCTCACTTGCGATGATCGTCTGGATACGCCCCGGGATGTTTTCACCGGCCTCCTTCTTTGCTTTGTATATCTCTTTCAGTTCCTCGACAGCTTCCAGTTTTTCGGCATTCGTCAACGGATCATTTTCCATATTGTTCAAGATCAAACGTTTCCGTGCGTCTATATCACTCATCGTCAAGACCTTACAGGGGATATATTCATAGGTCCTATCTCCATATTCGATATTCCGCAGGATCGCAGAATATCGGCGTTCCCCTCCGATCAGTTCTACTTCGTATCTGTCATCTTCTATCTTTCGTACCAGAAGGTTATTTTCCAGACCGTCCTCCCGGATATCTTCAGCCAATTCATCGATTCTTCTTAATTCGCGATTTCGTTGTGGTCGCTTGATTTTAGTATAATGGATGTTCTTGATGTGATTGTCAAAGCCCAGCTTCTTTCCTGCAGAACTTTGCATGAATTCCCCGAGGATACTTTTCTTCGCCATATCATATCACCTCCAGTAATTCTGCCGTAAGTCTTTCATAGTCTCGGGCGGCTTTCGATGTATACCGATAGCGATAGGAGAGCGGTACCTGACGCTTTCTGGCTCTTCTTACTGCTATGTGATTCTCTCGGATAAAGGTATCAAAACACAAGATTCCGACATCCTTTTTCAAGGCTGTTAATAGATTCTCGGCAAATCTGCTGTCGTCAACCATCGTCGCCAAGACCTTACAGCGGATCGTATCCCCGAACAATGCCATCAATTCCAGGATCGTCGTCATGACTCCTTTCATGGAATCATCTTCCAGCAGAGTAGGGATGATGACTAAGTCACTGATCTTCAGTATCTCTGCGGTGAGCTTATTGAAATAGGGGGATGTATCGATGATGATGTGATCATAATCCTCTCGGACCGGTAATACCTGTTTTATCAAGATATTGTCCTGTACCTCTGTACTTGCAAGATAATCATTCCCTGGCAGGATATCCAAATCTTTGAATCTTGTTTTGTAGATACACTTCCGTACCGGCATCCATTGCAGCATCCCGATGACCGTTCTCTTATATTTTCTGCGTGTAAGACCTTCGGTCGCATTGCACTGTGGGTCTAGATCGATAAGCAGTACCCGCTTACCTTTCAGTGTGAGGTCATATGCTAGATTCTTAGCAGTCGTGGTCTTTCCACTGCCACCTTTTCTATTCGTTATAGCGATGATTTTATTCATTTCTGTTTCTCCTCTTTACGTTTCTGTTTTCGTTTTCGTTGTACCAGTGCGTGGTACCGCTAGACCCGTTTCTCTATTTCTATGAATTGCAGCAGCTTCTTGCTGTTTTTCTTTTTGGAAGGGGTCACCTTACTTTCTTCCACGATGATATAATCCTCCCGGATCTTCTTTAGAAGTTGTGTCCTTTCACTTTCGTGTACGAATTCTAACCGCAGGATCATCATGTCTTATCTCCCGCAAAACGTGGTACGAAGTATCCAAAACCATGTGATGGAAAATCATCCCGGACGATGTGATTCCGGATGCCGCAAACATCATGTACGAAGTTAAAATCATCTGCGGCCAATAAGTCATCCCAACGTACGTGGAACGTCTCATCTGCACTTTCAAGATCCATCATGATACTGAGAAGATCCTCCTCCATCTGTATGATCTGCAAATCCTTTGCACGCTCTATGATCAGCTCATATTGTTTTGTATGTGACATAATTTCATCTCCTCATGGTCTAATACTTCTATTCTTAAATTTATATATCCAAACTTATTCAATGCCTGTTTCACTGGCATATTCAACATCTTTGTGAGTTCCTCGTAAGATATTTCTTCAGTCTCACATTCACAATTTGCATTACGATCAAAATAAATCGTAAACTTATACGTGTGGGTTCTCTTTTTCATTCATAAAATTCTCCTTATTCCTTATCCCATAGACCCAGCTCTCGCTCTTTCGCTTCTTTCTCTGCTTTTTGCAATCTGCCGGTATACGTATACTCATCGTATAGGTACGCTACTTTGGCGTATCCCTTTCGTATGAGCTTTTCCTGCAGTAATTCATCATCTACGAACACCCACGCCAGACACCTTCCGTACTTATCGGTCTTTTCTTTTTCATATTCCAAACGGATCTCTTTTGCGCTGCTAAGGGCATCACATGTATATTGGCTTGCTTCTTTGCCATAGGGTTGTACCGGCGTGTTTGGCTTTTTCGTCTCCGGTGTATCGATGGCTAGGAATCGCACCGTCGTATCTTGCCCATCGATCATGAAATGGGCGGTATCGCCATCCGTACATTTTGTCAGCTTCACGCCTTCCTGTTCCAACGGCTGCAGTTTCTTCAATCCTGGTAATGCGGCTGATAGTATGATTGCCGATACGATGATGATACGTCTGATTTTTTTCATCATTTCCGTTTTTCCTTTCTATTCATGACGCTTTCACCTCTTCCAAGCATCTTGGAAGGTTTCCCACATGAAGTGATAGACGTTATGCAATCCTTTTTGTCGAATCCATTTCTGCATTTCAATATGTTGTGCATATCCGACACAGCCTTGATGTAAGTAGCGCAACATATGAAGTACAGCTGTTATCTTCTGTTTCCGCATAGGCATCTGACGAGGTAGGTCGTTCCGCTTTTTCCTTCCCCAGTATGATCGATCGTGAGGAACTCACAAACGTAACCCTCTTCTCGCAGGAGGGGTAATAATTCATCTCCGAGTTCTTTTGCGATCTTCCTTCCGATGGCACAATTACCGTATCTTTTCAGATGTGATAGTACCCATGCAGGGACACTTCCTGTCTTTGCTTTCTTCATGTCACACTACCTCCTTCTCCTGTTTCATCCAATTCGAACAGTGGCTCACTCATAACAGAAGTTTCCAAGGATCTCACGCAGCATCGCTTCCAGACGATATATATCCCTCGTCATCTTTATCTGCACATAGTCGATACTGTTGTCTTGCTTTGGCAGTTGTTTGAAACATTCTCGCAGGTGATACTGTAATTCCTGTTGATGCTCTTTCGTGTAGCTGCGCAGGCGAGCTTCTACCTCATCCCATGTGATCTTTTCATATGTACAGACACGCTCCAAATCATTACAGCTGTTTCCGTATCCACCGTCAAATTCGACAGTATTATATGTATTGATAAAAAAGTGTACACGCTCATGATCCTGATCTTCCATGATCACGCCATCCTCTGCCATCGTAGCTTTGATCCATGCTTCAAAGTAAAGAGGAACGTGCTGAAAAGCTTCCTGTATGCAGCGCTTCTGTGCATCCGTTTCCGCCTGTTGCAGTGCTTCCGTTTCTGTTAATGAGGTCGTATGATGTAGGTATAACGCCTCATTGCATCGCTGATACCACTGTTGTGCTGCTTCCGTCTCCTCATCTCCTCCACGATGCTCATCGGAAGAAACCAAGTCGTATACGAAGGATTCCAGGAGTTCGGAAACCTTCTGATCGTGCTGTGCTGCAGCTTTTACGAGCTGTTCTGCCTCTGTTGCCGTAAGTCTTAGTTTTATGCTGTATTCTTTCATGTTCTTGTCCTTCTTTCTTTCGTTTTCGTCAGCAAGGGGATGCCCCTCAAAAGGCTATTTAAGAGGAAACTTATGGTTGTCATACTTCTTCGAAAACACCCTTGCACAGATTTTTCAATGCTGCCTATTTTTTTGCAACTCCCTTATCTCTGCACATCTGAGTACATGCGCCACGGCTTGTTTTCAGCCGTTTTAGGAGTTGTTTCTTCGATATAGGTTTAGGCATACCTGCTAAATTAACGTATTTCTATAGCCCTCGTTTCCGCTTGTGTTTAGGTCACGGACACATCCAGATCACGTACTAGGTAATCCAGGGCTGTCTGTGCATACCCCATCCATTTTTCAAGCTGTTGTTGCCTTTGATAGGTGAGCCGTAGTCGATAGTCATCGGTTTCTCTTCTTTCCTTCAGCCTATCCATGTAATCTTTTAATAAGATCTTGAATCTGGAGGGATTCTGCTTGATATGCTGCAGGTCCCTCGTGACTAGAGATCTGTCGACCGCAAGGATATCGGCGATATCTTTGTTCTTCAGATGATGTACGTTCTTCAGTTCACATACTCTCGTTCTCCTTTCCAGGATCTCCTGCTGTTTGGGTGTTAGATTCGTCAGTGTATTCTTGCGTTTCCTTTTGGCATACTCTGATTTCTTCAACCACTTCCGCTTAAGTACTCTTAGCCTTTTTTGCTCAACCACCACGATATTCAGTTTTTCGATGATCTTCGCAATCGAACATTTGTGTCTCCCCGGCGATGGTCTGCAAACAGTTTCCACTTCCTTTTCAGACAAGGGCTGATGCATCTCCTTATTCAGCTCCATAGCAAGGTCGACCGATTCCTTGATCGTATATCCCGACCAGACGGCTCTTTCTCTTACAAGATATAGCAGCAACTCTCGGTATCCTTCATACTGGCAGTTATGATTCCTTAGGATGATCAGCTTTCGCATGTCTTCATAGAAATCTTTAAAATAAGGTTTCCTTGCCGATATGTCCTTTTTCACTTCCTTCTCCGGCTTTTTCTTTTTTTCCTTTTTCAGCCGATGTTGCTTGACCTCCATCACTGACCAGGGGAGCATTTCAATGAAATCCTGGATACGGTAATCCGTATCCTCATACTGCAGGATCCTTACCTGTCTTCCGGATTTACTGTTGATCGTACCGGGTAGTCGTATCACCTGCGTGATGAGCATCGCACCGGCATCGATGCATAATTCTTCAAAACGGATATAGAACGCCTTCATGATGGCTCTGTAGAGACCTTCCATATGGTAGGAACAGTGCTGGAATGCATAGATGACATAAAGACCACGACCGGAATCCATGACAGCAGTCGGAGGGAAGGGAAGCTTGTCCTTAATCTTCTTTTTATAAAATCTTTCAGCTTCCCAGTCCATAAACCTGTCATCCTTGTAATAGTCAAAATCCAATACCATAGCATTGATATGTCTGACATTACTGCCTGCTTTCTTAGGCTTATAAAAGCTATTGAGTGAGTAATAGACATCTTCCGCTTGAGCGCATATCATTTCTTCACATTGGTCCAGAAAGATAGAGGTCTGTAGCATATGATCATACATACATCGTTTTCCTTTATCCATCCGGATATGTTCGCAATCCTTCAGCAAAGCTTTTGCGCCGGCCGGAGTGATATGCAGCTGATTTACAGCCGTTTGCATATCCATACCTTTACATAAAAGAGACATCAGTTCTTCCAATCGTTCATACCTCGATTTTTCTTCCCAAGTGGTGAGGATGGAGGAATAACAGGTATCATCAGCACCGGCATGGATCTTTTTTATCAACTCAAGTCCCGGGACCATTCTTTACCTCCTCTCCATCCCCATCGAACACCCCCTGATCATTCAGAATATCCAATGTGTCGTCAAGCTTACTAATCAATGCTATATTTTCTCTGATGTCCTCAGGTAAGTCATCCCAAACATCATCTTTAGAAGCAAGGAACGCAAACTCAGGGTTTCTGGCAATGGCAAGTAAGATAACACGAACTAATTTTCCATAGGTATTGATATTTACTCGCGTTCTAAGCTCTTCCACTTGCTCCATTTCTTGCGGAGTGAAGTTAGAAACGATTCTTTTATTGCGTATAATGTCCGTTTTATCAGCCATATCCTTACCTCCGAATAACAAAAAAGTGGTACCCGACTATAAACTTTAAGGAAAGATTATAGTCAGATACCACAGATTTATAAAAAAACGAACTATTTGTCATAGTTCGTTAAATTTGTACATGGTGACGCGTACGGGATTCGAACCCGTGAATGCTTGCGTGAAAGGCAAGTGAGTTAACCGTTTCTCCAACGCGCCATACTTCTAACTGCCTGTATAGTATAACAAATAATATTCCCTTACGTCAAGCATTTTCTTCATTTTTTAGAAAAAAAAATATTCCCCATCAGGATTCTCTCAGAAAATCCATGTATAACGTCTCTCATGAGAAACACCCACCAAGTTTATAAATGACCTATTATGTTATCATGTTTTGTAAGCTCCATATCGTAACGTAAATCCTGCAATCACTATCTGCATTGGATTTCAGCAAAGCAGCATAAAGAAAGACCGGTAGATCATACGATTCCCGGTCTTAGCTTTCATTTATTTGTTAATGATATCCATGATGTTCTGGTAGTACGTATAACGTCCGTCAACATACTGCAGGGACTCATAGGCAAGTGCCTTCGCCTTGTTGAAGTCGATGTCTTCATACACAGAAGCAAAACGGTAATAAATATAGTCCTTAATCTGGTTGTCACGCAGGATATAGCCATAGCATTCATCACCATGACCGAAATCACCATGCTTGATGTAAAGGTCTGCAACATCCAGCAGGATATTCAACTGATATTTCTCATACAGATCACTGTACTGGGAAAGCACCGCAAATGCAAAGTCCTCATAGAATTTTACATCATCATACTGCCAGCCTGGTAGAATTGCATATGCAAACTGGAAGAAGTGTGCTACAAACGCATCCACATCCGCACCGATCAAATCACTGACGATCGCTGCATCTGTAATGTTTTTGCGCTGCCCGATCATCAGCAGCTTCTCACACACCTTGAACTCCTTCAGGTATTCCGCAGCATTTGCTTCCGCATCTGCTGTCATCTCAGCCTTCAGACATGCCGTGATATCCTTTTTCAGTTCTTTATAATCCATAGCCTTTACATCCATGGTATCCGCTACCTTTTCCAGAACGACAGAAATCAAATCCGTATCAAAGCCGTCCTTATCATATGTGAAACCCTTTTCCAAAAGAGCATTTCCATCAATGATGTTTTTCGCAATTTGTTTACTGTCTGCCTCATCAAGCAGGAATCTTGTATAGTCCTCGTATACATGCTGCACACCCATTGCCTGTGCCTTTTGAATTGCTTCATCCAGGGACAGTGCTGCATAAGCCTCCAGCTTTTCCTTATCTGCCTTTTTCGGTGCTGCTTTTTTCGCTGCTGCCTTTTTTGCCGCAGGCTTCTTCTCTGCCTTTTTTTCCTCAGTCTTCTTCACAGCCTTTTTCGCTGTCGGCTCTGCTTTTTTCGCTGCTGCTGTTTTCTTTGCAGCTTTCTTTACCGGTTTATCCTCTGCCTTTACTGCTTCCTCTTTGCTTTCTTCTTTTTTCGTTGTTTTCTTTGCCGCAGTTTTTTTCGCTGCCGGCTTTTTCTTAGTCTCCGCTTTTGCTTCTGTCGGCTTCTTTACCCCTGTAGTTTTCGCTGCACTTGTTTCCAGCTTCACGGTATCCTTTGTTTCGATTTTCTCTGGTGCAGGTGCTGTAGTCAGCTTTTCTGCTTCCTTCGCAGTCGTGATTTTTTCAATCTTTTTCGTTGTTAGTTTTTCCGGTTCCTTCTCTGCTGTTATTTTCTTCGCTTCCGGTTCCGCTGTCAGCTTCAGCTGTTCCTGTGCTGTCTTTGATTCTGTCTTAGCTGCAGCCTTGGCTGTTTTCTTTGTTAATGTTTTCTTTTTTGTAGTTTTAGCCATGTGTTTTTACCCTCCGACATTTTCACTTTTCTTATCTTATGTTAATCGCATAATACAGACGATATTCATTTCTTTTCAGAAAATCCCTTTTCATTATAGCACAACATGTCTGTATGGTTAAGGAAGTTTCCGTGTTTTTCTTTGTAAAATCTTTTATTTTCGATTTTTTCCGGCATGTTTTCACACATTCCATCCAGAATTCATAAGAATTTCACACATTTACTATATTTTTCTGAGATAATGTTTTTGTAAAATAAGACTCGTAAAATGACTATGTCACTTGTAGTCTTATGCATAAAAGGAGGACACACATATGGAAGACTTTGAAGTATATGAAGAACATAATGAGGAAGATGTTAAACAAAATTCGTTCAATGAAAAATCAGAAAACACGGAAATGAACATGGATGATGCAGCTGCAGGGGCACCTTTGCAGAAGGAAAAAAAGCCATCGTTTATGAAGCGTCACAAAAATGCCTGCATCATCAGCGGATGTCTGCTGATTTCCATCGGAGGCGGATTTGGAGGAGCAACACTGGCATATCAGCTGAGCAAATCGAATGGAAACGGAACCGTGCTTTATCAGGCAGTTGAGAAAACGAATTCTTCCAAAAGCAATACAGCAAACGCGACCAGTATGTCAGTCAAGGATATCGCGAATGAGGCCATGGAAAGCGTTGTGGAGATAAAAACAGAATCAGTTTCCACGAATGAGTTTTTCCAACAGGCAGTTCAGTCAGGTGCCGGCAGTGGTGTCATTCTTAGCAAGGATGGATACATCGTGACAAACAATCATGTAATTGACGGTGCAAGCAAAATCAAGGTAACAACCAAGGATGGAAAGTCTTACGATGCCAAACTGATAGGCAATGATTCCTCCACCGATCTGGCTGTTATAAAGGTCGAGGCAAGCAACCTAAAGCCTGCTGTACTGGGCAACAGCTCCAAGCTGGAAGTAGGGGATACCGCAGTTGCGATTGGAAACCCACTTGGTGAACTTGGCGGTACCGTGACAAGCGGCATCATTTCCGCACTGGATCGGGAAGTGACGATAGATAATCAGACAATGCATCTTCTACAGACAAATGCTGCTATCAACCCGGGAAATTCCGGTGGCGGTTTGTTCAATGATCAGGGTGAACTGATCGGTATTGTTAATGCCAAATCCAGTGGTTCCAATATCGAAGGTCTTGGTTTTGCAATTCCTATCGACCGTGCAAAGGATGTTATCACAAATCTAATTGAAAACGGTTATGTAAAGGGACGCGCATCTCTGGGAGTTACACTGACCCTGGGTACCAGCAACAATCCATTCAGCTCCGATACCAGCACACAGGTCTATATCGCAAGTGTCGTGGAAGGTAAGGCAGCTGATAAAGCAGGACTGCAGGCCGGCGATCAGATTTTAAAAGTAGATGACAAGGATGTAGAAAGTATTTCCGATGTTAAAACCGTGGTAAATTCCCACAAGGCTGGAGAAACTATGAAAATTACCGTCCTGCGGGATCGTTCCACTAAGACCTTTACAGTCACACTTGGAGAAGCTGACAATACCACTTCCTCCTCGGATGAGGGCACTTCCCGGCAGACGCCAAACCAGAATCGCTGATACTTATCAGCTCGTATATTTTTCCTAACGCAGCAATAAAACAAAAAGCTTTTTCATCCATGAAATCTAAAATGTATGAAAAAGCTTTTTATGCTGTATCGTTTTTGGTTCCTGATCTACAGCCTGGTAAAAGGAATTCAGTATGTATGTAAAACGAATTGAAAACAGAAAAACAGTGAAGATATCTATAATCATAACGAAAAGGGCAATCCGGTTCTATCCATACGACAGACAGGATACCCTTTTTTCAGCTTCCATGTTCAATATATTGATTATCTCAATCAGCTGCGCCCGCCTGCTTGCATCCATTCTCCCAGCTTTGGCAGCAGTGCATAAAATTCCTTGAGGTTTTTCACCTTCCACTCCCAGTTCGGACTGCCGATCGTTCCCGGTGTATTGAGGCGCCCCTCACTTTTCAAGCCAAGGATATCACTCATTGGCAGGATGACCACATCGGCGGCACTATCCAGACAATAACGAATCACCAGTTCGTGAAACATTCGGTTATCATAGCCGCAGTTATGGAAAAATCTGCGCAGGGCGATACGCCGATTCTGTGTCAATAGCTGATAAAAGCCCTCCAGTGTATCATTATCATGCGTTCCCGTATATAAAACGATATGCTCTTTCCGCGGCTTCTTCAAAAGCTTAGGCTGCAGCTCAAAGGATATGACATTCATGCCCATCAGGTTGTAATGATCACGCAGCTTGCCAACCTGTCTGCGCAGATCGCCCAAATCCTCTGCAATCAGACGGATATCCGGGAATCGGCGGAACACCTCATCAAAAAACTCATAGGATGGTCCCATGATCCATTCTCCATCCTTTGCAGTCGGACAGGATGCCGGTATTTTCCAATAGGTATCAAAGGCACGGAAATGATCCAGACGGATGATATCATACTGCTGCTGATTCCAGGCGAGCCGTTCCATCCAGAAATCATAGTGATCCTTTTTCATCTGCTTCCAGTTATAGATTGGATTTCCCCAGCGTTGTCCGTCGTCACTGAAATAATCCGGCGGTACTCCTGCGATATGACTTGGATTTCCCTGCGGATCCAGCAGGAAATCCTCCTGATTCTGCCAGACATCCGCACTGTCCAGTCCGACATAAAACGGAAGATCGCCCATGATTTCCACACCATGTGCGTTCGCATATGCTTTTACCTGATTCCACTGCTTATAGAAGATGAACTGCAGAAACTGTTCATAACGGATTTCCTCTTCAAACTCCTTCAACGAAAAGCGGCGGTTGCGAATCCATTCACGCTGCTCCTTTGGCCACTGTGTCCAGCTTGCCATCTGATTATGCTTTTTCAGCGTTATGAAAACAGCGTATGGATACAGCCATGGAGCAGTGGAACAAAACAGCTGGTATTCCTGAGCAAAGGTATCCTGCATCTTCAAAAAGGTCTTGTATGCCTTTTTCAGATACGGTGCCTTGAAAGCACGAACCCCGTCATAATCCACCTTTTCTGAAAATTTATTATAATTGCGGATAGAGCTTTGCTTAAGCAGTCCGTAATCTGCCAGTGTATCCACACTGATGTAGATTTCATCCCCTGCGTACGATGAAAACGGCTGGTAGGGCGAATTCCCATAGCCTACAGGGTTCAGGGGCAAAATCTGCCAGATGCGGATATGCTGTTTACTGATGGCATCTATGAGCCGATAGGTGTGTTTGCCGAAATCACCGATTCCCTGATTTCCAGGCAATGACGAAATAGGCATTAAAATTCCAGTTTGTCTCTCCATAATTCCTCCTATCCTAAGTTCCAGATGTCACGGTCATAATCCTCAATCGTACGTTTGCTGGAGAAGAAGGAGCTGCATGCGATATTGTGCAGCATTTTCCGTCCCCAAAGCTTGCGGTTCTCATAATCCTTCAGCATCTGTTCCTTACATGCTATATACTCTCTGGTATCCAGCAGCGTCATGAACCAGTCCTTGTTCAGCAGCTCCTGATAAAAGCGATGCAGCGATTTTCGATCTCCTGTCGCAAGCATTTCCTCACCGATCAGATAATCCACCAGCTCCTGCAGCAGAGCATCCTGTTCATAATAATCCCGTGAACAGTAATCTGCCTTTTCATAATGCGCAATGACCTCTTCACTGCTTTTTCCAAAGATATAAATATTGTCTTCCTCAACCAGATCGGCAATCTCCACATTGGCACCGTCCCGAGTTCCCAGCGTCAGCGCACCGTTCAGCATAAACTTCATGTTTCCTGTCCCGCTGGCTTCCTTGCTTGCCAGTGAGATCTGCTCGGATATGTCGCTTGCCGGAATGATCAGCTCCGCTTCGCTCACATTGTAATTTTCAATGAAGCAGACCTGCAGATACGGAGATACCCTGGCATCGTGTTCAATGATATCCTGCAGACAGAGCAGCACATGAATGATATCCTTGGCAATCGTATATGCAGGTGCCGCCTTGGCTCCGAAAATACAGGTGATCGGCCGCTTTGGCAGATTTCCTTTGCGAATTTCCTTCAGTTTATAAATAATCCACAGCGCATTCATCTGCTGGCGCTTGTATTCATGCAGCCGTTTGACCTGCGTATCGAAGATACTGTTGGGATTGATTGCCACCCTCTGCTTGTTGCGGATATGTGTACACCATTCCCGTTTCTTTTCCTGTTTAATGGCCTGCAGATGTGCAATGACATCCGCATCCTGTGCATAGGCATGCAGCTCTGCAAGGCGCTCATCCTGCCAGGAATCCATATGCAGCAGCTCCATCAGATACGTATACAGCTGTGTATTGCAGGCATGCAGCCAGCGGGTAAAGGTGATACCATTGGTTTTATTTTTAAATTTTTTAGGATACAGCTCATAAAAGGCATGCAGCTCGCTTTGCTTCAGTATCTCTGTGTGCAAAGCCGCAACCCCGTTGACGCTTTTTCCAAAATGTATATCCATATGTGCCATATGCATGCGATTGTCCGCATCGATCAATGCCACACCAGCTGCACTGCAGCGCTGATCTGCTGCGGTATCCAGTGCCTGCAGAATGCCGCACAAATGCGGAACTACGGTTTCCAGATAGGACATCGGCCAGGTTTCCAGAGCCTCTGCCAGAATCGTATGATTGGTGTATGCACACGTTTTTTCAACAATGCGCACCGCCTCCTTCATACGAATTCCCTCCTGCATCAGCTGATATATCAGCTCCGGTATGATCAGAGATGGATGGGTATCATTGATTTGAATCACGGCATGCTCATACAGTCTGTGCAGATCATGCCCTAGCTGCTTCTGTTCCTCCAGAATCATATGCGCACCGCAGGCTACCATGAAATACTGCTGGTAAATGCGAAGCAGTCTGCCCTGCTCATCACTGTCATCCGGATACAGAAACAGCGTCAGATTCCGTCGGATATCCGTTTTATCGAACTGAATGCCCTCTTTAACGATGCCCTCCTCAACACTTTCCACATCAAACAGATGCAGACGGTTCTTTTTCCCGTCAAAGCCGATAACATCCATATCGTAGCGCACCGGCTGCAGGGTACAGCGTGGAAGCTTAACCTGAAAATCAACCGGCACCCTATCAAACCAGCTGACCGTGTCGATCCATGCGTTTGGCAGCTCTGTCTGCTTATGATTTAGAAAGCGCTGTTCAAACAGGCCGAAGTGATAATACAGACCGATCCCGTCCCCGCACAGATTCAGCTCTGCAATGGAATCCAGAAAGCATGCGGCCAGTCTTCCAAGACCGCCGTTACCAAGACTTGGCTCCTGCTCAATATCCTGTATTTCCTTCCATGTCCAGCCATATTCCCCGACAAGAGTCTTTACATCCTCCAGAGCATGCAGATGAATCAGATTGCTTGTCAGCATTTTTCCCAGCAAAAACTCTGCGGAGATATAGTACAGCTTCCGCTTTGATACAACAGGCTCCAGCTTTGCCATCTGCTTGCGCACCGCACGGTTGATTGCCTTGTAAAGTGTCCCGGCAGTTGGCTTGCATCCCGCTGCATTTCGTATATCCTGAATCAGTTCCTGTCTCATGAACGTCATAAATTGCCTCCTTTACACAAATATGTAAGCGTTTATCATTTATCAATATTTTAACACAAATCACTAAGGAATACGTGAAGAATTTAAAAAAAGTACAGTTTTTTCAAATTTCTGTACTTTTTATTCATTTTTCTGTGAATTTCGTGCTATCCGCATTGTATGTATACCTGTTTTGTATGATAATCACAAAGAAATGGACGGATTCGCAATATATGCCTGCAAATATCCCTCTGCCATATGATAGATATAGTCCCGCACATTGATTTCTCCGTTTCGGATACACCAGTAATAGATTACCCCCCTGCTCATAATCAGCAGATCCTCCAAAAGCTTTTCGATATCCGTATCCGTTTTCAGACAGCACTCCCTCACCGCACGCTGCAAAAGACAGCGCAGACCGTCGGGCAGACCGCGTGCATTGGACGCAAAAAAGGTATTTCCATTGTCGATTTGCGCCTTGTACACATTTTTGATACTGTCAATCCCCATCGTTTCCGCATAGCCGCATTGCTCACACAGGTACTGCAAAATCGCTTCCAGCGGCGGCAGCTGCCTGCAGACAGGCAGAATATCGTTCACGAAGACATCATCCACATCGCGGTACAGCTCCACAATGATGTCGGATTTCGTTTTAAAATGATGATAGAAGGCACCCACGGATATGTCCGCTTCCCTGCAGATCATGGATATGCTGAGCTCATCAAAGGTATGCTCACGCAGCAGTCCGGTGCATACAGTAAGTATATTGGAGCGCGTCTGCAATGCCTGTTCCTTCCGCGTTTGTTTTTTTTCCATCCAACTGACCTCCTGTGGGTAAAGCAAGATTCTGAAATTGCCTAATGACGATTCGCCTCAAAAGCTTTCTCCGGTATCCTCTTCACCCGATTTCCAGTTGATTATATCATACCTGACACAGACATACAAATCCTTTCAGCGAATGTATTCGGTAAGTGTTGACAACGCTTACATTGCCTGTTAGAATGAAACTAGATATTGACCGAACGTATTCGGTAAGGAGGACTTTATGACACATCATCGAGAGTTGTTTCAACCAACAGGCATTGGCTCCTGTACATTGAAAAACAGGATTTCCATGGCACCCATGGGGCCGGTCGGGTATGCGGATTCCTTCGGCGGCTTCAACCAGCGCCTGCAGGATTATTACGTAGAGCGCGCAAAAAACAACGTTGGTTTGATCATCACGGGTATCTGCTCCGTCGATATGAGTATCGAGGGCATCCCCGCAAACGGTCTGCCATGCCCGACAAGCAATCCGCTTGCTTTCATTCACAGTACCTATAGCATGAATGACCGCATTCATGCATACGGCTCCAAGATTTTTCTTCAGCTGACCGGCGGTCTGGGACGCAGTGCCCTGCCCGGCTTTACGGCAAAGCATATCGCTCCAAGTGAAAACACCAACCGCTTTGATCCGCGTATCACACATCGTGAAATGACCAAAGAGGAAATCATGAATCTGATCAGGCGCTTCATCGAATCTGCGGCGATTGCGAAAAAGTCAGGCTTTGACGGTGTGGAAATCCATGCGGTGCATGAAGGCTACCTGCTGGATCAGTTCGCCATTGCTTTATTTAATAAACGCAGCGATGAATTCGGCGGCTCTCTGGAAAACCGTCTGCGTGTTGCCACAGAGATTGTCAGGGGAATCAAAAAGGTCTGCGGACCTGACTTTCCTGTATCGCTGCGCTACAGTCTGAAAAGCTGTATGAAGGGTCTTCGGCAGGGAGGTCTGCCGCAGGAGGAATACACGGAGGTCGGAAAGGATATCGAGGAAGGCATTGCAGCTGCGAAGATCCTGGTTAATGCCGGCTATGATGCATTGAATGTGGATGCTGGAACCTATGATTCCTGGTACTGGAATCACCCACCGATGTATTTTGAAGACGGCATGTACCGCGAATTCGGAAGAATTCTGAAAAAAGAGGTCGACGTACCGATTATCTTAGCCGGGCGGATGGATGATCCGGATATGGCAGTGGAGGCATTGAAGGATTGCTGTGATATTATCAGCTACGGACGTCCGCTGCTGGCGGATGCGGAGTTCGCAGAAAAGGTCAGAACGGGAAGAACGGATGAAATCCGGCCATGTCTGGGCTGTCATGAGGGCTGTCTGGGAAGAATTGCCAATGGTCCGATTTGCTGTGCAGTAAATCCGGCGTGCGGACGTGAGGAAATTTACGGCATTACTGCAGCCTGTACAAAGAAAACCGTACTCGTTATCGGCGGCGGTGTTGCAGGACTGGAAACAGCACGGGTGTGTTCACTCAGAGGTCATTCTGTCATTCTGTGTGAAAAAAGCGATCAGCTGGGAGGTAACCTGATTCCCGGCGGTGTTCCGCATTTTAAACGCTATGACCGCAAGCTGATTTCCTATTACAAGCGTCAGCTGGAGCTGCTGAAGGTTGATGTCCGCTATCATCATGAGGTTACTCCAGATACAATCGACAGTTATCATGCGGATGTCATCGTATGTGCCAGCGGTTCAACACCGAGACATATGGAGGTTGAAGGACCTCTGCCAGTTGCGAGCGCGGACGAGGTGCTGCTGGGACAGAAAAACATCAGTGGCAATGTTGTCATCATCGGCGGCGGACTTGTCGGCTGTGAAACAGGAATCTGGCTGGCACAGCAGGGCAGCCATGTCACAGTTGTGGAAATAGCGGACGAAATTCTGGGAGGAGCCGGTGCTCTGCCGCATATGAATCATTTCATGCTGGAGGATCTGATTACCTACCACAGGATCGATGTGCACACCAAATCCAGCGTAGTGAAATCTAGCGATGAGGGTGTTGTCATTTCTACGCCACAGGGTGAAAAGCTGCTGCCTGCGGACGGCATCATCACCTCTATCGGCTATATCGCAAACAACAGGATTTATGAGGAACTGAAGGATATGGATATCCAGGTATACAATATCGGAGATTCCAACCGGGTACATAATATCATGTATGCGATCTGGGATGCCTATGAGCTTGCAAGAAATATCTGATACAGTACAAAGAAAAACGGGTCAGTGCGACCCGTTTTTGCTGTTTTTTCTTCAGGACCCTACGATAATTTAGAAATCGTTTTATCCCAAGGCAACATCCATGATCATCATAATCAGAAACCCGATCATGACACCGTAGGTCCCGGCATGGGAGTGCGCATCCAGATTTGCTTCCGGAATCAGCTCCTCCACCACCACATAAATCATTGCCCCTGCCGCAAAGGACAGCAGCCATGGCATGGCAATGGTGGCCCCGCCGACGATAGCAACCGTAGCGATTCCTGCAATCGGCTCCACGATACCGCTCAATGCGCCGTAAAGAAATGCTTTCGCACGCGAGCAGCCCTCCTTGTACAGCGGTAAGGAGATGGCGGCACCCTCCGGAAAATTCTGCAGGCCGATTCCGATTGCCAATGCGACAGCGGCAGCCAATGTTGTAGAGGCCCCCGCCGATGTGGATAAGGCAAAGGACAGACCGACTGCCATGCCCTCGGGAATGTTATGCAGCGTAACGGCAAATACCAGCATCGTCGTCCTCTTCAGGGAGCTTTTCGGTCCCTCGGGTTCATCGCTTCCCGGATGCAGATGCGGCAGCGCCTTATCCAGTGCCAGCAGAAACAGACCGCCTAACACAAAGCCGCCGCCTGCCGGAAGCCATTCCGGTATTCCCAGTTCCTTTGCCTGTTCCATGCTGGGAATCAAAAGACTCCAGACAGAAGCCGCAATCATCACACCTGCCGCAAAGCCGAGAAAGGCAGACTGCATTCCCTTCTTCATCTCCTTGCGGATCAAAAAGATTGTCGCAGCGCCCAGGGCAGTCATCAAAAATGTGAACCCGGTTCCAATCGCTGCCAGTATATATGGATTTGTAATTGTCATAAAATCACCCTCTTCTCTATTATTGTAGCTGTCTTTATTATAAAGGATACACTTTCTTTTCGCCATTCATATGTCTCGAGAATCCTGCGATTCATATCATAATGCTTTCTTATGCCATATTTCCCATATATTCCATAGAGCAATTGACACTAAGCAATAAAACAGCCAAGCTTGAAGGATGCGTAATTTCTTATCCAGAAATGGACAGGATACATCTCATAAAGAAAAGGAATCGATATCATCGAAACGGTATCGATCCCTTTTGCATGTATGTTTATCCCTTCAGCGATTCCCTGACTGAACATACACGCTTCCATTGTATGAAAATATAACGCTACGCCTGCTTTTCCGCCATGGCAAAGTGATAGGACAACAAATCCTTTAACAGCTCAATCGAAGCATTCATCTGATCCTCATCCATCGTCTGAATGACCTTAAAATTCTTCAGCAGCATACTCTCATCCAGCTGATACTCCCTGCTTAGATATTTTGCCCATTTATCAGCATCCTCCATCTGTTTCATGGCGAGAACACCTTCACTGACAATAACACAGTGGAAATCTCCGCGCTGTACCGGTACCGCCCATTTGATGAGACCTGCATGACAGGAATACACACATTCATGATCGATTTTTCTCGCATTCTCATATGTTTCCTCTGTACATTCCTCACACTTTTTCAAAGCCTTACTGCTGGATTTCAAACACTTGCAGAAATAATTTTTCTCTGAAGCACTCTGAATTACCGTATTGTCATATACTACATAGCTGCGCAGTCCGGTAATATTCTGATAATCCTTTAAGGCATGTTTGATGATTTCTTTTGTTTCCATTATCCATACTCCCTTTTCTATTGTTTATATAGTACAATAGTAGCATACTTCAGAAAAAACTTCCACAGGAAGGTGAAGAAACCTTATACTTTTGTAAACGTTTCCAGTTCCTGGAATCCCAGCCAGAGCTGCATGGCTTCTATGTTCTGGATTTCTGAATGCCGCAGCCATGTAAAGACGGCAGTATCCTTCCAGAAATGCATCGGTACCAGAAGATTGCAGGAGGCATATTGAAGAAAAGCCCGGGCTCCTTTCAGCGCACGCTCCTTCAATCTGGGATCCACCGGTAGAAAGGCAACGTCAAAATGCATCCCTTTGATGCTTTGCAGCTCCCGGAAATAGCGCTCCTTCATCTCTGCATGTTCCTGCGGCGTATCTTCATCGCCCCAGTCCCACCAGTTGAGATCACCGGCGTGATAGATGCAATTGTCCTCAGCTGTCACCAGAAAGGCAACACCCTCATCCGTAGAAGCAAGCGTGCGCAGCTGCAGCTCATTCACTGTATAGCACTTCCCTGCTTCCACCTGTATATGGGGATGCGCAGCTGCGATATCACTGGATAAAATCCATGTAATAGACGGGTGCTTCAGCTTAAAAATCCTGGTGCTGTAGTGATCGGCATGCGCATGACTGGCAAACACATACAGTGGCTTGTCCTCTTTCATCCTCGGCAGCGTGCCCCTGTAATAGTCAAACAGCAGATAACAGCTATCCAGCTCCACCAGAAAGCAGCTGTGTGTAATATAGGTTATGTTCATAAACAGATTCCCTCTTTTCATAAGGCTATCATAATGCACACAGCGCAGCTTTGCAAGTGATTACCCGCTATATTCAACTTGTAAACGGAATCTGCATACACTATAATAATGGAAAAGAAAGGATCTGATATTATGGAGCTTAAAGAGATACAAACAAGTCAGCTGCACAGTGATGCGTTTACGATGATCGGAAAGGAATGGATGCTGGTCAGCGCCGAAAGGGACGGTATTGTGAATACGATGACAGCCTCCTGGGGAGGCATGGGAATTTTATGGAACAAGAAGGTTGCTTTCGTATTTCTGCGTCCGCAGCGCTATACCAAGGAATTTATTGATCAGAAAGACTGCTTTACCCTTTCCTTTTACGATGAGGAATACCGCAAAACACTTTCCTATCTTGGCACGGTCAGTGGCAGAGATGAGCAAAAGATAGAAAAAGCCGGTCTGCATACCGCATTCATAAACGATGCACCTTATTTCACAGAAGCAAACACGGTGCTTGTATGCCGCAAGCTGTATGCGCAGGAAATGCGGGAGGACTGCTTCCTGGATGCCGCCTTGATTGAAAAGAATTATCCGCAGAAGGATTATCATACCATGTATGTCGCAGAAATTGAGCACGTCTATCAAAAATAACAGTAATAAAAAGCAGAAAGTATAAAAAGAGAAACAGCCTCTTTTCCTTCCTGCTTCTTATCCGTGTTGGGAATATACGACAGCATGAAAGCTGGAATACAGGAGAGACCAAATCGGTTCTCAATTGTATGACAGCTTCTTTTTTATAGCTAACAAGCTATACATCCCCGATATGAAGGAACAGTATAGTTTACCGACTTTTTTCATCCTATCCGGATTCTTCCTTTTCAACCGATTTCAGCAATATAACCACCTGCTTATAAGGGAACATCGATTGCACATTGTGTATCATTGATAACAGGTGCACAATTCGTATAAGGATGCTATATGGTAATGGAAAATCCGTAAAGCCGCAATAAAATGAAGGAGCGGAAAATCTCCTGCCTCATAGAATTCACTCTTCCTTTTCGCTTGAATCCCACTGCGTGTAGGAATGTGCATAAAAAATGCTTTTTTGATCCTTTTCTTTCCATGGCATTCACCAGGAAAAGAAAAAACGATGCCATCAAGACATCGCAAAGCTTCTTACTGGTGTTCGATAATCACAACTTCCACTTTTTTCTCAGCCGGATGATAGTCGTAGGTGATTTTGGCAAGTCTGCTGTCACCAAGATGCTTTGTCAGCACCTCTGTGATATTCTGTGTCAGATGCTTCGTATCCTCTTCGCTGTCGCAGAAGTATTCGATCTGTGTTGTAATATGTTTTCTTGCGGACACATGTTTTGAAATCTCTTCCTGTAAACGCACTGTATGTTTCATAACCTATTTCTCCTTCATATTCCTTACTATCTTACCACGTTTTCATTATTAGAAAAAGTCCTAATTTTCGATAACGATGTCCTCCATAGTAAAAGATGCCTCCACGGAATTGAATTTGATGGTTCCTCGTGTAAAGTCAAAATAGGAATCGAACAGGTATCGATCGCCCTGATAGATGTTCACCTCATACAGCTCATACAGAAAGGATTCACTGGCCTGTGCATACAGATAACGCATGAGAACGGCAAGCTGCTTTTCATCAATAGCTTCCTTTACATCTATCCTTGCCTGCAGCGTATAGTCTTCCACATACGTATCCGTAAATGTGTAGGCTACCTGCGGCTTTTCGATATCCATTTCATACACCCCGTAGATTTTATTCTCACAGGAGGACAGATTTTCATCATAAATCAGATTCTCCGTTTTTGAATGGGAAGGCAGATTCAAATATCCCACCGGTTCTCCGTTCTTTATCAAATCCGTTTTCACAAAATACGGACTGTTATTTTCCACAATGACCGTCTGGACACCTTCGGCATATTCATAATCCTTTACCATACAGGTCAGGGAAACCTTCTCATCCACCTCATGCTTGGAAATATTTCCACTCACAAAGCTGTCACCAATGTCCTCATTGTCTGTGAATGCCGAAGGCTCATCGCGAAAGGAGGTCACAGCGACCACAGCAACCGCAACCACGATACCGATAATCAGCAGCAGGCTGAACAGCTGAACCAAACGGATATTTTTCTGCGTACCCCCTCCCTTGATATGCTCATAATACGGATGTCCACCCTTTTCCATGCGCAGGCGCAAATTCTTCGCATTGGGATGATTATAGCGGTGCTCCCTTACACGCTCACTGTCATCGATGCGCTCCTTCTTTTCTTCAAACACGCCACTCTCCGCTTTTTTCGTATCAGCCGTGGTACGATACTTTGCGGCATCATACAGCGTATCCTCCTGACGGGAAGCTTCGTTGTATACCTTTGTTTTCCTTCCGCAAATCGGACAATATTCATCATTGCACTTATTTCCGCAATCCTCACAAATCCGTTTTCTACTCATCCCCGATATCCTCTCTCTATCAAAAGCCTATGCTATCGCTTGTGCATACAGCATGCAGACTCTGTAAAAGCACTGGTAAACCTTTGTATAATTTTATCATATGTGGATAGGAAATAATAGAAATTTGTAAAAAAATCAGAGAGCACTATTAGCGGAATATTTACTACCTGTTACATTCAGTTTGGGAAGACCACTTCCGGGTATCTGTAGGATACTGCTTTGTATGCCACGCAGTCAGTATTTTTCGAAGGAATTCGCATATGATGGCATACCTTTGCGACTGTAAACACTTCTGTATAAGGAAAAGCATGGAGAATTTGTGCGTAAAATCTGTTTTTTACATTCATTTCAGTATATAATATAGATAAGAACTACACACGAGAGGAGAATTCATATGAAACAGGTTATGTATGGAATCGAAATTGCAGATGTAAATGATTTTGGAGGCTGGGTTGGATATGAGCCGGTGAGAGAGGATGTCGCAAAGACACTGAATCATCACATGTATCTGTTCTTTCAGAACGAATATCATATCAATCAGTTTGCCGAAGGTCGTAAATTTGTCATCAATGTCAAGGATGATTCTCTGGAAAAGGTGATTGGTAATGCGCGTATTCTAAAGGCTATCGTGGAATATGGTACCCCATTGAGTATGAACGGCTATGAAATCAGTGCTCCGGCTTATGCAAGAAATATTGTGAAACCGCTGAGTAGAGCAACCGGCTTTATTCCGGAAAACACCATCTACACATTCTCCGATGCACATTACAAGGACATGAAAACAGATTTCAATTTTATTTCCGATCTTATGACACGTACATCCATTGAGGCTGTGGATATTCTGCTGGGCAGCATTTCCTTTGTGAATAAGAATCTGCTGTATCATTATCCGCATTATTTCATTATCGGTGACAGTCAAATCAAGGTACTGGATGACGATTATCAGATTGGCGGTTAAACGGGCTATGGCCCGTTTTATATTGAAAGGATGGATTTGATATGAACAGCGCGACAATCCGTACAGCGATTGCATCCATGGTTCTCGGCATTGTTTCTGTATCATTCTGTGTGCCTGCTATCCTGTTTTCCTTTTTCCGGTGGCTGCCGGGAATGCTGATTGTGCTTGTTTCTCTGGCTTGCGGAATTCTGGCTATTGTCATGGGAGCCAGAGCCAGGGTGCTACGTCCGGCAGGCAGAGCGATTGCCGGTCTGGTGCTGGGCATCATCGGTACCAGTATTTCGGGACTTCTGCTTCTCTGTCTTTTACTTTTGTGCATAGCTTTCTGAGCCGCTCTTTCCTGTCCGGCTCTTTTTTTTCATACCGGAACATGATAAAATCAGTGTAGAGATAAAAAGGAGAGTGCGTCTTATGAAAACACGAATGGAACATGATTCCATGGGTGAAATCGCTGTGGAGGAAGATAAATACTGGGGAGCCCAGACACAGCGCAGCTATGAGAATTTCAAAATCGGGGATGAGAAAATCCCTCTGAGCATGATCTGTGCCTTTGCACATCTGAAGCTGGCCTGCGCAAAGGTCAACTATGAGCTTGGCCGTATGGAGGAGCGTAAGCTGGATGCGATTGCCACTGCCTGTGATGAGATTTTATGCGGCAGACTGGATGCCCACTTCCCACTTTCTGTCTGGCAGACAGGAAGTGGAACACAGAGCAATATGAATGTAAATGAGGTCATTGCCAATCGCGGAAATGAAATTGCAAGGGAACAGCTGCTGCATCCAAATGACGATGTGAATAAGGGACAAAGTTCCAATGACACGTTCCCTACTGCTATGCATATCGCAGCGATTGAAGCACTACGTAAACAGCTAATGCCCCAGCTGGAGGAAATGATTCATGCTTTAAAGCGTCTGGAAAAAGAGAATCAGCATATCATCAAAATCGGACGTACACACCTGCAGGATGCGACACCACTGCGCTTTTCACAGGAAATCAGCGGATGGAGAGGCATGCTGGAGAACAATATCGATATGCTGCAAAAGGCAATTGATTCCCTGCGTAAGCTTGCCATTGGAGGGACGGCAGTCGGCACCGGACTGAATACACCACAGGGATTCGGCGATCTCGTCTGTGAAAAGCTGAGCGATCAGCTGGCTACCCAATTTATCAGTGACCCGAACAAATTCCATGCTCTGTCTGCGAAGGATGATATCTGCTTCGCCCATGGTGCGCTGAAGGCACTGGCGGCAAACTGTATGAAGATGGCAAATGATGTACGCTGGCTGGCAAGCGGTCCGCGTTGTGGTCTGCAGGAAATTCGGATACCGGAAAATGAGCCAGGAAGCAGCATTATGCCGGGAAAGGTAAATCCGACACAATGTGAAGCGATGACCATGGTAGCCGTACAGGTCATGGGAAATGATGCGGCCATCGGCTTTGCGGCCAGTCAGGGAAATTTTGAGCTGAATGTCTTCATGCCGGTAATCATTTATAACTTCCTGCAATCCATCACCCTGCTCAGTGACGGTCTGCGCAGCTTCCGCATCCACTGTGTAGAGGGTATCCGGGCAAACGAAGAAAAAATGGCGGAATATCTGCAGCATTCACTGATGCTCGTTACTGCTCTGAATCCGCATATTGGCTATGAGAATGCCGCAAAAACAGCAAAAAAAGCCTATCAGGATGGGATATCCTTAAAAGAAGCCTGTGTGGCACTCGGCTTTTTGAGTGCGGAAGAATTTGATGCCTATGTCATAGCAGAAAACATGGTATAATATTTTTTACATAACATACAGATAGAAAAAGAACTCCGCAATCAGGCTGATAGGAGCTCTTTTTTTATGATAGAAATAGAAAACGCAGGCTGAGCTTTACAGATGAAGGCTTATTCTCCCATATCCGTCGGACGGCACGCTCCTCCCACCTGCTTACCAAAAAAAATACGGCGATTTCTATACTTCATACTGGTCACCGTATTCTCTATTCAATTATATGCGCGCTACACCGCTTTCCCTTGCCGCCTGTGCAACAGCTTCGGCTATAACAGCACCCACCTCTTTATTCAAAGCGCTTGGGATAATATAATCTACGCTCAGCTCTTCATCACTTACCAAGGAAGCGATTGCATATGCAGCAGCAACCTTCATTTCCTCATTGATATCGCTTGCACGAACATCCAGAGCACCGCGGAAAATGCCGGGGAATGCCAGAACGTTATTGATCTGATTAGCAAAGTCACTGCGGCCTGTTCCCACGACGAAGGCTCCGGCATGCTTTGCCTTATCCGGCATGATTTCCGGTACCGGATTTGCCATCGGCAGGACAATGGATTTCTCATTCATGCTGGCTACCATAGCCTCACTCACCACATCCGGGGCAGATACACCGATAAAGATATCGCTCCCCTTCATGGCATCCGCAAGACTTCCCTTCAGCATGCCCTTGTTCGTCAGCTCGGCAATCTCCTTCTTGCCCGCATTCATGCCTTCTCTTCCCTTATAAACACTACCCTTGGAATCACACAAAATAACGTCACCGAACTTCATATTCAGCAGCAGTCTGGCAATCGCGATACCGGCAGAGCCTGCACCGTTAATGACGATACGTAAATCCCCCATGTTTTTACCTGTCAGCTTCACTGCATTCAACAAAGCAGCTGCGGTAACGATGGCAGTTCCATGCTGATCATCATGGAATACCGGAATATCACACAGCTCCTTCAGCTTCGCCTCGATTTCAAAACAGCGCGGTGCTGCGATATCTTCCAGATTGATGCCGCCAAAGCTGCCGGATAAAAGGGCAATTGTATGTACGATTTCATCCACATCCTTGCTTTTGATGCATAAAGGGATTGCGTTCACACCGCCAAACTCCTTAAACAGAACACATTTCCCCTCCATGACCGGCATCCCTGCCTCCGGTCCGATATCTCCCAAGCCGAGAACCGCCGTCCCGTCAGTTACAACCGCTACCAGATTTCCACGTCCGGTCAGCTCATAGCTTTTGTTGATGTCCTTTTCGATTTCCAGACAGGGAGCAGCAACTCCCGGTGTATACGCCAGACTCAGATCATCCTTGGTGTTGATTTCCATTTTGGGATTGACATCCAGCTTTCCTTTCCACTCTGCATGCAGACGCAGCGCTTCTTTTGCATAATCCATCTTCGCATACCTCAACTTTCTTTTTCGTTCAGTATTATAGTATCACAAGCGAAAAAAGATATAAACAGAAATTGTGATTTTCAGCGGTGGAAAAGCTGTTCGACAGCTGTAATTCTTTTTCTCTATGCGTTATAGAAGAGCGTTTTCTGTCCACAATATACAGCAGGAGGAGATTTGCTATGGATAAAAAAAGAACGGCCTTTGCCAATCGGATCTGCAACGAAAAAAGCTATCTGCAAATGGAGCTGCTGTCAGATTTGCACATCGCTTTCCCCAGACAGAATGAAAAGCTGGAAGCCGCATTGGAGGATATATGGAAGCGCAAGGTTCGCCATGTGGCAATTTGCGGTGATCTGACAAATAACGGCTATCCGTTTCAGATGAAACAGGTGCTTACGCAGCTGCAGGAATTCCCGATTCATATTCTGCCTGCATTGGGTAACCACGATCTCTATAATCTGTTTTCACGCACACAAAACCGCATTCATCCGGAATACCGGAAGCTGCTGCCACGACATGCGGAAAGTATTTATTTTGACCGGTATGTAGAAGGCGTCCATTTTTATATTTTGAATAGTGAGCGGCCAAGCAAGAACGATATGATTCTCACCAAAAAGCAGGTGGACTGGCTGTTAAACGGATTAAAGCAGGATGATAAAAACAAGCCGGTATGCATCATCGCACACCAGCCGCTGCAGGATACCCATGTTATGAGTGAAGATCATACCGGTACGCAGCAGCACCTGCAGGTGGACATGCTGAAGGATGTACATCCGCATATCATTTTCATCAGCGGACATCTGCACAACAGCTTCGCCCTATGCGAGGTTCTGGCAAGACGCAATCTGTTTTTGATCAATCTGCCTTCCTTCGTACGTATAGAGCACGGGGATTCACAGGATCAGATCGGTTTCCATCTTCGTTTTTATGCGGATTTTCTGTATCTGCGGACACGGGATTATAAAAACCGGCGCTGGATCGTTTCCCATGAATATATTCTCGATATGAAAACGAGTGAGGTCATCAGCTTTGATGCGGATCTTCTGCCATCAGCACCTTTGTAAATATAATCAGGAAAAAAGCATACAATACAGCCGCCAGTCCGATAAAAAAGGTGACGGCCAGACTCAAAAGCGGCAGGATCCACAGCAAATTCTGTCGTTTTTGTATCAGATAATATTGTATCAGCAAAGCGGAAGCAGGAAGCAGCAGCCAGGCAATCACAAGCAGTTCGTTCATTTGGTATCCCTCTTGCTATACTATATGCGGCTGATGGAAGGAAATAAACAAAAAATAAAAAAGCTTCCACATGTTACTGTGAAAGCCGCCTATGTATCGGATTCCTCCTGTATCATAATCTGGGGATGCTCCAGCTCGTGCCGTACATAAATCGTGTACGCCACAGCCTGCACGGTATTACGAATCAGGTCGACCACAAGACTTCCCTCATCATCACTTGGCGCATGATGCACTTTTTTATGGGCGAAAATGCATTTCAGACAGCATTCCAGCTCAGCACAGAAATAGTTATATGCCTGATCAATGGGATATTTGTAAATCTGCACACGAATCAGCTTGCTGATTTCATCCATGCGATACACCATCTTTAAGATACAGACCACCATCAGATAGGCAACGTGGTTCTTCGTATATTTCTTTTTGACGGGCGGGGAAACGATTCCGTGCTTCACATAATTATTGATCATGGTGGAGGTTACCATCTTTTCCTGATCCTTCGCATGAAACGGCTTCAGATATTCATTTAACAGGGTTACGACCTGATCCATATATAAATCCATATCCGGCAGTTCTTCCCAGCGGGGGCAATGAAACGCCGGTGCTTTTCTTTTCTCTATCATCATTATCACCAAGCATATCGTAGCATTCTGTCAATGAATTGTCAACTAATATATTGTACCAGTTTATATGTTTTTCAATACTAAATGATACCAATCCTTATATTTTAGCTTACTATAGCTGAAAACCGATAAAATAAGGGAAATTCAGCTCATACTCCCCTGCGATAGCCATCCTTTTATCAAACAGAAAGAAGCAATATAAAAGGCCGGTCTCTGCTTTCATGTTGTTTGCCAGACATAAAAAACAGAAGCCTTCAACCAGCTACGGGTCATCGATTGATAACAGCTTCTGTTTAACATGAATCCTTAAGCAAAACAGCACACAGGCCTATGTCAATGTTATCTCATTGACATAATTGGTTTCAAATATCCGCTTTACTTCCTTTGTATCCGTACTTTTTCCCAATGCCCACATCAGCTTGGTAACACAGGCCTCGCTTGTCATATCATAGCCCTGAATCACGCCGTGCTGCAATACCTTCTGACCAGTCTGATAGATAGAGAAGTCACTGTATTCGTAAAGACACTGACTGCATACGACTACACTGATTCCGCGGGCGACGATTTCTTCCAGCTTGCTGATCAAATCACGACGCACAAAATTGATTCCACCGGCACCAAAGGCTTCGATGACGATACCGCGGATATCCATTTCCGCCAGCTTGTCGAACAGCAGCGGGTTCATGCCCGGTATCAGCTTAATCAGCACGACCTCCTTACACAGATCATCCTCTAAAGCAAACGCATTCGTTGGATGAATCAGCAGCTGCCTGTTTATACGCAGACCTCTGGCATCCACCAGTCCGCACGGCTCTATGTTTACACTCTCAAAGGCGTCGAAATTCATCGTTCGAACCTTAACAACACGTGTTGCCAGCATAATTTTTCTGTTAAAGCATACATAAACACCTTGCATATCCTCACATACAGCGGTAAATGCCACACGAATATTTTCCACACCGTCACTCAGCGGATGAAGCAGCGGCAGCTGACTTCCTGTTATGATCAGGGGTATGTCCAGATTGCGCAGCATGAAGGAAAGCGCCCCGGCTGTATAGGCCATCGTATCTGTACCATGACTCAGAACAATACCGTCATATCCGCTTTTCGCCTCTGCAATACGCCTTGCAATCAGCTGCCATTCCTCCGGCTGCATGTTACTGGAGTCCAGCCGCAGCAAATCCTCACAGGTTATTTCAATATCACCATGATGCTCACCGAGATAATGCAAAATTTCCTCGCTTGTCAGGGATGGCACCAGACCTTCTTCACTGGAGCTGGATGCGATGGTTCCACCGGTTGTTAAAAATAATATCTTTTTCATCTTCCTACCTCATTTATCTAACCGCATATATTATACGCGCTATTTCGATATATTGAAAAGCTTTATTTCTTTATAATTCTTATTCCTTACCAGATTAGTTTCTGCGATATTCTGCTTTTTATGTAAGCATTCATTTTTTTGTTTTTTTCAAAAAAAAGACTTGCGTACTAATTCTTCTTGTGGTATTATTAACTGGCATTCGCGATTAAATGATGGCGCGTTGGAGAAACGGTTAACTCACTTGCCTTTCACGCAAGCATTCACGGGTTCGAATCCCGTACGCGTCACCAATAGACAGATAAAGCCCTAAACAAGGGCTTTTTTACTGCTTATAACACGATTGTCGAGTTTTTGACGATGGTTTTGAAATTTCAGTATCTTTATTTTTGTCAGAAGTCCTGAAAGTGTTTCTACCAAGCCCATAAATTTATCCTTTCTTTCGTTCGATAAAGCGTTATAAAACTTGATTTAAGCATCTCTATTGACAGCGTCAATATGCAAGCTTTCTCTGTTCATGATATGTCCTACCTCCTTGTAAATGAATTATTATAATTCATTTACTATATAGCCTAATTTTCGGCAATATTTGATATGATGATCTGCATTATAATCTATATTGGAATGAGGTGATTACATGATAAGTTATGAGCCACTGTGGAATACACTTAAAGAAAAGCATATATCGCAATACACCTTACCTTAATAAATAAGTATCATGTAAGCACTGGAACATTAGATGCATTTCGTAAAGGAAACAGTGTGACAATAAATACATTACATGACCTTTGTAAGATACTCGATTGTGATATACAGGATATAGTAACCTTTAGACCAGAAAAATGACCTCGCAAACAAAGGTCATTTTTATTTTATTAAAATGCTATTGTAATCATCTGGTTCACTTAGCTGTTGCTTATCATTGAGTTTTGCATTATCAGCTATTATTTTTATAACCTGTTCATATGTAAATCATCATTTTTCTTTAGATTCAATGGTATTATCATAAATCACAAGGTTGTGAAGCTCGTTCATAGTCAAATATAGCTCACAATATAAGAGTTATCTCTTGTGTTGAAAATAAATATGATGAGGTATACTGATTTATATCGCTTGTTAGAGTTTATTTAAGATATTTAAGCATACCTGAAGAAAGGTACATTACTTATGTCAATAGGGACAAACCAATGGTGTCTTAGTACGTTAAGCATCAATTAGGGCAGAGTTTATTAGTCGGTGATGCATGTAGCTTTGATTCCCGCACGCGTCATCAATGTACCCTATATCACGCATAAATTTGCATATTTTTCTAAGCGTTAATAATACCTTTAAGCTGTCATGAATTATCTATCTCAATCAAATAATAAAAGTGAAGCTTATTTGCCTTCTATACCTTATCATAGCTATGCTATAATAAAGATACACAAAGAAGTATCCTTATAATTACCTGAATACGATATGAATGAGTGAAAAGCGAGGGAGTTGTGCATGAAAAATGTCTATCAAAAATTTATATGCGCTGTGATTTTAATATGTTCACAAATATATATGCTGCTGTATGATGTAAAAGCTTCATTCGGTCTGATGGATTTATTTATCATATGTCTTTTCTACTATTTGCTCATGAAAAGAAAGATTGTCTTAAAGGATTATGTTGCATACGTGGGGCTGCTTGTGACCGGTATTGTACTATGCAGTATGTTTCATCCATCCAACATTTTAAGAACCGGTATTACAATGACCCTTGCACAGATATTTTTCATTGTAAGCAGTTATTTTGTGTATTGCAAAAAGCAGAACAAGGATCGTTATATAAAAAATGGTTTTATCCATAACGAGCATGATTAAATGTTTTTACCTTTCAATTGCAAGGATTATATCCTTTTCCCTTCAAATAAAGCATGCAAGAGGATGCTGTTATCTTATGATACGGAAACCTCTAATGTCTCTCTGGCTTTTTAAACAGAGAAATGACCATACACGGTAATACCTGCCGGCTTAGCATACAGCAGAAACGGAATGTATGATATAATACAGGGGAATTGAAATAGTGAGGTATTTATATGAATAGAAATTATCCAAAGATTACAATAAGCGAAGAAGGAGAAAAGTGGCTGGACAACGGACAGATGTGGATGTATAAGAATAATGTTGTTAAGCTTGCTGAGGAAATAGAAAACGGTGCACTTGTTGACATCGTAACAACCAAGGATCGCTATCTTGGAACCGGCTTTCTGTCCAGAAACAGTCATATCACTGTAAGAATACTGTCAAAGGATACAGCAGATACATTTGACAGAGCATTTTTCAAAGAAAGAATCCAATTTGCGTATGCGTTTCGCAAAACGCTGGAAAGTAAGAATATAACCAACTGCCGCCTGATTTTCGGAGAAGCCGATCAGCTTCCCGGTCTTACAGTGGATCGCTATAATGATATTCTGGTATCACAGATCAGCTCCTATGGACTGGAACAGCGAAAGGATATGCTGTATGAGGTGCTGCTGGAAGTATTAAGAGAAGACGGACAGGATGTAAAAGGAATTTACGAACGCAATGATATCAGGGTGCGTGCCAAGGAAGGTCTGCCTCTGGAAAAGGGATACTGGAAGCAGATGAAGCTGCCAACCACAACCATCATTGATGAAAACGGATTAAAGCTTCATGTGGATGTTGAAAACGGACAGAAGACCGGATATTTTCTGGATCAGAAAGCCAACCGTGTTCTGCTTCGTGAAATGGCACATGGAAAACGTGTCATGGATTGCTTTTCGCATACCGGCGGCTTTGCATTAAATGCGGCGTATGGAAATGCCAGTCAGGTTGTCGCTGTCGATGTATCGCAGACTGCATTGGATCAGGCATATGCCAATGCAAAGCTGAATCATCTTGAAAACAGGATTTCTTTTGTGAAAGCGGATGTGTTCAAATACCTGGATACCTGTAAAGAGGGACAGTTCGACATTATTGTGCTGGATCCCCCTGCCTTCACAAAATCCAGAAGAACGATTGACCATGCTTACAGCGGCTATAAACGCATTAACAAACAGGCTATGATGCTGTTGGGAAGAGGCGGCTATCTCATCACCTGCAGCTGTTCCCGTTTTATGGAAATAGAAAATTTTGAAAAGATGCTGCGTGAATCTGCACAGGAAGCAGGAGTCACCCTGAAGCAGGTATCCGTTACACAGCAGAATCATGACCATCCTATCCTATGGACAATGGAAGAAACCTCGTATCTGAAGTTTTATATTTTCCAGATTGTTTAAAAATAGTTACTGATATTCGAACATGAAGGGCTGAGTGCTGATGAAGACGAAAACAAACGACATATGCATGTTTCTCTTACTGACTTTTCTCATGCCCTTCTTTTTTGTATTGTGTCAGCGATATACCGGGCTTCCTGTATTACAGCTTCTGTTTTACGGACTGGAAGCAGCCTCTCCCAGTATCGCCGCTCTTCTCGTTCTATCGAAGAACAGACAGCTCCTGAGTTTTTTTAAGAAGAATTTCAAAGGCTGGAAATCTGGCACCGCACTCCTATTCCCCTGCGTGTTTTCCCTTGCCCCCATGCTGCTCGCAAGGCTGTTCGCAGGTTCTTCTTCATCTGGACATTTTCTGAATTATGATCTGCAGTTTATTGTCATTGTATGGGCATTTTTTGCAGAGGAAATCGGATGGCGTGGATACTTACGATCTTATTTGAGAGAACGTATGGAAAAGGAATGGCATGTCCCTGTCAGTATCGGTATCATCTGGTTTCTCTGGCATTATCATTATTTCTATCAAAATGGCATAGAGGTCCCTCTGCTTTCCTTCTTCATCGGCTGTATCGCAGAAAGCTTTGTATATGAGTATCTGCTTCAGTGGAGTGAGGGAAATCTTTTATCCTCGATGACATATCATTTCTCATGGAATCTCTGCATCCACCTGTTTGCCATCAATCCTGCGGATAATGCAGGAAATGAATTTCCTTATATCCTCATGACACTGTTTGAGGTGAGCATGGTGCTGTTGTTGCTTGCTCACGATAAAAGCAGGCATATGCACAAACTGCCTACGAAATAATAAAAAGGGAAGTCCACATTATCAGGTACAGTATCTGCGATTCACATACATTCGCAGATGCTGAGAAGGTGACATGATGGATTTCCTTTTTCATATCTGTATTTATTGCTCTTCTGTTCGCTGATATTCCAGAATATCACTTGGCTGGCAATTCAGTACCTCACATATTTTATCGAGGGTTGAAAACCGAATGGCTTTTACCTTTCCCCGCTTTAAATTCGAAAGATTAACATTGGAGATTCCTACCTGATCTGCCAGCTCATTCAATGAAATTTTTCGATCTGCCATGACACGGTCGAGTCTTAATATGATAGCCATAATTCACCTCCTAGAGAATCTGATCCACTTCATTTTGCAAGCTATACCCATATCGGAACACCTTTGCAATACCGATAATCGCTAACCCCGGTAACACCTGTACACCGATATCGAAAATTTGAAACAGTATAAGCCTT
The DNA here is from genome assembly GCA_012317185.1 of [Clostridium] innocuum. Taxonomy (NCBI): domain Bacteria; kingdom Bacillati; phylum Bacillota; class Clostridia; order Eubacteriales; family Clostridiaceae; genus Clostridium; species [Clostridium] innocuum. The sequence goes on along the minus strand of CP048838.1, from coordinate 1,477,173 downwards.
GGATATAAATTAACCTGATTCAAACCCAGAATGCAGATGATAAACAGACCCTGTATAACAGGAAGGATACAATAGAGAATAGCGAAGCACTGTAACCAGTTTATCATATTCGTCTGAAAAGGTCGATGAATTGAGTTTCTCTGAAAGATGTATACGGCAAGAATTAAAATAACAATTTGTATAAGCTCAGCTAGTAAACCGACAGCAACTTCCATCAGAGCTGCCGCTTTATCTGAAATAAGCCCTACGCTCATGAGCACATTGCTCAAGCTTTTCCCGGTAACCTGAATAATTTGCTCCCGCGGCAGGTTTGGCTCGAAGCAGGATTCCGGAGATATGCAGATGGTATAAATTGTATATAGTCTTAAGCTGATTATGATGATTCCGCATACGACGAGACAGTACAGCAATACCTTCATAAGTCTATTCTTATTTTTTCTCATAGTCCTGTCCCCTTATATTGTTTCATCAAGCTCATGCTGCAAAGCTGCCCCATACATCCAGACATGTATAAGACACCATAATGCTCCCAGCATGATCAGGCTTTCAAAAAGATTACGAACAACATCGAAAAATAGGCTAGACCAATCAATTGGCGGCTGGTATATCAGAGCCAGAAGAAATTCCAGGAAGACTAAAAGGAAACGAAAGCCTGCCAGCAGCAGTATACTGATCTTTAATTTTTTCAATATATCTGTTAAAAACGGTGTTGTCTTTGCGGCTTCCTTTACTGCCTGTATACCCCACAGAAGCAAAAGAGCATATATGCTGGCATTTGTAATTGCAAGCAGGGAGTCAAAAACAGCATAAAATCTGCTGGAAAAGAGTCCGCTTTCTGCCAATAGACGAGCCAGCGTTACAACATTGTTGACCTCCCATGGAATAAAGCGCAGACTTTGCTCCGGCACTTGATAGAGTTCAATTATTCTCAAGCATTGAAAAACAATGGATACAGCCACACCACTCAGCATGAATCTCAGTATCCAGAGAAACGTCGTATGCTTCCAATTTACAGGTTGTTTCAGTTTCATAGGAACACCTCCATCTAATTACATTCTAGCATAGTTTTTATATTTTACAATATATTTTTATCGTTTATCATTAAATATTATATCTTAAACATGAATATTAAGTTTAAAGCACCTGTTGCATCCAAAATAAAAACTACGCCGCTTTGCGTCTCATTATGATATGATATAATCATGCTTAGGAAAGGAGATTTGCATATGCTGGAATACCGTTATGACACACAGCTGCTGATTGAAGGAAATGATTTATGTGAGGATTCCATACACGATTATTTTATGGAGAATTTTCAAGGAAATTGCCTGCTTGCTGTTGGAGATGCTGAGCTCATCAAAATCCATTTTCATACGAATACACCTTGGGATGTGCTAAAATATTGCGCTACCCTTGGGGAAATCTATGATATTGTAATTGAGGACATGGATCGTCAGTCCAGAGGCTTGAAGGGCTAAGACTTCCTGATACTGGAAACCGAAATATTATTTTTGGTTTCCATCCTTTTTTTATGACTTTAATTGCATGAAAATTGATTTTATAACTTGCAAAAACAAAATACCTATGGTATTATAATTAAGCATTTAAGAAATGCCTTAATAGCTCAGTTGGTAGAGCATCCGGCTGTTAACCGGCAGGTCACAGGTTCAAGTCCTGTTTAAGGCGCCATGATAACAGGTAACCCCATGAATAATGGGGTTTTTTATACTTCCATTAAAAACTGACAACCCTATTCTGTCAGCTTCCTCTTGCATACAACACCCTGTTGACCTAAAAAGGGCTGTTCTTTCCTGACAATAGTTTCCATATTCCTATTGGATACGATAACTAAACAGCTCTCTGCATCTTCACAATCGATGATTGCCTGTAAGAAATGAATGTTTTATAATGCCTCAAATCATGAACAAATATCACATTGAAAGTGTATATCTTTCTTCTGCAGAGGCTGAAAAAAGGTCATGTTACCGCCTACTTATAAGCTTAAACAGCCATTCCTTTACAGTATGCAGAATCCTTTGTTCAAAACAGCAGGACCCTCACATGCATATACATTCTTATTCTGAATATCTGGAGTAAAAAGTACAGAAAAGGGAAGACCCGCGTTACTGTCAACGACATTTGCAGGACTTCCCTATTTTAGCTTCCAACATAGCTGCTAAGCAGCACTTCTTCTATACCAGATCAATCAGCTCATTCATGATACAGTGGTGAATATTCAGTGTTTTGCTTTCTGTTTGAAATTGTACCTGCATCATGCCTTCGCTGATTTTCATAATGCGGCCTTCTCCAAGCGTGGCATGTGTAATCCGCATACCGCGACGCAAGCCACCCTCTCGCAGCTTTTTCGGCTGTGCTACAGGTCGCTCCCCTGCCACCTTTGCTTCTTCTTCCTTTGGCGCATGCAGCTCATATATGAATGGAGATATTTCCAGACGTATTACATCACAGCGCTTGCTTGTAAAAAACTCCAGCTGATGCTTGGCTCTGGTGATCCCAGTAAAAAACAAACGGCGTTCCAGTTGAAGCTCTTCCTCCTGCAGACCGGCTTTTGGAAAAGTCGATCCCAGACAATCCAGCAGTGCCACACGACTGAATTCCATACCTCTGGCAGAAGCTACACTGCGAATCTGGATACGGCTGATTGGCTCACACAGGAATTCCCCCATTTCCCGCAGACGATTCAGGAACTGTGCCGGATCACTGTAGCGAGCAGCAATCACGCGCAGGGCCAGCAGATTGGAATCATTCATCAGGATATTCGCCTTCAGCAGACGTGCCCGATACCCCAGCTTGTCCAGAATAAAGGTAATCATCGTGTGTGTTTCCAATGTGGAGGCAGTTCGGATATTCTCCATGGAAGCCGCCAGCTTTTTCTTTCCGGCAGCTCGATAGCTGCTTTCCATCATCGCCTGGTAGACATCCACATGCTCATCATCCCGCAGACGCTGCGCAACCTCCAGCAACACCTTTTTTGAAATATCAAAGCCAAGCTTCTCATATACCTCATAAAAGGCACGCATATCCTTTGGATCGATCAGAAGCTCAATGATATTACATAGATCCTTGACAACCGGCTCCTGCAAAAACTTTTTTACGCTTCCATGCAGGTGAAACGGCACCTGATGCTGCATGAACAGCTCCACAAGAGGCATCGCCATTGCGCCGTCACGATACAGGAAGGCAATATCACTTTCATCCTCTACCACCATGCGCATCGCATACTCATACATCCGCTCCAGCTGTGCAAAGCCCTTGAATTTCACCTCGCAGGTTTCCTCACTGCTGCAGCTCATAGCTGTCTCATTCTTATAATAAAACTCATTTGCCAGAGCGTTGATGGTCTGATTATTGCGCCAGTTTCCCTCCAGCTGTTCAATGCGCGCCTGCACATATGCTTCCGAAAAGCTGTCCAGTGCCTGCGGATACGCCGCCTTATCAAAATCCAGACACTGATCACGATCTGCCAGCATCATCATCTGACAATCCGATGAAAACAGCAGCTTGATGATGACATGGGCAACAAAGGAGAGCTCCTGTGCATCATCGATATGCACATACTGATACCGGGAGGAAAAGGTCTGCAAAACGGCCGGTGTACTCATTAAAATACGGGCGCATTCACACAGAATATCATCCTGATCATAAATATTGCGCTCATTCTTAAATTTATCATAAGCCTTTAGAAAAGCCGGAAAATCAATTCCCTCAAAGCTGATAGAAGCAATTTCACGCTCACTCATCATCATAGTACGGCAGGTGCTGATCTGCCGCATCAAACGGCGCAGCTGTACACCGGTAAGCTCCATTGCAAACATATCCTTGATCAGACGGCGAACCACCTTCTCCATATCACGATACGCCTTACAGGATTCCCGCTGTATCATTTTATCATGGAAGCGGATAATCCGATAAGCAAAGCTGTGCATATCCACAAAGGAAGGCATCCGTTCATCATCACAGTATAGATAGCGGTAATCCTTCGCCATTCTCTTTGCAATGGCAGGATCATGCACAATATTCAAAATAGCTGACGGTTCCACCTCTTCAACCTTCATTAGATACGCATTACGGGCTAATAAAAGGAATGTTTTACCACTCCCTGTTGTTCCATTAATCAGAAGAGGATGCTGCAGCTCACAACACAGCTCCTGCTTTTTTTCATCCAGTTCTACGTTATATTCCTTCAGTAATTCATTCATATCCATACATTCACCACTCACTTCTCAACGATTCATAATTATACCTTAAATTCTCCCCAAATACTAACCTTTTTAAAACTTTTTCCTACTTTATTTACATTATTTACCTTGTAACCTCTTACACTCCACAGGGAGCAGAAACTCCACTTTTATGCAAGAGAAATGCACTCCTTTTTCCAATTCCTTCCATCAGCGTCTGGGAAAGGGATCATAGGAATAACCCAGATAATTCAGAATTCCGATATAGATGGAAAAAGCAAACAGATACTGGTCATTCAACAGCTTTTCGGCATCCTGAAGATTGGAAAGATACGCCAGCTCCACCAGAATTGCCGGCATGCTTGTACGCCGCAGAACATAAAGGGATGGATTGGTCCGCACCTGATTGTAGCGTGTTCCCACCAGATCGACAATGGATTCCAAAACATTGACGCCCAGATCGTAAGCAGTGGAATTCTCCCGGTATACATACACCTCCGAGCCGTTGATTGCAGGATTCGGATTGGAGTTGACATGAATACTGACAAAATAATCTGCCGGCCATGCATTCGCCTCATCTACTCTTGCTCGCAGACTGCTCGCCTGATCATAGCCAAGCACTGTATCCGGAAATGGTCTGGATACCTTTACTTCAAAGCGCTGATCTGCATAGAGAAAGCCTGCAAGATAGATTCCCACCCAATAGGTGACCTCCGATTCCACAACCCCGTTACCACTAGCCCCCGCATTGATATTCCCCGGGTTATGCCCCTGATCCACATAGATTCTTACCGCCATGAAACTACCTCCTTTTTGGACATACTATGTAAAAAAACGTACAGGGTTCCTCACAGGTAAATATTTTCCCTTCCTTTGTTTAGGAAAATTTAATAAAAAAGCGGTTGGCTTTTACAAAATATACAGTATAATAAACCTTGATACGAAAGGAAGGTACTTCATAGTGGTATTAAACTTTATTCGAGGCTTCTGTATGGCGCTGGCAGATAGTGTTCCCGGAGTTTCCGGAGGAACGATTGCATTTCTGCTCGGCTTTTATGATAAATTCATCGGTTCACTGGATGCACTGATGAGCGGTAATATGCAGCAGAAAAAAGAGGCGGTCATCTTTCTGCTGAAGCTGGGAATCGGCTGGATCGTCGGCTTCCTGATGGCGGTATCTGTGCTCGCCAGCATCTTTCATACACAGATCTATGCCATATCCTCTCTGTTTATGGGATTTATTCTGTTCGCGATTCCAATCGTGATTCGGGAAGAAAAGAAAAACATGAGACTCAATGCAGCAAGCATGATAGCGCTTCTTGTCGGTATCGCCGTCGTTGCATTGATCACCTATTTCAATCCGGTCGCAGGCAGCGGCTCCAGTGTCAATCTGGCTCAGCTGGATATCGGTTTGATCGTCTATGTCTTTATTTCTGCAATGTTTGCGATTTCCGCAATGGTTCTGCCGGGAATCAGCGGTTCCACTCTGCTGCTGATTTTTGGGCTGTATGTACCGATTATCTCTGCAATCAAGGCATTGATGGGATTTGATTTCTCCTATGTACCGATTTTGTTTGTCTTTGGATTGGGAATCATAACCGGTGTGATTACCGTTGTACGGCTGATTAAGTTTGCACTGGATAAGCACCGCAGTATCATGGTCTTTCTGATTATCGGTATGATGCTCGGCTCTTTCTATGCAATTATCATGGGACCGCAGACACTGGAAACTCCACAGGCCCCACTCAGCCTTGAAACCTTTGAAATTCTCTGGTTCATTATCGGCGGTGCCATCATCTTCGGACTTCAGAAAATGAAGGATATCAGTGAGAAATAAGCTTATACAGGACAGCAGCTGCTGTTCTTTTTTATATTGCTTCTGTATTTTTCAGACAAGTCCTATCCTTTGTGCTATCATAACAGTATATGGAAAAGAGTGATACGATGGAGATAATACATATAAGCAAGTCCTTTGGAAGCAATGTGGTTCTGCAGGACGTTTCGCTGCAGCTGATACCCGGAAAATGCATTGCGATCTGCGGACACAACGGCTGCGGAAAAAGCACCCTTTTGAATGCTGTGGCAGGCTTTTTACGAATCGACAGCGGAGAGCTACAGCTTAAAAACGCTGTTCTGCAGTATATACCGGATCATTTTTTCACGACCCGCATGAATGCCCGTGATTTTCTGATGCATATGGGTGCCATACAGGGAATGGATGCTGATGCAGCACTGGCTGTCATTCGGGAATATACGCATAAATTTTTTATGGATGACCTGTTGAAAACACCGATGCACTATCTTTCAAAGGGAAGCCTGCAAAAGGTGGCAGTGATACAGGCACTGCTGCAGACCCCTGATATTCTGTTGATGGATGAACCACTTAACGGACAGGATATCGCTTCCCAGAGGGTCTTCGTCGAACTGATGGAGGCACTGAAGAAAAAAGACGTATGTATCCTAATGGCCGTGCATGAGCAGCGCCTGATCAAGGAGGTGGCAGATATCGTATATGAGCTGCATGATGGTGTGTTGCGTTTGATGGCTTCACTTCCTGTCATGGAACAGGTCTATGTGCGTTTCAGCAGACAGCAGGAGGAAAAGAAGCTTGTGTGTGCAAGAGAGGAAAGCGATGCCTGCATTCAGCGGTATCTGATGCAGGGCTGGCATCTGGAGGAGCTTCGGCATGAAAACAATCTTTGAATTAAACCGATACTATATACGCAGAACCCTGACCTCAACCAGGCTGGTTATGCCGCTGGTGGTTACCGTTGTCTTCTGCGGTATCTTTTATAATGAGAACGGAATCAATCCCTACAGCAGCTTTGCGGCAACCATCTTGCTGACCTTCGCCATCATGGGCTGGATCGTACATTCCCTGCAGAAGCAGGAAGCCCTGGAGGAACAGATATTGATTTTACAAAGCAGGGGAAATGAACTGCTGTATTACGTCAGCCGTCTGTTTTTCTTTTTGCTGTGCGATTTGTTTTTCAGCTTCCTCATCCTCCTTATCCCCTGTCTGTTTTATCTGATCAACGGGGCAGCCTTTACACTGTATCCCATCCGGGCGGATATGCTGTTCGGATATTTCGACCTGCATGTCAGTGCCGGCCTGTGCGGTGGGATGATGATTTCGCTGCTGCACCCGCGTATTGTTTCCAACCAGAAGCTGGCGCTGCCCCTTGCCTGTATGCTCATCATAGCAGCCATGACGTTTTCCGCACTGCTGCAGGATATGCAGCTGCCAGAAATATTTGCCTGTGTATTTCCTCCGGTTTCCGATATCAGTATCCAAAGTGCAAAATGGACACAGGTGCCCATGAGGGAAACAGGCATATACACATTGCAGATGCTGCTTTATGCTGCTGTTTATGCAATCGTGCAGGTACGAATACTTATGAAACGAAAATTCGGATAAAACCTTGCTTTATTACCAGATATTTTCAAAGCTGATTCAAAAAAAAGAAAGGCTCACTTGGTCTCTTTCTTACTTTAGGGTATATGAAAAAGGGAGAATTCATTTTCTATTGATAAAACCCATCATGTTGAATCTCCCTGTTTTATGTTTATCCACAATCGAGAAAGAATCCTCACTTGCAGACCTTCCTTTCTTTCTCACCTATCAGCACTACGACTTCATAAAATACTTCAATCGCCGCTGCAAGCCCTCCAGCTCCTCTTCTGTCTTTAAAATACAGAATATCCGCTCGGGATGCTCCCTGCTTTCCACAATGGAAATCATATCCCCTCTTTGCAGGGCAAGACCAGCTTCTTCAAAAAAACGCTCCAGACGCTCTCTTGTATTCTCGTAAAGCTCTGTATAATACAACACGGAGGGAGAGGTTCTCGGACTTCCAAACACACGCTGCATGGCCGCATAGGTTGTCAGCCAGACATTCCCGCTCTTTTTAATTTCGTGCGGCTCAAACCGTCCGCGCTCCACTGCCTTGCGAATGGTTTTTCCATCCGCCAGTCCCCATTTGTCCGCTGCCTCTGTAAATGTCAGCACCTCATCCAGATTGATCATACCTTCACTCCTATCAACTTGCATATCTACACTGCCCGCTTACTTTGCTACAGAAATATCCGTCTTCATCTTTGTCTTTTCCTATTATACGATAAATTCAGGGGCTTGTATATATTGACTGAATACGCTTTCCTTTTTTCAAATATCGTGATACAATAATGTCGCTAGATAGCGACACAAAGGAGGAGCTTATGTTACGAATGGTTATCTGTTGCGGTGGGGGCATGTCTTCCAGTGTAATTTCTGTACAAATCAAAAAAGCCATTGAGGACAAGGGGTGGGAGGATGAAATATCGGTGGCCTTCATGCCACTCTTGTTTCTCGTAAAGCATCAGGAGGAATTTGATATTGCGATGCTCTGTCCGCATACCATGCACCATGCTCAGGAAATGGCAAGAAAAAATGAAATTCAGCTTCCCATGTATGTAATCCCTGCACGTCTGTATGGTTCCATGAATTTGGAATACCTGCGTGAGGATGCAGAGGATATTCTGAAAATCTATGCCGAAACAAAAGAGAATCCACTGCATTTCCCCGGAGAAAAATTTCTGGAGGTCAAGCGAAATACCTCCCATCGCCGCTGGATCAAAAAGCATCCGCAGGCAGTGCAGGACTGACTCTGAGCATTGTACAATCACACAAAAAGAATGGCAGCCTGTCCGACATGCAATCGGTGTGGTGCTGCCATGATTTTCTGAAATCAGAAGCTTTCAGCTGCATCGCAATCTGCAGCGAAAGAGCTTCTTTTTTTCTATACAGATTTATTTCTTTCCCTGATAATGCTTCTGCAGAACGTATCGGCTTCTAGTCGTTTACGATACTTTTCTGTTTATACAGGGTGATGATGATTTCAAACAGCAGCGCTGTCATAAAGATTGCCAGTACACACAGCCCCACGGTACCATAACCGCCGCTTCGTTGATAGGAATTCAAAATGGAGCCAATCGTCCCCGGAACACCTACAGCAGGACCGATGATCACCGCAGCTGCGAAATTCATTTCACTGCGCATGGCAATCCAGGATAAAAGCTTTGTAAAGGATACCGGGATGACAGCACTCCATACGATCTGCCACCAGCTTCCTCCACTTGCCTTCATCGCCTCCATCGCACCAGGATCTACCTCCTCAAAGGCTTCGGAATACGATTTGATGAAGTAGGCGACACTGTGAAAACTCATCCCCACAATGGCTGTGGTAGCTGTTAACCCGAAGCCGGAAATAAAGATCAGCACCCAGATAATTGTCGGCACGGCACGAATCAGCCCTGCAAAACCGCGTACCATACTGCACACCCATGGATGTGAAAGATTCCGGGCTGCCATAAGTCCCAGCAGGAATCCGATACATGCTCCGATAATCGTCGTGACAAAGGCAAGTGCTATTGTATTGATCAGACTGGTGAATACCTCAATCGCCGTTTTCTGTGTAACGGCAGTGAAATCCAGAAAGCTGCTTAGATACGTGGCAATCAGCTGCGGCCGTACCTGATCCCATCGATAGGGGCAGATGAACAGGATAAAATAGAGAAAGACAAAAGCAAAGACAAGCACCACACTCCGTGACAACAGGCGCGAGGTATCTTTTCTGCGCAGGATATAGCGTCCCTTTTTCTTTTTTTTCAGCGTCGGGGCGGCAGGAGAGGTCAGCGTATATGTTTCCATTAGATAATCCTCTTTCTAATCTGTGCAGATATTTGATCCGTGATAATCACCGTGATTATAATCAGCAGAATGCAGGATGCCATCAGCTGATACCCCGTATAGCCGATATACAGTCCTCCCTGATAAATACTCATCAGATACCCGATACCGCCCCCCGCAAGCATTCCGACGACCGTAGCACTTCGGATATTGTTTTCCGCCGCGTACAGTGTCCAGGAAATCAGAGACGGCATGGTTTCCGGAATCACAGCATGAACGACAATCTGCCAGTAATTGGCACCGGTTGCCTCCAGAGCCTTGATACAGCTGGCATTTGTTTCGTCGATGGAATCCGCAAAGGAACGGGTTAAAAAGCCATAGGAGATAATACACAAGACGAGGAAGCCGAGAAAATCACCGTACCACAGCAGTGGCAGAAGCAGAACCGCCCAGACAGCCTCCGGAATATTTCTGGTCAATGACGCAAGAGCGCGGACCAGATATTTCAGAACCCGGTAACGGGAGGTTTTGCTGGAGATAGCCAGAGAGGAGAAGAAGGCAAGAAGCATGCCGACAAACGCTCCGGCAATGGATATCACAACGGTAATCCAAAGCTGATACAGCTGTTCCCGCAGCTGTGAAAAGTCCATTGGAAGATACGTTTTTGTAAAGCGCACAACGGATACCTGAAAGTTCGCAAGAATGAGACCCCAGTCAATTTCCAGACGCCAGGTACACAGTGCCAGCAGAGCAATGGTGACAGCAGCATACATGCCCAGGGACCGTCTTTTTTTCGTAAAATAGCTCATGCCTTCACCTCCTCCACCTTACTGATCAGCTCATTCATAGGGACTCCGTAAATCTTTTCAATTACATCACTTCCCAGCTCCTGCGGTTTTCCATTGAAAACAATGCTTCCCTGATGCATACCGATAATGCGGTCCGAATAATGCAGGGCAACATCCACCTGATGCAGATTCACAATGCAGGGAATCCTCATGTTTGTGGTAATCGCCTTTAAATGCTCCATAATCACCTTGCTTGACTGCGGGTCCAGAGAAGCAATCGGTTCATCGCAAAGCATAATTTTCGGATTCTGAAGCAAAGCCCGCGCAATCCCGACACGCTGCTTCTGTCCGCCGGAAAGATCACAGCATTTATCATACAGCTTATCTCCCAGTCCCAGCATTTCCAAAAGCTTTGCGGCCTGCTCGATATCCTTTTGCGAATACATTCCCAGCGTACTTTTCCATGTCGGATAATAGCCAAGTCTTCCATGAAGTACATTCTCCAGAACATTCAACCGATAGACCAGATTGTAGTGCTGAAAAATCATACCGATATTCCGGCGGATATCCTTGATCTGCCGTTTATTTGCACACGTTACCTCATAATTGAGAAACTGAATGCTGCCCTCGCTCACATCAATCATCCGGTTGATACAGCGCAGCAATGTACTTTTCCCTGAGCCGCTTGGTCCGATCACCGAGATCAGCTCACCCTCATGCACTTCAAAGCTGGCATAACGCAGGGCCTGAACCGCATTGTCTTCATATGTCTTTGAAACATTTTGAACACGTAATATATCACTCATTCACGATACCACCTTTTCTTTTTTATACCACATGGTTATTGTACCCCGGGTTTGCCTGTTGTGTGTTAAGCGGCTGTTAAGCCTTCGTAATCCTTCCTTTAACGAAGAAAGGCATCGTGTTTCCTTTTCCCATACTGTCTGTTGTATGCATTCCCTTCATCTGTAAAACAGCATTGACATCTGCGGTTTATGAAAAAGAGAATCCGGCGCGATTGATGTATACAATAGCATTGGATTCCCTTTTTTCAATTTGATTTCATATCCCCCATAAGGAGCATACCTTTTGTGTACGCCTACTGATCCTTATACATATCCAGAATAAACTGATAGCGGGAAACATCGGTTTTGAAGAATTTGAAGGTCGCAGGATCCTCTTCTGCCTCAAAGAAGAAGCCCTTTTCCTGATCGAAGAAATCCTTGTTTTTTGCGGTATCCGCTGTCAGGTTTACAAAGTGATCCGTCAGCTTACTGATTTCCTCTTTATTCAGTGCCGAGGTATTTACCCAGAGCGGTCCGTTTGGAACAAAGGTCGTATCCAGTATATCCAGCTGATCCTTAAAGCTGTCGCCATACGTACAGCAGAAAGCACCGGCATATACCTTGTCATTCACCAGCAGCTGAACTGCCCCCTGATGATCTCCTCCGTTTTGCACCTCGGAGAAAACACCTCCATCAGCCGCATTCTTAATATTAATCTGTTCTTTTTTGGACACGGTTTTATCACCATCCGGGCCAAACAGCTTCCAGAACGCCGTTGTTGGTACCAGACATCCGGAGGTAGAGGTCGGAGATACAAATCCGAAGGATTTTCCCTTCAGTGATTTCAGCTTTTCATCCCGACTCATTCCCTGAAAATCAGCCGCATGCTTTTTGTTTGTCGCAATATAGGCATTATAACCACTCTTTTCCGGATCGCCGTTTGGTCCATAGGACAGTATCGGCTGGATCTTATCATCCTTCATATAGGAAGCCGCAAACGTTGCCCCGCTTTCCCATGCAATCTGTGCAGTTCCGGATACCATTGCCTCCATAACCGCATTGTAATTGTCCAGCTTTGCGATTTTCACATTGTAGTTATCGCCCAAAGCCGCCTGTACCTCTTCCTTCAGCATATGAAAAGCCTCACTGCTGCGTTCTGCATTTTCATCCTCATTCGGCAAAAAGGCAATTGTAATATCCTTTTTCTCCCCGGTACCGCTGTTATCCTTTCCAGAGCTGCAGCCAGCCAGCATACTGCAGGATAAGAGCGCTGCCATGCATAGATTCACCATCTTTTTCATCACTGATTCTTCTCCTTTTATCATTTGTTCATGCTTTCTCAGCACATGCATATGATAAGGCTTTTTTGCGGTAAATTTGTGAATGCCGGGTAAACAAATTGTTATATTTCCAACAATCACAGACGGAAAATGAACTTATCTCCCCGATAGATAATGGTGGATAGCTCCAGTATCTCCTTTGTTTTACAATCTCTGCTTACGCCCTTCAGCATGAGACAGGGTACGATTCCACTGACCTTCATGTAGAGACGCTCATCCGTATTCAGTGTGGAAATGGTTAGCTGTGTATCCTCAGTGGCGATATCCTGAATACCCCTGCCTTGAAAATACGCATACAGGCTCGGATTTTTCTGAAGACATTCCCTGATGTTTGGAAAGCTTTTTTCCCGCACATAGGAAATATGCATTGCCGCTGGCATATGATCCAGATATCTAAGCCGTTTCACACAGAGGACAGGCTCTCCCTGCACCACCGCTAAGCGCTCATGAATATCCTTGTGCCAGGCGATGCGCTCACAGCTTAGCAGGCGTGTAGAAAAGCGGCCTGCCAATGGACTCATCTTCATGGAAAAGCTGTCTGTGGAGGACAGTACAAGCTCCACCTTCTCCAGATATCCCGCATAGTAATTGCCCTTTCCCTGCCGAGAGTATACATAGCCCATTTCCTTTAAGCGGTCATAGGCCTTTCGCACTTCGATTCTTGTCAGCTCAAAACGCTGTGCCAGCTCATGCTCGCTTGGAAGACGCTCATCCTTTTTATATGTCTGCTTCTGCATGTTCTCCAGAAGGTAATCCACCACCGGTTCCCAGCTTGTCATCATAACTTCACCTCCCTGATAGTTTATCATGGCATCAGTGCAAACATCATCATTTTACAAAATCTTAACCCTATGCAAACAGAAGAAAAACAAAATGCTTTGATAAGTCTGATTACGAACTCTAAAAGCTCCTATTTCAAGCCGGAATGTGCTCTATAGATACAAACAGAAAAAAGAGGCCTTCTTCCTATATGATAGAAAGAGAAACCTCCTGTTCACAGCCGCTATACAATGATGTTCAATATCCCTGATTCTTCAAAATCTGAGTTATCTGTTCTTTTTTATCGATTGAAAAATTCAGTGTGCCGTAATGAACACCCAGCTCATAATACAGCTGCAGACAGCCATCTTGTTCCTTCTGTGTGATGAGCTTCCCCGGCTGCAAAGGAATTCTTCTTCCGTCCACATACAGGTTGTGCTGTGAGATGCCGCTTCTTCTCATTCCATACAGAATACCAAGTGCCATCAGGATGATCCCATACTGCAGCCGCCTCTCATCGTACAGATTTAAAATGCCAAGTAACAGAAAGGCAGCACAGAAAATATAATTCAATTTCTTATAAACAGCATACACTGTCTCTTCCTGATGCATACGGTACCAAAGGCGCAGTGCCCACAGCAGCATCAAAAGCACCATCGCCAGAAAGGCATACATGATATATTCCAATGACAACGCCTCTAATCTTTTTGCTTTACCATTTTCATGATATGTTTAAGCTTCACGGAATTACCGTAGGACAGCGTACCTCTGCGATACAGTCTGGCACCAATAAGTCCCATGGCGACCGTAGTAGCCGCAAGCAGAGCCAGAGATATCACGATTTCCATTGTGGATACACTTCCCATCGCCACATTGATAAACATGCACATCCAGGAAGAGAACGGCACATAGCACATGATTTTGGCAAGCAGCGTATCCGGATTCTGTAGCGTGATAAAGCTGATGATGAAGACTGCGATTATCAGAAGCTGAATCGGCATAGTGGCACCGTTGACCTCTTCCACCTTGGAGCACAGAGCTCCGATTGCGCCAAACAGGAAGCTGAACAGCAGATAGCCCAGAATACCAAACAGGGCAAAGGTAACCAGCACCAGACCAGGGATATCCAGGAATTTATCCAGCATATGATCCCATACATCCGCATTCAGCTGATAGGCAATCAGGAAGGAGCCAAGCATAATGGCTGTCTGTACGACACCGGCAATCGCCCCCGCAATAACCTTACCGAAAATCAAAGCATTCGGTGAACAGCTCGTTGTCAGTATTTCAATTGCACGGTTGCTTTTTTCACTGGCCACACCGACACCGATCTGATTGCCGTAAATCAGAATCATCATGTACAGCACCAGAATCAGCACATAGGTATAGAAATAATTGTTCATACCGTCCGTTCCCAATACCGTCGTATCCGAAATGACCTCTGTTTGATAAATCGCCTGAACCTTACCTGCATCATACTTCAGCTTTGCCAGCTCACTTGCCTGATACTGCTGTTGAAGCAGTGTTTTAAAGCGTGAGGAATTCGCATCATTCAGGGAGGAATTATTCACATAATATTGGAAGCTCGTCGGCGTTTTCACCTCAAAGCCGGCATCTGCCTCACTTTTCTTCACCTTTTCCTCTACCTCGGATAAGGAATTGGCATAGGAAATCTGAAATTCAGGGAAGTTCTTTTCCGCCAGCTCACGGTTTTTCAAAATACCGCTTCCATCATAAATCAGCATCGTTTTATCCTTTTCTGATGCCGAATCATCCGTTCCCTTATCATCCGAGAAAACACGTGGAATGGACAACAGGACAAAAGCCGCAGCCGCTACCAGCACCGTCGAAATCAGAAATGACTTCTTGCGTACCATTGTCTGTAATTCAAATTTCAGAACCAGTAAGAAATCTCTCATTCCTCATCACCTGCCTTTGATACAAAAATATCAGTTAAGGACGCCTCATACAGCTGGAATGCCTCAAGGTCAACCTCCAGCTCCAGCATTCTTGTAAGCACGTCACGTTTATTGACGTTCGGCTGCAGCTCGATAATAAAGCCGCCGTCCTTTTCCTCATAAATATGCAGCAGCTCCTGACACTGTGTTTCCAGCAGCTCACGAAACTCCTGCTTTTTTGGATACAATGCACGAATTACGATACGGTTCTTTCCGTATTCCTTTTTGATCTGCTTCAGATTTCCCTGCAGCACCACATCTCCATGATGCAGGATAACGATATCCTCACAGAACTCCTCCACATAATTCATTTGATGGGAGGAGAAAATCACAAGCTTTCCATCCTGAATCTGTTCCTGAACGACTTCCTTCAGCGTCTGGGAATTGACCGGATCCAGTCCGGAAAACGGCTCATCCAGAATGACGATATCCGGATCGCACATGAGTGTCTGTGCCAGCTGTGCCTTCTGCTGATTTCCTTTGCTTAAGGTATCCAGAACACGGTTTTCATATTCCTCGATTCCCAGCCGCTTCAGCCACTTCTTCAGATTGGCCTTTGCCTCACCGTGAGACAAGCCGCGCAGCGTTGCCAGATAAATCAGCTGCTCGGAAACCTTTTTCTTCGGATAGAGACCGCGCTCCTCCGGCAGATACCCGATATTGTAATCCTTTGCATGAAAGGTCTTGCCATTCATACTCATATTTCCCTGATCTGCCTTGAACACATCCATTAGAATGCGAATCGTCGTAGACTTACCGGCACCGTTACGTCCCAGCAGTCCCAATGCCTTGCCGCTTGATATGGAAAAGGAAATTCCATGCAGGACTTCTCTTCCGTCAAAGCTCTTATGCAGATCATGCACTTGCAGTTCCATACTGTTTCCCTCCTTAATCTATTTGCATTATAGTACAGATCACCATTCAATGCAATATATATTTTGCATTTGTAAGATATATTTTTCATATCTCCTTGCTTTTCCAGCTTGATTTTCCTATAATAATATACGTAGAAGAAGGAACAGGTGAGTGCAGCTATGAAAAATCTAAAAATCAAAATGGCGCGCATGGAGCTGAATATGTCCCAGGAGGAGCTTGCCGGCAAGGTAGGCGCAACACGGCAGACCATCGGACTGATTGAAGCAGGACGCTACAATCCAACCATCAAGCTTTGCATTAAAATCTGCATTGCCCTGCATAAGCATCTGGATGATCTGTTCTGGGAAGACGACTATGACAAGGAGGAATTGTAGGATGAAGACTTCACTGCTTCGCGACATTATCCGATATGCGAAAACCAAGGGTAAGGCACCGCTGGATGAACGCCAGATGGATACCCTGAAGGACTTGTATATGGAGCTTGCAAAATCCGTAATCCTCGCGTTTATGGTATTCATGATCATTTACGGCTATAAGGAAATGTATCAGAAGGAAAGCACCTTCAATTATATGAGCCTCGCAATGAGTCTGCTTGGAGCCGTCACCTATTATTATCTGCTTCGCTCCTGTTATCAGCAGGTTATCGGCATTGATGTCAATTTTGAAATTCTTGTCATTCCGGCACTCGGATTCACTCCATCACTGCTTATGAATGCCCTGCATGTATGCGGGCTGCTGTTAGATGCGGATGTACTCTTTTTCCGTATTACGACATTTTTATGGCCCTTGTATTTCATTATATTTTATCTGGGGGCAAACAGAGTTTACCAAAGGGGCAGGCAGGCCATGGAACAGGAGATATATCAGGGGGAAATTCACTTTCGCTCCCGTAAGCAGATTGTGAATTTTATCATCATTACCATTATTTTCATATCCATACTGCCGATATCCTTTGACGCGTTGTTTCAAATCGGTATCGTCGCAGGGACGCTGCTGATCCTCTTTATGATCTGCTATTATGGATTTTATACGCCGCACAATGAATATATCCTGAATGAAAGCGGATTGATTTATCATAAATCGCTGTGGAATGGAAGGGGCGGATTTCTGCGCTATGATGAGATCGAAAGCGTCAAACAGCAGGATACCTTCAATGTGGGATATGCGAAGGATAAGGTTTGCATTCACTGTTACGACGGGCGCGATATTCTGCTGTTTCCGGAAAATGCATACCGCTTCTGTGTAGAGCTTGAAAACAACCTCTGAAAAGTCCTCTCTTTCAGTCTTCGTCGATAGCCTTTCCTGTATAAAGAAAAACAGAAAGCTTACAGTGCTTTCCCATTTCCTGTTATGGATATGGAAAGGAAGGCATTGTCGTTTCTGCTTTTTATTTTCTTTTTCGATGGCCGTGATAGCTTCGTTCTATCTCACGTATCACACTGTCCCTTTCCCTGCTTCCCAGCACACAGCAGAGCTCCTGCATATCCGCATCTCCCTCAGATACGGTATAAGCCTCATCTGCACTGCTGATCAGTGCCGCATCCCGTTGATGAGAGGCAAACACGCAGAGACGCTCAAAACCGCCCTCTCTTTGTATAATGTGGACAGCAGCCTGCTTCGTAGCATCCACACTGTATATATCCAATACCTTATATCCCTGATGCTCTTCACTGAACCGGATATGGATTTGTAAATCAGCCGCATAGCTTTGTTGCTGCATCCGCGTATACAGCTGCTGTATGCGTGGTATGGTATCCATAATCGTTATACACACACAGGCATGTGCCTGTGCTTTTTGCTCGTACACATAGCTCTTATACGGCAGCCTGCGCATTTCATGATAATATTCCTCCTCCAGAGGATTGCGGAAATCACTGTAATACACATGCAGAATATGATGCAGGATGACATGCTGAAAGCAATTCATTCCCTCCTCGTCCAACAGCTGCAGCAGCTGCGCCACCTGTTCCTTTTTCATGCAGCGACTGTGCGAATAGGTCTGCGTACGGCAATCATATAGAGCAGCTCCATTCATGACGACAACAGGAAGTGTCAAGGGAATGCCTTCCAGTATGGGCAGCAGCGTTGCCGGTGTACGGGACGTCGCCAGAGTGATGGCAGCCCCCTGCTCCAGCAGCTGACGCAGCTTCACCCTTGTATAGGGAGAAAGCTGTTCATTTTCCTGCAGCAGCGTGTGATCCAGTGTGGATACATACAGCGTCTCTTTCTGCAAATGTACAGGAAGGTGGATGCAGTTGATACCATAGGCAACCGCAATACCAATTAGGGTATCAATCATACGGTTGATCGCGAACAGATAGGGATTCACATCGGCACCGTGCGATACGGTAACACTCATGAACACCACGCAGGAAATATACGAGGCTGAGGTTTTCTTCAGCAGCACGGTAATATAAATCACTGGAATGATCATAAAGGATATGAGAGCATATTGCATAAGCTGCGTATTCCCCGGCAGGATATGCTTTTCAAACAGCAGCACAAGCATTCCGCAGAATCCGCCGACCAAAGTACCGACAACACGGTTGGTCGCAACACGCTGTGTATGGGATGTATCCTGCTGCATGCATAACACAGCCGCAATACAGGAATAAAATACTATCCCCTCCTCATTTCGCAGCAGATAAATCAGAAAGCATAAAAATACTGCCAGTGAAGATTTCAGGATTCGTTTACCAATTCTAGGCATGATACCATTCCTCCAATGGTTATAATTATAGCGCCGTTTTTACAAATGTAAATAGCAGACGGCAAAGGGAACAGAAAACATGTTGTCAAGCTGCTCTTCCTTTACCAATGATAAAGCAGTCCATATGACATGTCATATGGAACGTAAGTGGCCCTATACTGGCATTCCCCTCTAGCGTTTCATACATACCAGTATCCTCCTATGCATAGGCAGGCTCAATGCTCAAAAGTACGAAGTATACAACGGCTTTTCTCACATACACGCTTTCCAGACAGCCATGTCTGAATTTGGCAAAGATAAAATGCCGGCTTCCCATCAGTTTCTCCAGATATTTCCTAGGGTATCCGAACCTGACATGTTCCCAGAGATCGTTATCAGCATAGCTTCTATATCCGGCTCCCTCAAAGGATTCCTTTTCTTTTGTACGATGGCATTGCCTATGTGTTGCACGTAACTGAATCAGGAATACTACATGTTTAAAGTCGGGAATCTCATGTTTTTATAAATTGTGTAAACAGCTGCGCTCCTTTTCATTCTGTGCTATGAAGCAGGTCTAGTAAAAAGACAGTGACCGGACGGTCACTGCCTTAGAGCTTGGTTGCATATCTATCATTAGCGGTGTCTCAGCATTCTGCCAAGCTGAATAAGCGCTGTTGGTATCAGGGCAAGTCCATAAATTGTAAACAGCTGTGTCATGGTTATCGTCGTTACCGAGAATAAGGAATGCAGCGGCTGCCACAGCAGAATTGCATTCAGAAAGCAGAATCCGATCACAAAGGCCAGAATGGAATACTTATTTGTAAACAGACCGATGCGATACAGAGAACGCTGAGAACGACAGTTAAAGCCATGGAACAATCTGGACAGGCACAGGGTTGAGAAGGCCATGGTCGTTGCGATTGCCCAGCTTTCCTTCAGACCCAGAAAATACGCGCTCATTGTCGCAATGGCAATCAGAATTCCCTGGATTCCCAGCTGCTTCATCGTTGCCGGCGTCAGAATACCAACGGATGGATCGCGAGGCTTCTCTTTCAGTATATCCTTGGTGCTGCGCTCCATTCCAATGGCGATAGCAGGAAGGGAGTCTGTCACCAGATTGATAAACAGCAGATGCACCGGCAAAAACGGTACCTGCAGAGATAACAGGGAGGCTGCCAGTACACAGATAATGCCGGACAGGTTACCGGACAGCAGATAGATGATCGCATTCTTGATATTGGCATAAATATTTCTTCCCGTCGCAACAGCCTTGACGATAGTCGCAAAGTTATCATCCGTCAGAATCATGCTGGCGGCATCCTTGCTGACCTCGGTACCGGTGATTCCCATTGCAATACCGATATCCGCCTGCTTTAAGGCTGGAGCATCATTGACACCATCTCCGGTCATTGCCGCAATCTTTCCTTTTTTCTGCCATGCGTTGACGATGCGAATCTTATGCTCCGGAGCAACACGGGCATAGACACGGATGTGCTCCAGACGATTCATCAGTTCTTCTTCACTCATGGCATTCAGCTCCGTACCATCCACACACTGATCCCCGTTCTTATAGATTCCAAGTGCCTTGGCAATACTGCGTGCTGTCACCTTGTGATCCCCGGTAATCATTACCGGAATGATACCGGCACGCTGACAGTTTTCAACAGCGGCCCTGCTTTCCTCACGCGGAGGATCCATTAAAGAAATCAGTCCCAGGAAAATAAGCTGATTCTCATCCTCCACCTCGATATGGTCCTTTTCGACAATCCGTGTCGCAAAGCCCAGTACACGAAGACCGTTATCCGCGAAGGTATGATTCATTTGCAGGATACGTTCACGATCGTCCTCCGTGATATCACGGATGCCCTGTTCCGTCTGTATATATGTTGCTTTTTTCAGAATTTCATCACAGGCCCCCTTCAGCAGCAATCTGTTTTCCCCATCGATTACATGAAGGGTGGACATCAGCTTCCGTTCGGAATCAAACGGATTCTCATCGATACGCGGATATTTCTCTCTGGTTTTCAGTTCATCGATACGATACAGCTCCAGCAAATCTACCAAAGCAAGCTCCGTGGGGTCTCCGATTCGCTGATTTTCATTAGTCGTGGCATCACAGCACAGCGCAAAGCCAAGCAGCAGCAGACGATCCAGCGGTGAGGATTCCTTTAAATTGTTGGCGTGCAGCAGCTCATGATTCCGATATACCTGCTGTGCTGTCATTTTATTCTGGGTCAGGGTTCCTGTCTTATCGGAACAGATAACAGACACACAGCCCAGACTTTCCACGGAATTGATGTTCTTGATGATCGCATTCTCTTTTGCCATCTGGCTTGTCCCCATGGCAAGCACGATCGTCACTATGCTTGCCAGTGCTTCCGGAATTGCGGCAACAGCCAGTGCAACGGCAAACATCAGTGCATCCATAACTGCATTCCCCTGCCATACATTTAAGGCGAATACAAGAATGCAGATGGCGATAATCGCAATACTCAGCTTTTTACTGAAATCATCCAGTGTCTTCTGCAGCGGTGTCTTACGATCCTGTGCTGTATTCATCAGTGTCGCAATCTTACCGATTTCCGACTTCATTCCTACCGCTGTAACAACGACGCGGGCACGTCCATAGGTTACCAGTCCGCTGGAGAACACCATGTTTTTCTGATCTCCAAGACCGCATTCCCCCGTTATGGTATCAACGGCCTTATGCACACTCTCAACCTCACCGGTCAGTGCACTTTCATTGACCTGCAGGGAATGATTTTCAATGATCCGTCCATCTGCGCCTACAACATCTCCGGCTTCCAGAAACAGGATATCTCCCACTGTCAATTCCTGACTGGACACCTCCATCAGCGTGCCGTCACGCAGGACGCGGCTATGCGGTGTGGACAGCTGCTTTAAGGCATCCAGTGATTTCTGTGCCTTGATGCTCTGCACGGTCCCCAGAATAGCATTCATGGTGATAACCGCCAGAATAACGATCGTGCTCTCCAATTCTCCGCTTACCATGGAAATGATAGCTGCGGCAATCAGAATGATAACCAGCAGGTCCTTAAACTGAGAAAGGAAGACGATAAACGGATGCACCGGCTTTACTTCCTCCAGCTCATTTCTTCCATAGGTGTTTTGACGCTCTGCGACTTCCTCGCTGCGCAGACCTGTTTCTACTGCCCCCAGCTCTTCCATTACCTGGGCGACGTCTTTCTCATACATCTGTTTCAATCTCAAGACCTCTACTTTCCTGTTTATGATTCTTTTCTATAGTCTTGACATTTTTTCAAAATAAAAACGAGACTATAGAAAATTTCTATAAGTCTCGTCAATCGCTGAATGCAGGCCAGAAGAGATACACTCTTCGGGTTTGTTGACCGGCTTCACACAGAAATTCTGTGCTGACTACTCCCTTATTGACTTACAGTTTACCATAAAACAGGGACATTTGTAAACCGGATGATGGAAATTTACACAATGTTTACATTATTATTTAACCAAATTCAGATGACTATCCTATTTATTCGTAATATAATCATCAAAATTAGAAAGCATGCCTTCATCCATCCTGTATATTTCATCACACAGCAATTTTAAATCATCTTTGTTATGACTGGCAAGAAGTATCATACAACCTTCATCTCGCATATTCAGAAGCAGTGTCCGTATTTCTCTGATACTTTCTTCATCCAAAGCATTTGTTGGCTCATCCAGTAAAAGCAGCTTCGGATGTTCGAAAATTGCCTGTGCTATTGCCAAACGCTGCTTCATTCCTAAAGAGTATACCTTTACCTTGCGTTTATCATCTGGATCTAAGCTCA
The DNA here is from genome assembly GCA_012317185.1 of [Clostridium] innocuum. NCBI lineage: Bacteria > Bacillati > Bacillota > Clostridia > Eubacteriales > Clostridiaceae > Clostridium > [Clostridium] innocuum. The sequence continues at coordinate 1,454,296 of CP048838.1, read as the reverse complement.
CCCTACGCAGTGCAGTGCGAATATCCTCATCTGTTGCGACTTTCCTAATTTCTGAAAGCATTTTTAGATTCATATATGCGCTATATTGCGGCAGCAGACTTGTATGTTCAATAATAATCCCCATATCCGGTGGGAAATCAATATCCTCCTGTAGCTTTTGTCCATTTATGCAGATTTCTCCCTCCTCCGGATAAATAAGTCCTGCAATCGCCCGAAGCAGCATCGTTTTTCCAGAACCATTTCTACCATAAAATCCATAAATTTTACCACTTTCAAACCTTGCCGTAATATCTTTCAACACTTTTCTATTTTTCAGCGTCTTCGTAACATGACGCAAAATAAGTTCACTCATATAGTTTATTTATCCTCCTAAATGATTTCTTTTAAAATATCCTTTTTTTTGAATGATATATAGTTTAAAGAGTATAGCAAGAATACCAATAATAGCAGTTTCGCCAAGTTTATTCCATAAAATATCAAGCTTAATCCGGTACTATGCACATCGTATATCGCTCCATATACGTCCATTTCTGTAAATAGAAATGTGAATTTATAGAACCGTGCTACAAAGATGATTGCAATCGCCATTACTACTGTGAGAGACATAGACAGCCAGCGTTTTGAAGTATTCAGCAACAAGCTCACATAAATACACCCTAGCACAATATAACACAGTGTCCAGTGAAGAGTGTTAAATATACATCCAATAAAACAACCGGTATCCCATAGGGTTTTGAAATCCGTTAACTGGATCAATGCCAGTAAAATTGTAAGTATATTTAGCCATAAGGAAAATAGAAATGCCCATAAGGCAATATGCTTCAGGTATTCTCGCATATATAATTTTCGATTCAAGCGAGAAAGAAGCTGAATCTCCATCGTCGGTATTGTAGTATTTAATAAGAGCAAATAAAACAATGTATAAAAGCTCAATAAATGCGTAATATTCGTGAATAGAGATTGGGTTGAGAATACACTTATAAATGCCTCCAGCGGTAATGGACTTTCAATAAAACGATATTTCATATACCAACGAAAAATCATGATAGCAGCTATCATCGAAAAAATCTGTAAGGTCTGCTTATTCATTCGCATCTTCATATCATCACCTCTTACAATAAATCCTTTCTACAAAACCTCATTTGCCCAAACATGAAAACCAGAACTGTTAAAATTGTGCCTATTATGAGAAATGCGATCGATGTAATAGTTATAACCTCTAATCGCAGCTGCATTATTGCATTTGGTATAAACAAGATAAAGGGTATGCCATATATTTCATTTGTAAATAACACATCTCCCATTATCACAGATATCAGATAATACAGTAATACAGCAAACAAGGCAATTCGTGAATTATTAAAAATTTCTAAATACATCTGCATATGAATAATCCCTATTTCAATCACCATATTCAGCACCGCCATACCGATCAGGAAGGAAAAATCTGAAATATAGAAACTTTTTCCATAAACTAAAAATCCAATAATGAGGTATATGATTATCTTTAAAATCTCATAAAAGAAAACCCCCATGATTATTTTCTTAGCAAATAATCTATAAAACACCTTTCTGCTTATCCCTCGTGTCACATAAAGTGCTGATCGCTCTGTTATCAGATCTTCGAAGATATGAAAGAAATAGAGTGGTAATACGCAAAACAACGAAAAATTCATGAGATAAAATTCAAATCGACTATGAAACATAATGCCATCATACAATACTCCTGCATCTTTTGTACCATTCATTATCAACAGATATTCACTAAACAGCATCATCAGGAAAAAAGCCCAATATTTATAAGAATTTCTCATTTCAACAATGACCTTCTTTGAAAAAAACGTTTACTTACTTCGAAAAGCACGCAAGATACAATCCCCAGACGTACCATCATCCAGCACCAGTCCGCGAAATGCAGCTGATGATCTGAATAAGTTCCGTACAAATTTTCAAACACATCGACTTGATAAAACAAGAGTGGAACATCGAGTGTCATAATCCCAATCCCTCCCAGTAAAACAAGAACAGTACTCAACCATGATCTCTGAGTAATGACATATAACAGAAGATACACCTGTCCAAGAATGTAAAAGCAGAGAAAGATATGGAGAAATGATAGAAACTGAGCGATATAATAGGAACCATTCCATAAACTCTCTATACTGAAAAAATAATGCACGTTTACTACTGCTACCAGATTGAATATGAAGGACATGAGAAATGCAATTAACAGAACAAGAAGCGTTACATGTTTAATGTATCCTCTTCTTGTACCTTTCGTAATACGCTGGGCTGTACACTTCTGCATCATTAATAAGATTGCAATCATATACAGTAAAGCATAAATGGTATACATTTTATCAGTTCCGCCTAGGGATGTCACTGACGCCAAAGCAAACACACGAACATCAACCAAGTCAAAGATTACATCAGTTGGGTTATTTCTATATTTGAAATAACAGCGAATAGACATATATATTAAAAAGGCAATAGAAAGGCCTAGTAATAATTTCCAGTTTTTTTGCTTATAAGTCATCCTTACTCACCTTCTTTCGATAACCCAAATAGACACACAATAGTACGATTCCTGTATATAGCAGTAGTGCTGGTACTACAAAGGTAAATCCATATTCAATAAATGGTTGTTCACAATACATAATACTAAACCGATTCGATATCAGAAACATCCAAATAAAGTAGGATACTGCATACAAGAATTTCACATCTCTAAGAAAAAAGCTCAACGCACTGCAATAAACTGAACAAAGCCCATATATCACTGCCGCAACAAACATGTAGACAATATATGTTAGCTCAGGCTGTATTAAAGATAATGCATTTAAGGTGGTATGCATGTATTCACCAGATCTCATTCCCTGATGAAAAAGTAAAATAGCAAGTAAGTAATTTATGAGCAATACTATGAATGTCATACAAAAGCCAACAAGAAAAGAAGCTTTCAGTTTAGAGAAATATTCCTTTTTTCGTCCGCATCGTATCGCTAGAACTGTATGATAATGCAATTTATATTCAGTTGTATAGGAATCTGAAATGCATATCAACATATACAGTGGCATACACCAAGAGAATAGCATTGCTCCAATATGTCCTTCTGATTTAGCACTCAGATATGCCATAAATGCGGGACTAAATACATTTTTCCAATCTAAATGATCTCCTTGTGATATTACATTATTTTTATAATTTATTGACAGATCCAGCAACATAATCAACATAAAGAAAATGAATATTAGATATGTTTTTTTATTGTACAGAACTGCTTTCAACTCTTTTCTTAACATGTGAATCACCTTTCTTTTTAAGAATTACCTGCAGCTTAGCTGCAGGTATTCCCTTACGGATAATAACGCTTCCCTGTTTCTTCGTCCCAAACACCTGATACAAAATAATCAGTGTCATTTTTATTATTATTCTCTGCTGTTAAATAAACAGTAGATCGGCTTGCGGATGAATACGTATTATAATACTGTGGACCATCTTCGACACGGATAGAATGGGAAGGAGCAACATTATCTCCATTGTAATGCTCCAGCCAGTAAGTCGTATATGTCCATGCGCCTTCTTCAGATCTTTTCATCCATACCTTCCATGCATTGTTCACATCAGCCGTACCACAATATCTGCCGGTCTTTCTGCTATTTTGTTGCTGTTTCAATATGTGGAATTGATAATCCACATCATTGTCTTCATACGCCGCAGCGATTGGTGAAACAGCCGATAAAGCAAGAAATGCCGCGAATGCCGCACTCATTGCATACTTCCTTTTTCCTGTTTTCATAAATTTTCTCCTTTTCTGAATAGACAGAGTCCTATTCTCTTTTCTCCTTTCTGTGACTCGCACTATTCTTATACATAGAGTATCATATTATTCAAAAAAGAAAGCTTGAACTGTATAACATGGCAGAATTCCTGTCTAAAATGACGATTACAATGGAGAACATGGAAATACAAGCAGGATGAGACATTGAATTTCCTTTGTTTCTATCTTAATGGTTCCCCCATATTTATCCACAATCTTCTGTATTCGACGATATGGAACGGTCCTTGTTTCCTTTCCCTTTTCAGAAGCTATAACTGTAAATGTTTCCCTGATAACCAACATACCTTGTATTTCTCTAATTACTAGATTTACAGAGCGTTTTCCTGTCATGGCACCTATTTCATTAAATGCATATTCCAGCAAGAAAGAAAACATTGTGATCAAGTCGTACTCCTGAAACATAGTCATTTCCTTATCTTCATTATAGATGTCCAATTGGATATTTAGTTTTTTAGCTTCCTCTATCTTATCTGTAAACAGCATTTGCAAAATGGGGATAGAAGAATAGAAATTAGGCTCCATATCCTCAATCTGTGCCTGTAAATCGCTGACATATGTGTTTATCATCTCATTATTTCCTGTAGCCTGAAGCAACAGATGATTTTTAATATCATGTAGCAAATATGCCATTTCTGTCTGTGCTTTTTCATTTTTCTTATAATATGCAAATGTCAATTCCTCTTTTTTCTGAAGCTTGTACAGCTCTGTTTCTGTTTCATAGCTGGAACATAATTTATAGAAAAGACGTATAAAAAATAATAAAAACATTAACAGAAATGCCGCTAATAAGAAAATGGTAAATTCTATAATCATGGCATTATACCATTGCGAGAGATAAGATAAACCAGCCAACAGCATCAAAGAAAATGTAAAAAAAAACCAGACAGAAGATGATATCACCGAAGCTCAGACGATGAAATACAGTAAAATCTATCGGTCGAATAAGAATTCTGTAGGATAACAGAAACAGTACAGATGAAACTGCCGTTGTTATACTAAAGGAAGCACTCGTATTTTCCATTGTGGTAGGAGTTAGAAAATGTACAAAGAAAAATACTGTAAATAACATGGCAATCGCTTGCAGGAGTAACATGAGATTGATAAATATATCCTTATGTATATACACACGAAAAGTAAGAAACAAATATAGATACATAAAACACCAACAAATAACAAAATTCCACGGATATTCAATATGAAACCAAAGAGGCAATACAGATACAACAATCAAAAATAAACCGTTTTTTGAGTTTGAGATAACAGCCTTGTATCTACATTCAAAAAAATCAAGAAAAACACTATTATACACAATGGCTGCTGCCAGTGTGAGTAATTCGAAAAAGGATGATAAATTCATCATACATGGGATACCGCCTTTTCTAAATACATTAGAAATTCCTCCCGAAATTCCTTAACTCTTAATTTCGATATAGGAAGTGCTGTCTTTTCCTGATCGTCTAGGAGGATTGAGGAGCTGTCGAATGAACGGATATGATAAAAGTTCACAATAAATGCACGATGAGGTGAAAAAAAGTCGTATTCTTTTAAACGATTCATACATTCATTTAATGTTTCTTTTGTTATGTAGATTCCATTAGTTGTATAAATATGTGTTTTACGCGATTTGAACTCAAGATATAAAACTTCTTTAATATTGAGTTTTGTCACTCCCTCTGTTGTTCGAAAAACAGTAAATTTTGTTTCCATGAGCTTCTGATATCGCTTAACCTCTTGTAACACATGCTCAATCTGTGAGGACCGAAATGGTTTGTCCATATAATCAAAAACATGAAGTCCATAAGCTCTTGTTTTATATTTCGAATAACCAGATACGATAATTAACAATACATTCATATCTGTCTTACGAATCTGCTCTGCTGTTTCAATACCATTTAGATCATCCATTTCAATATCCAAAAAGATTAAATCAAAATGCAAAGAAGATGCCAGCAAATCTTCACCGGAGGAAAATTCATAATATTCATTTATATTTCCTTCCTTTGCATCATATTTTTCACAGCATTTTCTTATCTGTTCTTTTGCTTTCGGATTATTATCACATATTGCTATTTTGTTCATATTTATCCCTCCCCATAAATATATCTTTATTTTATAACAGAAGACGAAAAGAAAGTAAACAATATTTTATATTAATATTTGAAATATATGCACAAAGGGCTATAAAATGATGTATCATATAAGTATTATAAGCGAAGGTGATTGTATGAAAGAGGAAATCCACAAAGCGTTTGATGATTATCTGGAACGCTTTCAAAGTGATGAGAATGTTTGTGAAAGCATTAAAAAGCTGGTGTTGGAACAGCTCGGCTGCGGCAGTGAGCTCGATGCTGTTCTCCGGCGTTTTCTTGAGATTGCAGAAACACAGCACTATCCCTATGCAACACCGCTGGGCTATGCCATGCTGTTTTTCAGAACCTATGCCTCGGATATCGATCTGGCGATTTCCTATAATGAAAAAGCCAGAAAGCTGTTTCTGCAGCTTCCGGATTATAAAGAGCGTGACGGCATACTGACCGTAGCCAACAATGCTGTACTGGCCAATATTCTAAAGGAAAATTACGGAGCCGCCTATCAGGAGATTGCAGCTGCCATGCCGCTGGCTGAGAAGGGTGGACGGATTTCCTATTACTCCGCTTTTCTGAATAACGGAGCCATCATCCTGCGGGAGTTCGGGCTTTACAAAAAAGCTATTCAACAGGTGGAGGAAACACTGGAGAAACGTGATCTTATCGGAGAAAGTAATTTCTTCATCACGATTTTTCTGTTGTCCAGCCTGTATCTTTATGCCAGAGAAACGGACAAGGTGCGTAAGCTTCTGGAAGCCCATATGCAGGAGCTTATTAAAAGTGAATATTTTGATCCCAGCATTTACTACAAGCAATATATGGAGGCAGCAATCATCGATGATAACCGGCCGCTCGCCGAGCAATGGTTTCAGACGCTGACGCAAACCTATGATTTTTCAAAAAATGATCACCTCGATAACAATGAGGTGTACCTGTCTTTAGCACGCTACCACATGTATCAGAAGGATTATGAAAAGGCTCAGGAGTATTACGAGCATCTGCTGGCTCACATGGACGAGCTGCTTGGTCATAAGCGGCATATTCTTGAAGAAGCAGCAAAGCTTTATGAATGTCTGAATGATCATGCAAGAGCATATTCCTATATGCGGCAGGCACACGAGCTTTCCATAACCTACACCGCCTTCATTGATGATATGTATCGGCAGGAAATCGAAGATGTCTGGGAAAAGAATCGCATGCTTTCCTATGAGGTTCTGTATGACCGTTTGCTTGATATGACTGAGTTTGGGAAAACGGTGACCTCCTGTCTGAACCGAAAACAGCTTTTCCATGTCATTGAACAGCATGCCGGACGCATCTTTTCCTTTGATAACTGGGAGGTTCTGCTTTATGAAGAACCAAGAGGATTATTTCATTCTCTCAATGATACCTGCTATGAATTGGAAACACATCCCATTCTTAGGGAATGCATACGCAAAGCTGCATCGCAAAAGCTGCCCAGCCTTACACCGGAATCTGCTATCACCCAAAGTCTTGGATCACTCTACGATGAGAAGACGCGCTCTATGCTGCTGCAGCCGATTACCTATCAGGGAACTATACTGGCCATATTCTGCATGAAATCAAATCAGATGGAGAACTTCAGCCGAACAGACCAGCGACTGCTGCAGGTCTTCGCCGACTACATTGCAATCGCCATCCACAATGTCTTGCAGTTTGAGGATGCGCTGGATAAGTCCAGCTATGATTACCTCAGCGGTATCTACAATCGAAGTGCCCTTATGCAGTATGGAGAAACTATGCTGCAGGAGGTATTGCAGAACAGACATTCCATTGGCGTCCTGATGATGGACATTGATGATTTTAAGAAAATCAATGATACCTTCGGACATATGCAGGGGGATGAGGTAATCCGCCGGGTAACCGCCATCATGAGGCAAAAACAGCGTCACGGTATCATCGCACGCTTCGGGGGTGAGGAATTTATCCTCCTGATTGACAGTATCAGTAAGCAGGAATTGTATGAGCTGGCCGAGGATATCCGCTACGCCTGTGAAGCTTGCAGGATCGCCACGGAAAACGGTACGATATCCTTCACCATCAGCATCGGCTGCTATTATCAGGAGCACCCGACTTCTGCACTGCAGGAATTGTTCAATGAAGCTGACCAGCGGCTGTATATCGCCAAACGAAACGGAAAGAATTACGTACAGATGTAGTATAGAAAAAAGATGCCGCCGGCATCTTTTTCTATACTACATGGCTTCCAGACATTTGGAAAGAGAAGGAATAATCTGTTTCTTACGTGAAATGACACCATCCACAAAATACAGATCATCCATAATATCCTCCTTAAAGGCTTCATCCACAAGAGAACTCAGAGAACCGATAAACACCAGATTACTTCCACTGCCGTCTGCGGCTGTAAAGCACATCATCAGCAGATCGAATTTATTTATCTCGTTAATTTTCTTCATATAGGAACGAATTTCATCCTGTACATCCACGATTTCCTGCTCATCGGCGATATTGATCTGACCGATCGCAATCCGCCTTCCGTCAATATTGTATTCCTTGAAATCATTATACAGGATTTCGGACATGCTTCTTCCCTTGATTGTGGCAACCGCTCCAAACATCTCCTTCGCCATGGCATCCAGATCAAGGCCGGCGACAGCTGCCAGCTCCTTTGCCAGCTCCCTGTCAACGGGAGTGGTCGTAGGAGAATTGAAATTCATCGTATCACTGATAATCGCACAGCACATGATCGCTGCCGTTTTCTTTTCTGGTACAATACCCGCCTCCTTGTACATGCGGGCGATGATGGATACCGTACTGCCGATGATTTCGTTACGGAAGCGTATCGGTGTTGTCGTTTCCACATCACCGATGCGATGATGATCCACAACCTCCAGAATCTCCGCCTCCTTCAAATCATCAATACTTTGAGAAAGCTCGTTATGATCGACCAGGATGAATTTTTTCTTCTGATAATTCAACAGGTGATAGCGGGAAATCGAGCCCAGCACCACGCCCTGATTGTTAACAATTGGATAGGAACGAAATCTGGATTTCGACATCTGTTTGTATACATCATCAATATAGGCATGGTTGTTGAAGCTGATGATTTTACGCTTCATAATCAGCTTCACACTTGGTGAGCGATACATGCTGCGGGCTACCTGAAACATATTCAGCGGTGTTTTGATAATCGTACAGTTTGCTTCCTTCGCCATGCGGATAATTCCCTGGGAAATGATATCCACATCCACCAGGATCATACAGCCGGCCCCATCACTCAACGCACGCTTTTGCAGCTTCAAATCATCATTTACAACGACGATGCTGTCACGATAGCTGATGTCGCTGTACTCCGCATTCCGACTGCATAAGATATGAATTCTTCCATTTGTGCGATACGCTTCGCATTCATACAGAAACTCGCCCTGCAAAACCTTGCGGATATTCTCGCAGGATGTGTTTTTCATAAGGGAAATCGGCTTTTCTCCCTTATCGCTCATCAGGATATTTGTCATATCCGACAGGGAAACAACACCAATCAGCTTCTGTGCTTCATCCACAACGAACAATGCGCTGGTGGAACGCATCCCCATGCGGTCCCACGCCTCCTTTATCGTATCATCCTTTTTCAGCAGCAGCGGTTCATCAAACGGTACATCATACAGCTTGACTCTGGCATTTTGAATATACACCGGTTCCGGAACCTGAAATTTCTTTAAAACAAAATCCGTTTCCGGATTCAATTCTCCCAAACGGCAGGCAATGGCATTGATTCCCAGCTTCTGCTTCAGCTGTGCATATGCAATTGCCGATACAATGGAATCCGTATCCGGATTCTTGTGCCCGATAATATGAACAACGTCTTTCATTACGGCTTCACTCCCCTGTTTTCTTACGTTCATTGTACCTTATTTAGCCCCTTTTTTCCAGTGGTAGCGCTATCTTTTGCTGCACTGTGATAGCTTTTAACGAATTTCTTCCGTATACCATATAAGAGAAAAGTGTGTTATACTGTATAAAACAATCAGAAAGAGGCGATATTATGTCTACCCTTAAACGAGCAATTCTGTTTCTGTTTCCTTATTTGATACTTGCGGTATGCATATTGGAGGAACGCTGGAGAATACAGGCTGCATCCCTCATGCAGTATGATACGTATACGGATATGCTTACGCTGACAGCTGTCATCTGTACGATATTTATATTCTTTTATATTCTCAATATTATGGAGAAATATGACGGAATCGCATTGCTTTTGAATACAATTGCAGTTATTGTCTATACCCTTTTGATCTGGCTGCCTGATGTATTTGCGTCACTCAGTCCAATTGCCTACAGTGTTTTTCAAAATGAGCAGCTATTTCTCACAGTCACCTATGGGCTGCTTCTGATTGGAGAAGGCTATCAGATTTCTTTCCTCATCAAGGAGAGAAGAACTGATCAAGGTGACTCGGATTCTTAATTAATATCAATAGACTGTATAAACGTAAAACGATCAATGACGACTGTAAAGTGAGATTGATCGTTTTAATTTCTTTTATTTCCAAGCCACCGCAAGTGAGACAGCCGCTGGATATTATGTTTTTCTATATTTTTTTATTCCCTGTCCCATGTTTTCCTTTTTTCTGCAGGATATCGCGGCAATACCACATGATCATGCCGATACCCGCCGTTATTGCAAATGCAAATGGAAGCTTTATATAGAAACGGTCTACAATCGTTGTGAACAAAAGCGTAATCACGCCGTATAGGAACAACAGACTGACATTGGAAATGTAATACAGCACTCTTTTGCTTTTCATAATCGCAAGCAGCTGTAACAGACAGGAGCCACCCAAAATCAACAGCAGCCTTCCTCTGCACACACGCAACTGCTCGGTAGATACTGTCAGCGCATAGTCATTGCCGGAATAATCCGGAGGTACTGAATTATGGAATTGATCAATCAGTGAACGATATTCCTGATACAGCAGAAGAAATATAACTGTCAGTGTCACAGCGGCTGCCAGCGGCATCATAATACGTAAAATAGCTTCCCCCTTACTTGACCATCTGCGAAACAGGATATTCTTTTCCTCCTGTTCTTTTACATGTACTCTTTTATGCAGGGCGTTCCAGCCAATATCATAGCGCATAATGAACGTATGCCGTAAAAAGCCATACACTGCCACAAGCAAAAGAAAGGCAGCCACATACATCAGCAGATATATGGTAATGCCGGTTTCAAATCCGTTCACGAGAAGGCTGTAAGGATTGAATACCTCTTCCGTCTGCATCGCCATCACATCCAGCAAACTGGAAAAACCGAATTGCAGAAACAGGTATAGGATATACACATATTGCAGGACGGAAACAAGCGGGAAATAAGCCAGCAGCAGATTCCAGCGGGTCAGCGCAGGAAGTCCCTTTTTATCCGTATGCTGAATCATGAGTACAAAGCTGAAGATCATCATGCCTAAAAAAGCCGCAAAGGAAAGCAGTTGGGATATCTGAAGCTTTAAAAACACATAATACAGCAGCAATGCAAGCAGAGTTAGTGCATAGGGAAGATAGCGCTGTAAATCATAGCGCGACAAATCACTGTAGCTTTCCGTATCACCGAGAAGCTCATCACAGCTGATTCCCAATGCCTCGCTCAGCGGCTTCAGTAATGTAATGTCGGGATACCCCTCAGCCGTTTCCCATCGTGAAACTGCCTTATTACTGACATTCAGCAGCTCTGCAAGCTGTGCCTGCGTGTACCCCTTCTTTTTGCGCAGCTTTATAATCTTTTCCGCAAATTGCTCTTTGTTCATACACCATCCCTCCTTTATCTATAGTATGACGAAATTCCATATAAAAAGCAATCCACGATTGCGGGATTTACTCCACGCTTCATGGATTGCTATCCGATTTCTTTTCATCCTCCAATGTCTTGATAATGCCATCCGCTATTTTATCCGCAAAAACCTTCCGTTTTGCATCATCGATCAGATACAGACGGTCGTTCTCACTGGCGAGAAAGCCGGCTTCTATCAGAATGGAGGGCAGCTTATTATTTTGCAGCACCTGAATTGGAGACAGATCCTGATCCTTCATGCCCCGATTCTGAGAATAGCCCAGAGAATCCAGCTCCTTTAAAATATTTTCCGACAGAGCCTTCACCCTCGGCTCCTTCATTTTCCCCCAGATTTCATAGCCATAGGAGCCATTTACCACTTCTGCCGCATTGGTATGTATAGAAACAAACAGACGGGCATCACTTTCATTGGAGATACGGACACGTTCGCTGAGATCTTCAATCTCATTCGCCGGCCAGGATACAGCATCACTCTGTCTCGTATACAGAACAGGATAGCCGTTTGCTTCCAATCGAGCACCGATATCCTTAACTAGAGCAAGTGTAACATCCTTTTCATACAGCTCTTCAAAGGTACTACCCGCATCATAGCCGCCATGTCCGGCATCAAGAACAACAACGGGTGTCTCTGCCTTTTTACTGAACAAAGGCGCAAGGATAGGATTGTCCGGAAAAACCTTCACGCATATGATCAGCAGCCCCAGTATGACCAGAAACTCCATCGCAACTACGATCAGCAGTCGAATCGGATTAATTCCTCTTTTTTTCTTTCTTTGCTTTGCCACCGTGTCACCTGACTTTCAAACTGATGTAATTATAGCAGATAAATCAGGAAATTCCTACCTTTTGCGTGACGGAAATGAGATGATTTGCATACCGATTCCACAAACCTTATCTTATGCAGAATGCTCCTCTTCATCCTCCTGATACACGGTTTTCTCTGTTACAATCAGCCTCTGCTTTCGCAAACGGTGATTCACATATTCCGTAAAGAAAACATACAGACATGCTGTTGTCGGTACTGCCATAATCATACCGAAGACACCCCACAGATCCCCGAAAACAAAAATACTAAGCAGCACCCAGAGACCGGGGAGTCCCACGGAATTGCCAACCACACGGGGATAAATGACATTATCCTCAAAGTAGCTGAGTATCTGATAGAATATGATAAACCATACACTCTGTAAGGGATCCTTGGACAGCATCATAATCGCTCCGACACTCATAGCAAACATGGAGCCGAATACCGGAACCATGGAACAAACGGCAATCAGTGTACAGATGAGCTCCGGATACGGGAATTGAAACAGCCGCATGAAGATATAATACAAAACCCACAAAATACAGGCCTCCGTCAGCTGCCCGCCGATAAAGCTGGAAAATATCCGGTTTACACGTGCAGCATAGCGGAAAACGATCTTTGAATTTCCATATCCGAGAAAGGCCGCTGTCACCTTGCGCATCTGGCGTATGAAGTTTTCTTTCCCGCTAAGCAGATACAAGGAGAACATAAAGCCCGTAAAGCCGACAGCAAAGCTGGAAACAAAGCCGGTAGCGCTTGATAAAATCCCGCTGGCACTGCCGGACAGCAGATTGATTACGTTGGTAACGATTTTCTCCCATGGCATCTGAATGAACTGCTCAACCTGTGTAATATTCTCGATTCGATAATCAATATGGAAATATGCCAGCACCTCATCGATATTCTTCACAATATTCGTAAAGAAGGAGGTTAGATTTTCCATAAGGGATATGAGAGAATCGATAATGCTAGGCAGGATGATACTGCTGATAAGAATGATTAAAATCAGAGCAAGCAGAAACGTGAGTATCATGGAAATGACACGTTTTTTCTTTTGGAGAAAGGAATCCTGCTTTGTATGGCGAAGCAGAAAGCCCTCAATATGCTTCATTGGCAGATTTAAAACATAGGCAAAGACAATGGCATACAGCAGGGATTTAAACACGGATAATACAAAATCAAAGCCGTTTTTCAAGTCCTGCAGATGCACAAGGAGAAATCCAAGCAGAAGAATATAGGTACTCAGGTAAATCCAGGGTCGTATGGATCGTATAACGTCTTTATCACGAAAAGGCAGTTTCATGTGCATCCCCTCTTTCTTTTGAAAAAAAGGACTGGACGTATCCAATCCTTTTTATGATTTCTTACATTTCTTCTTTTGCGATTGCAAGTAATCTCTTATGACGTTTCATAGCGTCCTTCTTTGTTTTCTCAAACATTTCGTACGCTGTTTCACCTTTTACCTTAGGCAGCTGGCTGTAACGAGTTTCTGTCATCATGAAGTCCAGCATCTTCTCGTAATCAGGCTCCTTGGAGTCGATTGTCAGAGGAGTTTCTTTTCTTGGGTCATAACGATACAGATCGAAGTATCCGCACTCAACAGCTTTTGCCTGTGTTCTCTGGTGGTTAGCAAGTCCGCCCTTGATACCGTGCTCCGCACATGGAGAGTAAGCCAGGATCAGAGATGGTCCATCATAGCTTTCTGCTTCCTTCAGTGCTTTCAGTGTCTGGTTTTTATTTGCTCCCATAGAGATTGCAGCTACATATACGTGTCCGTATGCCATAGCGATCTGTCCCAGGTCCTTCTTCGCAGTTGTCTTACCACCTGCAGCGAACTTGGCGATAGATGCAGCCTGGCTGGATTTGGAGGACTGTCCACCAGTGTTGGAGTAAACCTCAGTATCCAGAACCAGAACATTCACGTTCAGGTTGTTTGCCAGTACGTGGTCTAATCCGCCGTAACCGATGTCATAAGCCCATCCGTCACCACCGACGATCCAGATAGATTTGGAAACCAGGTCAACATCTGCCAGTTCTTTTACCATAGCGATATCAGATTTAGCAGCCAGTTCCTTGATTGTCGGAGCGATTTCTCTTTCCGCATCACGGTCACCGTGTACTTCCAGATATTTAGCAAATGCTTCCTTCAGAGCAGGCTCAACATTTTCCATGTTGTCTTCCATTGTCTTCAGGATTCTTGATTCCTTATAGTTCTGTGCCAGAGCCATACCATATCCGAATTCCGCATTGTCTTCGAACAGAGAGTTCGCCCATGCAACACCCTCACCATTGCTGTCATTTACGAATGGAGTGGAAGGAGTAGAAGAACAGTAGATCATAGAGCATCCTGTTGCATTCGCAACCAGCATGTCATGACCGAACAGCTGAGATACCAGCTTATAGTATGGAGTTTCACCACAGCCAGGGCAAGCTCCGCTTACTTCGAAGTAAGGCATCATGAACTGAGATCCCTTAACGGTATCAGCAGGGAAGAATTCAGTCTTGTATTCTGTATGCTTGAACAGGTAATCTGCCAGTGGTTCTTCACCAAGCTTTTCGTTGATGTCAACCATTTCCAGAGCCTTGTTACCGGCTTTACCAGGACACTCAACCGCACACAGACCACAGCCTACACAGTTTGCAGGAGTAACCTGGATACGATATTTCAGGTTTTCAACACCCTTACCCATTGGTGTAATTGTTTCAAATTCCATAGGTGCTGCAGCAACCTCTTCCTCTGTTAACAGGAACGGACGAATTGTTGCATGCGGACATACAAAGCTACAGATACCGCACTGGATACAGTTTTCCGGGTGCCATGTAGGTACCTGTACTGCAATGGTACGTTTTTCTTCAAATGCTACGTTGTTACGGATAGAGCCATCCAGCAGGAAGTCTCCTGTGAATGCGCTGACAGGCATATCATAGCCCTCCAGACCGTTGATTACTGCAACATGGTTATCGAAATATTCGTCACCAGTCAGCTTACGGCTGGAATCAAATGGAAGATCAGCCCAAGCTGCATCCACCGTAATTTCTTCGATTCCGGCTTTACCAGCATCGATTGCCTTGTAGTTCAGCTGTACAACAGCATCACCCTTCTTGGAGTAGGATTTCTTTGCTGCTGCCTTCATCAGCTCAACAGCTGTATCGTATGGCATAATCTGCTCATTCAGTGCGAAGAATGCAGACTGCAGAATCGTGTTGGTTCTACGTCCCATACCGATTTCCTGAGCGATTTTAGTTGCGTTGATGATGTAGAATTTTGCATGCTTTTTAGCAAGCTGCGCCTTCATACGGTTCGGCATGTGCTCAACGATTTCTTCCTTGGAGAAGGTAGTATTCAACAGGAAGCTTCCGCCTTCCTTGATATCTTTCGCCATGTCATATTTGAACATGTAAGCATCCAGTGAGCAGGAAATGAAGTCTGCGTTACCGATATAGTAAGTGGAACGGATTGGAGAGTTTCCAAAACGCAGGTGAGAACGGGTAACACCACCGGCTTTTTTAGAGTCATATGCAAAGTAAGCCTGTGCATACTGATCTGTATTGTCACCGATGATCTTGACAGTGGATTTGTTTGCAGAAACCGTACCGTCTGATCCCAGTCCCCAGAATAAGCAAGAAGTGTAGTCAGCTGGAACGTGGAAGTTGGAATCTGCTTCCAGGCTCAGGTTGGTAACGTCATCAACGATACCGATGGTAAAGCTGTTCTTCATTTCATCCTTCTTCAGTTCATCAAAGACAGCTTTGATGTGGTAAGGCTGTGTATCCTTGGACCCCATACCGTAACGTCCACCGATGATTTCGATGTCTTTGTCCTTCAGTGCAGACAGGATGTCAAGATACAGAGGCTCTCCCATGGATCCTGTTTCCTTTGTACGATCCAGTACAGCAATTTTCTTAACTGTTTCCGGCAGTACAGCCAGTAGGTATTTTACAGAGAACGGACGGTACAGGTGAACCTTGATCATACCAACCTTTTCTCCGGCAGCAGTCAGCGCATCGATTGTTTCTTTAGCAGCCTCTGTTACAGAGCCCATAGCAACGATTACACGTTCTGCATCACTTGCACCATAGTAAGTAAACGGTGCATATTCACGACCAGTGATTTCACTGATTTTCTTCATGTAGTCAGCAACGATGTCAGGAATTGCATCGAAGTGTTTGTTTCTTGCTTCCACACCCTGGAAGAAGATGTCGTCGTTCTCAGCACCACCGCGTGTTACCGGGTTTGTGTGAGGATTTAAAGCGTTCTTGCGGAATTTAGCAAGAGCTTCCTTGTCAACCAGTTCCTTGAATACATCTGTATCCATAACTTCGATTTTCTGAATTTCGTGAGATGTACGGAATCCATCGAAGAAGTGCATGAATGGTACGGACCCCTTGATTGCAGCCAAATGAGCTACACCAGCCAGATCCATAGCTTCCTGTACAGAATGGGAAGCCAGCATACATACACCGCTCTGGCGGCATGCATATATGTCTTCATGGTCACCGAAGATGTTCAGTGCTCTTGTAGCAAGTGCACGAGCTGCAACGTGGATAACGCCTGGCAGACACTCACCAACCATCTTGTAGATGTTTGGAATCATCAGCAGCAGACCCTGAGAAGCCGTGAAGGTTGTAGCCAGAGATCCTGCCTGTAAAGCACCATGTACTGCACCAGCTGCTCCACCTTCGGACTGAAGTTCAGCAACTTTTACAACACTGTCAAAAATATTCTTGCGACCCTGTGTAGCCCACTGATCAACAACCTCAGCCATTGGTGAAGATGGAGTGATCGGGTAGATCGCAGATAGTTCGGTAAATGCATACGCACAATGTGCGGCTGCAGTATTACCGTCCATTGACATAAATTTCTTAGTCATTTGTTTTCCTCCTTGCATAACTTACTTCTCTATTATAAAACTTTATCTTTGATTTTACTAGGATTTTTAAGCAATTTTTCGTTGGATTTCAAGGGAATTTTGTAATTATTTTGGGAATTGAAAAGTTTGCACCGCTTATTTTCACTACATGAAAGAAAATGTATACAAAATGAAAGAAAAGACCTGTTTTCAAGGTCTTTTCCCCTTCTTATTCAATTACAATTTTCACGGTATTTGCCGCATTGCTGCGATAAAACGCCTGTGCTTCTGTATTGATTATTGTCACTTCATTCCTTGTATCGCTGATGATTTCCAGTATGCCCTGTGTCGTTTCCGCTTCATTGTTGATAAGAAAGCTGACGCTTCCATTTCCACTGGTTTCCTGAATCTGATAAGTCTCATACGGCAGATTTTCCAGCAGCGCCGTAAAATCATTGTCCTTATCCAGCGTCACAAAACGGTTGAAGGAATCGGAGGACACCTGCATGACATAGGACTGGGAATCCGCCGGACGCTGCAATTCCCCCTGTGCGTTGCGAACCCGCTTGGTCAGCTCCATAGAACCGTTCTGTACACCACTGGTACGGTTGATAATACCAACCACTACGGTTGTTCCCGGCAGTACGGTAAATTTCGCCTCATCCACAAGCTCCGGCGAATTGATCAGATACTGTACCGGATAAGAGGAATCCAGCTCCTGCACCTCATAGGCACCGCTTGGATACGTTGTCAGTGACTGATGCCAGCTGTTATCCACATTCAGGTCATACACCTGATCGATTCCTTCCCCACGAATGCGGAATCTAAACGTATCCGGAGCACTTGGCGGCAGATAGTTGCCGTCATCGTCCAGCATATACTTGAATACTTCAATCGTACTGCGGTTGACAATCAGCTCATTGATAACCTCCACAACATTGCTGACAGCATCCCCCATGGTGATGGTAGCACTATCGGTTTCCGCTCCCCCGTTTACCCGATAGGTTGTGATGAACTGATCATTATTGATTTCCCGGATGCTGTAGGTTCCCTTCAGCAGATCGTTAACCACATAGGTGAAGGAATTACCGAAGTTCAATTCCACACGGCGCATCGTCGTCATATTATAGATTTCCACAACATACTGGTCGCCATCCGCCGGGCGGATCAGCGTACCGTTTGCCTGCTTAATGAATTTCGTGATTTCCAGCTTTCCATAGCTGCTGCGCTGGGCGTTGATGATGCTGACATTGTGCGCATCACGGTCGACCTCCACCGTAGCAGTGGAGCTTTCCTGCGCATCATCTACAATATACGTCACCTCATAGCCGCCCGGATTCTGTTCAGAAATCTGATAGGTTCCCGCTGCCAGATCACGCAGTGTGGTCTTCCAGCTGTTGCTTTTCTGCAGAACGACACTTGTCTGCATTCCCGCACCACTTACCGCAACAACAAAGCGCTGGGTATCATTCGGCAAAACGAGCTGTCCGCTGGCGTTGCGGATAAGCTTTGAGAGCGTGATGGAGCCCCCGCTTCCCCCAGCTGCATCAATCATTGCCACCTCATTGGAATTTTTCTCAACATGCACGATGCCGTTTGCGACCTCGCTGCCGCCGTTGATAATATATGTGACCTGATCATCACTGTCCACTTCATCGATCACATACCAGCCATCCATCAGATCCTTGACAAGGATGCTCCAGTGATTGGCTGCATTCAGGGTAAACACCTCATTGTAGCCCGGCTTGGATACATGTACCCGGGTCACAAAATCCTGTGCCGGCTGTTCCAGCTTGCCATTTACCCGCATGAACTTCTCGATGCGGATACTGCCGAAGACTTCCTTCACCGTATTGATAATCTGCACGGTACTGACGTTGCCCTCCACATTGACAATAGCGCTGTTAACCTCACTTGCACCGTTGACAATGTAGCTCACATCATAGCGGTCATCGACCTCATCCACGACGTACACGCCATCCTCCAGAGCATCTACCAGCAGCGACCAGTTGTTTTCACGATTCAATGTAAAGACCTCATTGTACCCCGGTCGTGAGATATGAATGGTGGAAATAAAATCCTCATCCGGACGCACCAGATTCTGATTGCGGCGCATATATTTATCCAGCTGTATACTGCCCCTGCCGGATACCTGCGGTGTATCGATAATCTGAACGGTATTGCTGGTACCTGCCACATGGATGATACCGCGGTCCACTTCATTCCCCCCGTTGATGATGAAGCTGACAGCATCCATCGTCGTCGTTTCGCTGATGACATAATCCCCTGCTGCCAAATCCGAAAGCACGCGCATCCAGCGGTTGGAGGCATCCAGTGTGATCAGCTCATTATAGGAAGGCCCGGATACCAGGAAGACATAGGACGCATCCTTTTGCGGGCGCATCAGCATACCATCCTGACGAATATATTTGGCCATGGTGATGCTGCCGCTTTCCGCTACCTGCTCCCGATTGATGACCTGTACCTGATGCGCAGTGCCATTCACTGCCACAATGGCGCGATCCACCTGAGAACCGCCGTCGATAATATAGCTGACATCCTCATGATCCAGCTCATCGATGACATAGGTTGCGCTTGGTAACGGTCCAATCGTCTCCGTGAAGCTGTTTCTGGAGGATAATGTGAAGATTTCGTTATAGCCCGGTGAGGAAACATGGATGCGATAGCTGCCTGATTGCGGCTTGCTCAGCAGTCCCTGTGCATCCTCTACATATTTGCTCAATGTGATGCTGCCGGTGTTTCCTGTCCCCTGCGGATTGATGATATTCACCGTATTGGCATTCTGCATGACATGAACGATTCCCCTTGCAAGCGGTGCCGCATTATTGACGACATAGCGAACACCCTCCTGTCCACTCTCTTCGATAATTTCATACCAGCCGTCCTTTAAATTGCGCAGGCTGGCATAGAAGTGATTTGCGTAATTCAGAAGAACTCTGCTTGTTTCCTCTTCTCCCTTGATGCGTACCCAGAAGCTGTCCTGCTCGGATGGATAGCGGTAACACCCCTCAGTGTCACGAATGAGCTTGCACAGCTCAATGCTTCCCTCATGCGGCTGCTTCTCCTCATTGATTACCTTGACATCCACGTTTTCCGCTTCCACATTGATGACAGCACTCTCTACTTCCTTACCCCCGTTGATGATATAGCTGACATCATGCGTTGTATTCAGCTCACGCAGCTCATATACCCCCATCGGAAGATGCTCCAGCGTTTCCTTCCAGCGGTTGCAGGAGTTTAGCGTAATAATCTGATGGAACGCTTCTCCCCTGACGTCCACCTCAAACTCCTCTTCCTGCTGCGGTTTCTTCAGACAGCCGCAGGATGCATCGCGCATGTACTTGGAAAGCGTGATGCTTCCCAATGCACATTTCATTACATTGACAGACTGTACATGCACATCACTGCATAACACAATTGTACCATCGCACTCGCGTGCATCATCCACCAGATAATACAGCTCCTTGAATTGCGGATCCTCCTTCTGAATGACCTGATATTCCGCCTGCGGAAGCTCCACCGCCTGATGCCAGTGATTGCGCTCATTCAGCACGAAGGTCTTATCCATATGCTTCCCCTTGACCTGCATATGGAACACCATGTCCTTTGACGGCGCTGTAAGATCATCCTCACAATTCTTGACGACTGCCTCCAGATGCAGCTTCGCCATAGCCTCGCTTGCATTCAGCACGGTAATGTTTACAGCTTCATCCCTGACCTCAAAGTATCCGCTATCCTTCGGACACTCATCATTGATCTGATAACGGACCTCATGATTCCCCAGCTCACGGATTTCATAGGCGCCGTTTGGCTGCCTGCAAAAGGTCGCTGTCCAGTCATTGCTTCTGTCCAGAACACATTCCTGTTTTTCCTTATCATGCAGGAGCTGGATACGGAAGGTGTCGTTTCGTTCCGGCTTAAAGCGTTCTTTGAATCCGTTTTCCATGCATTTGGTAACGGTGATGTCGGCGCGGCGCGGCTGCTTGATCACAGCACAGACGCTTACACATTCCCCGTTTAACTCAATGCAGACAACATCCTCGAATACACACTCCTCAATTTCAAAGCGAACCGCACCGGCATCAAGCACACGCAGTGTATAAGAGCCCGGCTGCAGATTCTTTAATTCATCGCAGAAGCTATTGCGGCTGTTCAGGCAGAGTGTTTCCTTGCAATGCTCGCTGACGATTTCCACACGTACCTCTTCGCCCGGACACAGATCACGGCGAACGCCGTCCTCCTCCATGAGTGCACCAACACGGATGCAGCCCTTTGGACACGGTGTATTTACCATGGTGATGCAGACATCCTCATCACACACATCCACGACGGCAGACGCACACGGCAGATCATTGATCAGCCAGCTGACCTCATAGCCCTCGCATGGAACCTCACGTACCTCATAATGTCCCTGCGGCAAATCATACAGGCGGACACAGAAATCATTTTCGCTGTTCAACTCGATTTTCTGTGTGCACATATCGCTTTCCACGATGGCACAGAAGGACTCACCATAGGATGGCATGACCAGGTTACCGTCTGCATCCGCGATACGCTTCTCCAGCAGCATACAGCCGCAGCGCTCCTCTTCGTTGATGATCGTAACATGCATGCTTTCTCCCTCGAACAGGAAGTAGCAGCTCTCATGCAATTCCCCGTTGATGTCATATACATGCTTACCGCCGCCCAGCTCACGCAGCTCATAATGCTGGTTGGCCAGATTGCTCAGGCAGATGCAGAAATCATTGCCGGCATGCAGTTCATATACCTCATGACAGTTCTTGCCCTTTAGCAGCACACGGTATACGGCATCCTCATCCGGCATCACGATACGGTTTCCATCCCGTATGCGTTTTTCAATCGTTACAACGCCCTGCCGCTGTTCACTGTTGATGATGTCGATATATTCATCATCACGTCCCAGTGTAAAGCAGGCACGCTCGCAGCTTTCCCCATTGACGCGGTAGCGGACATTCCAGTTTTCATCGACCTCACTGATTTCATAGCTTCCCTCCATCAGATCATCGAAATATACACAGAAGTCATTGCGTGCACACAGGCGGTAGGTGCGGCTGAAGCCCTGTCCCTGTAACAGGAAGCGGAATTCATCCTGCGGACACGGCATGAACAGCTCCCCCTGCGCATCCTCGATATACTTGGTAACGCGGACACTTCCTGTGCAGTCGCTTTCCTGATTGACAATCAGAACCTCCACATCGCACTGTCCCAGCTCGACATTGCCGAAGCTTTCCTCGTTGCCGTCTATGACATAGCTAACGCGATAGCCCAGATTATCCTTCTGCACAATACGATAGCGTCCCTGCGGCAGCTGATCCAGAATCACACACCAGTTGTTTTCCGCACGCAGACAGACGTGCTCACTGCACTCTCTACCTTCGACCAGGATATCCAGCAGCATGCCTCTGGATGGACGCTGCATGTCCCCGTTGCAGCAGCGAACAACACCACGCAGCTTCAGCATACCGCTGTTGCGGCGGCGGTTGATGATGCTGACCTCCTGATTGGACCCATCCATATACACGATGGCATCGCATTCATCCTGCTGATTGACGATATAGGAAACATCATAATCATAGCTGTCCAGCTCGGTAATACGGTATTCTCCTGCCGCAAGACCCTCCAGCATGACACACCAGTTGTTTCCGGCCTTTAACAGATACGTTTCCTTGAAGCAGGCACTTTCCACACATACTTCAAATTCCTCATCGCGCCCCGGCTTGACCAGCTCACCGCTTCGTGTTTCTTCAAATTTACAGATTTTCAAAACACCGCAGCTGCTCTTCGCAACACTGTTGATGATGCGGATTTCATTTTCACAGCAGTCATCGACAACAAAGCGGGCATGACGGCACTCCCGTCCGCAGTTGACCTGATAGCTGACCTCATACTCACACGGTGCATCCTCACGCACCTCATAGCTGCCGAAGCGCAGATCATCGAAGCACATGCACCAGTCGTTATCCGCATTCAGCTCGAAGCAGCGTTTACAGAAGTAGGAGCTGAGGGTTACATGAAAGCACTGATGCTTCTGCGGCTTAATCAAATCACCGAATTCATTGCGCACATATTTGCAGATGCTGACCTTACCTGCATTGCGTTCCTCATTGATGACGGACACACAGAAGGCATTGTCACCATTGATGCGGATACAGGCACTAGTACTCTCTCTTCCCCCGTTGATAACATAGCTTGTCGTATAATCGGTATTACAGCTCACTTCCTCGATGATATATTCCCCATTGCATAAATTCGCGATATCCACGCAGAAGTTGTTGCTGGCATTCAGATTAAAGGTTTCATTCATACCGCAGCCGCTGACCATGACCATGAACTGCAGATCCTTCGACGGCTTGGAAACACTGCCGTCACAGCTGCGAATAAACTTGCAGATACGAAGCGGTGAGGTCATACCTTCACAAAGTCCCATATTCTGCTGTGAATTGATAATCATAACCGATGCCTGCTCACAGTCGTTCAGCTCTACATTGGCATAGCACTGCTCCTCACGGCCATTTACGATATAAACCGGATTCGCTTCCATCGGATCACTCAGCTCATTGATATCGTAATAGCCCGGCAGCAGTCCGCAAAGCATGGCACAGTAGTCATTATCCTCGCTCAGCTCAATCAGACGATCATCGCTGTCAGAGATAACGCGAACCTGATAAACCTCACCACAGCCCGGCTTGCACAGGTGTCCGTTTTCCATACGAATATACTTTTCAATCTTCAATACAGTGTCTGCACGCAGTTCATTGATCATGACGAGTTCATTTTCCTGCGGCATCAGATCAAAGCGGCCATCCGAGGTTTCTCCCTCATCATTGAATCTCCAGCGGGTCAGATACCCTGTACATCCGCTTTCCTCAACCATAGTATAGCCTGGCAGCAGGTCACAGATGGTTTCCTGAAAGTCATTGGATGCATCAAGGGTAACACACTGCTCCTGCCCATTCTGCATGACATGCAGGGTAAATGCCATGTCCCTCTGAAATTCCAGCGGGTCCCCATTCATATCTACTAATTTCTTTACGACATGCAGCTGTGTCTCACCCAGCTGCTGATTGATGATGCGGACTGTGCGGTGAGAGGTCGTACTCGTGTAGATCACTGTGGCGTAGTCCTCCTGCTGAATTTCCTCATCCACCAGATAGGTGATATCCACCTCATCCCCGTTGATCATCTGCTGTCCGCTTTCATCCGTCTGTACGATGACATGCTGTACTGCCTGGATATCGGAAATCGTGATTTTTCCAATACCGGTAGCCGGATCGATGGGTACATCATAATAACAGCATTCGTTCTGAGAGTGACAGACCTTGACATGACGCATTCTGCGTATGTCTCTGGCACTACCGTCACGCATCCTCTCTTCTATGACAATATCCATGCTCGCATTTTCTATGCACGGCTGTGCCGTTTCCAGAAGGCTGACAGGCAGCATGCGGTAAAAGACGTTCCATAAGCGTTTGCTCATCTTTATCCTCCTTCTTCATATAAGCGATTCATTTCTTATACATTCTAGTATATGAGCCCACATGGAAATTGTTCTACAAAATAAAAGAACCGTTAATTCATCAACGGTTCCAGCTGCAGCAGCACATAGGGCTGCCCCTCAATTTTGATTAC
Organism: [Clostridium] innocuum; assembly: GCA_012317185.1. NCBI lineage: Bacteria > Bacillati > Bacillota > Clostridia > Eubacteriales > Clostridiaceae > Clostridium > [Clostridium] innocuum. The sequence continues at coordinate 1,429,221 of CP048838.1, read as the reverse complement.
ATGTACACGCAGTACAGCATAGGTATTCTTCATGTGCAGTGTTACAACAAACGGGATATCATATTCATTATTCATTACAATCACCTGCTTTATCGTATGTAAAAAGCTTAAACGTGTACATCCTCATCATAGATACACACCATAAAGGTATAGTAGAATACCAGCACCAGACACATGACAACACCATAGATAACAGATACAAGAAAGGCAGGAAGAAGCTGCATATTATCAAACAGGGAAAGTCCCAGCTCCATCGCATCCATGAATGGATTGCTGCGGGTCATGATATCAACGACACCGCTGTTTACAGCAAACAGGGTTCCATATTGGAAAAAGGCATTCATGAACGAGGTATAGGCAAAAGCAATTAAAAAGATGACCAGCATACTGTAAAAGGAAGAACGGTAATGCCGAATGATCTTAACAAAGGCATCCTTTATGATGAGAAACGGATTCCGCGCCCCGTCATAAATGGCAAAGCAGGCAAATACCTGCACCGGAATATAAAACATCATCAGCACAAGCATGATTGGAGTCAGTATGGTATTGATACTGCTCATATCCGCAAGCATCAGCTGAAAGGAAAGCCAGCTGCTCCCCACCATTACGACAAACAGCAGGGTCTGCACCCCAATGAGAGGAAACATATAGTCCTTCATCGTAAGCGTACGTATATCTTCCCGCTTGGTACGGATAAACTGAAACATGACAATCAGATATACATAGGCAGCCACAACAACGATCAGATAGAGAAACAGGTAGGATACCAGCATACTGCCTGCCCGGCTGACAACCGAAATTCCCATACTGTAAATCGAGCAGTACAGAATGCTGAGCAGCATCAGCATAATCAGCAGACTGGCAATGCGTTCTCTTATATTGGTAAATGAAAGAAAGTCTTTCCAAGTTTTCATAATATCACCTCAGGTATAGGTTATTCTACCATATTTCATGTAAAATGGGAAATGCTAAAAAGGATAAGATTGGAACTGTGCAGGCGGTGCTCAGATATGAATAGTTTCCATAGACGATGTTTGATTGCTGATTCTTATCTTTAGTGCCTAAGATTTCCTTAATATGTAAAAATCCTCCTGCAAGCCGCACAGGAAGACTTCAGTAAACAGGATATGCATGTATATACTGTATTTTATTGATATCACGCATGAACGTACATCTCAACCTGCTTTCCCCGATGCGCAAGTCCTACTTTAATAACATTTTGCATATCGTGATCATATTTCTTGTCTATGATTTGATCACATGCAAGCTTCGCCAATTTTGTAAGGTCAATATTTTCGTCCTTTGTATATTTCAATTCAAACAACAGTGAGGGTTCTCCACTGGTTTTGTTGCTTAACAAAATGTCATACCTACCTTCACCATGCTCCCGATTGCTCGAAATTTCATAAGCATTTCCCAACCGCATAAGAAGACCTAATAGAAGCGTCTGGTAAGAATTCTCATTGATTAAATCAAAATAACTTATAGTATCCATCAGAATTTTACGATATCCGCGCAAAAACCCTTTCCAGTCTTTTTGAAGGAGTTTATCTGTTAAAACATCGATACTATTCTCATCTACATGAAGATAATGTGCTGTGATTGCACTAAATTCACTCATGATTTCTTTATTAGGAATTCTTAATTCATATCTTCCGAGTAATGAATCAAGCGTATCCTGTACGGTTAGATATCCGGCATTCAGGCACTGCCCGCCTGAGGCGCAAACAGCCCCCATAAACTGCTTGTTTCCTTTAGCTCATAAAAAGATGTTTCGAAATTTACAAGTGTTCTAACTGTTCCGATCCTTATTAATTCTTCATATCCCTCTTTAAATGAAGCATCACAATCTTTCATTGCCACTTTTATCATTTTATTAGAACTGGTATTCACCCAGTAAGGCATCAATACTTTACGTTCCGCGTAATTGATAATGGACCAGGGATTAAAAATGTCTACGCCTCCCATATTATAACCGTCATATAATGCGCGTACTTCATCCGTATACTTCAAATCATAATATGCTAACAAGTCTTTTACCTCATTCTTTGTAAATCCAAAGTATTCTGCATATTCTTTATCCTTTACTGTACATACAAGCAGATTATTTAAATCAGAAAAAAGGCCTCTGCCCGCCTTACGCGTATTCTCTTTCGCAACGCGCTGTATGCCTGTCAATATAGCAAATTGTAAATCATCACTTGTTTTCAAAGCCGTATGCAGGAGTGCTGATAAGGCACCGCTCACTTCTTTATAAAATCCCTGTGTATGGGCTTCAATAAACGGTGTGTCACGCCTTGGGCGGGCAGCGCCTATTCGTCTATAAACAACATAACGCGTTTTTTGTAATATTGATGACATTTTTTCATTAAAAAGCTGATTGCATGGTCAACTAGCTCCAAGTTTTCGTCTTCAAGATCAGATAATCCCCGTAAAATCAAATCAAATTTAGGCTTTTCAAACATACTGAGTTTTTCTAAAACACATGCATATTCATCATAAACATTTAATAATTGCTCCTTTATAGATTTTACTATCCTCCTCTTAGATTCTTTTGCATCCGCAAAAGATAAAAATATTGTTGGATACGTATTTATATAGGAAGCATACTCTGTTTTCATATTGCTGAAGCTTCAAAAATGCTAGCTGAATTCTTGGTAACATCGAAAAAATCTGAAAGCATGCCATGGGTGGGCAGCGCCTGCTCATATTGATTGTCTTCCCCGCTACTAGCGCGCCTTTTGTCGGATACCAAAGGTATCGGCAATATTTCGGTGAAAGCGTCTTGGTCGTGTAATCAGTGTAACAGTTGTTTTCCTTTCCAGAAACTCCGCAATCATCACGCCTCAGGCGGGCAGTGCCTGCTTTTATCAACTGTGTAATAATCTTCAACCCGTAATTTCTGATAACCGTCAACTCCTATTGGTATGGCTTTTTTCAAAATATCACCGCCTTCTATATATATTATACCTTAATTTCATAATTCAGACATACGAATTGAGAAAAAGGATACATAAATCAACGTACTGCGAAAGCTTTTTAGTTTTGCTCTTTTCAATGTATCACTAGATATCTGTATCATAGCATGAATTCATCGCTTTATGGCGAAAAATCAATAAATTGTGGATTTAAATGCACGATAATCAAGTTTTTTCTACACCACAGTTAACCAAAGCATTCTGGAAAATCAATCTTCTATTATAAAATTTCTATACGTAAAAAAATCCTCCTGCCGATATTGCAGGAAGAATTTTTTATTGCATTTTATGTACCTTTCACAAAACAAGCCTGTGCAGGAAATCCATATGGATGAATATTGCTCGATATTAAAGCTTCCTTTTTGAATGTATCAATGAAAATCGCCTCACAGATGAGCCCGCTAGAAATAGTATAATCACCAAATACTTAATGAAATTGAAATTATGATATAGAAAGAGATTTCCCTGAACCAAGTCAAAGACAGTGACATACAAGATAAAATCAGCACCGTTATAATAAAGAATCATTGGAAACAATAATATAAATAAACTCAAAAAGCAGCTAACAAGAGGATTTTCACACTTTTTAGATATTAGGGCTACGATACAGCCACTGAGCACTACACCCGAGCACCGGATGAAATACAGCAAACAAGCATACTGCAAACATGAAATTTCAAGCGGTAATGAAGATGCAATACTCCAATCATCAGGTACTACAGCTTGTAATGGGGCATCCCATTGAAACATCGGATATAGTTGATGAAATGCAAGTGCGTCACTAAGATTGTAAAATAAATACATGAATACCGACACCATTAGTACAACTATGAATTTAGCTCTATTCCTCGACCTTCTGCCTTTTTTTGTAGTCTCATACAGTATATACTCCTTTTTCTGCTGATCAAATGTATAGATTCCATGTAAAGCAAATATAAGGGAGGCAATCAGCAGAATACTCATTTGAATATCCCGCTCTTGTGTATTCATAGCAAAAATAGCCTGATATCCCTTTTTATAAACGAGTACCTCACCATCCTGATAATCCTTATAAAAAATCTTGAACGCCGCTTTGTCTTTTATTTGATCCATACTCTTTTTTAATAAAGCCTGGTAATTTGCTTCCGATGCCGCCATTCCCCTATCTTTCTCTGCAGCTAGCTTTTCCAGTTCTGTTTCCTGCTCCTCATACAGCTTATATTGTTTTTCAATTTTACGCTTCTTAACAGGATTCAGTACACCGCCATATTCTTTATATAGTTCTATCACCTTATCCTCAATGACAGAGTCCTGTCGCTGACTGGCAATTGTATAACTATAATTCCCCTGATAAACACACAGCAGGACACATATGATAAAGAATTTATTATTAACAATGATTTTTTGAATTTCATGTATCAACAGACTGGTATGCTGTACAAACGCAATCGAATGAGCATTCCATTTGGGGACCCTGACCTTTTTATGTAAAAACAGGAATAACGCTGTAAAAAGTAACATACATATGATGATACATATACATAGGAGTTCAGCTAATGATATTGTAATAGAACAAAATGTAAATACTATATAATCCTGATAAAACGTATGTGTATTACTGATTTCATATAAATTGAGGTAATGAAAGATACGCAGTATAGAGTTGACTGAAATAGTCTGGAAAAGCAGATAAGAGAGGGCCAGCAATGCACTCATTAAAAGAATAGAGAATTTCTGAAAGCATTGATACAAACATGCAAATATCATAGCTAAAGTGAATCCTGTAATGATTTTTATGGCAAATGTTATACCATACCACATACCTACATTTCCTTGAAATGCGCTTGTATACAGAGAAGGTATGCTTTGAATGGATGCTTCCCAATTTCTGCCGCCATACAATCCCTGCAGGAGAAGCAGATATCCCCCTTCAATTAGGATCGTAAGCAAAATACCTGTAATGAAGATAACAATGCATTTAGAAAAGCGTGATGCGACCCTTCCATATTTCGTAGTTGTTATCAAGGATGTCATATCTGCACTTTCATCGCTCTGTAATACGATAATCGCTATAAATAACCAGGCAAAACAAATCATGATAGAGACAGAGCTTGTCACATAACGTTCAAAAACAAGGAAGCCTTCGTCACTGAAGCTTGTATTACGAAGCCTTTCGTAGGTACTTTTTGTGAATTCCAACTGTTGTAGCTTTTCATCCGATATCGTAATATGCATGGGATTATTTTTGAGAAAATCCGTTTTCTTCAGAATACCATCCAGATATGTTTGATACTCTGTTATACGATTGTAATAGGTATGGAGATACTGGTATATCTGTAAATGAGCATTCAAATCCGTATAGATATCCGTTTGCAGTAATTTTTGATATTCTGATAGAAAATCTGCATCAGCCTTCTGTGCTTCCGTATCATCCTGAAAGGCCTCCGTTAAATGAAGCTGCTCTTCATATTGCTTCACTTGTGTGAAGAATGTATGCTTTTTTTCTATCCATGCTTTTTTATCCTGCAGATTTTTGCCATTTAATTGTTTATTTATGCTGAAATAAACATCTTTATATTTCGCCATTACATCATTGCTCTGTAATTGTTCCATATACAGAAAGGTGAATGTCGCAAAAAGAAGAAGAAGGATGGCAACGATCAGATTGCGCTTTGATGTAAGCTTCCTTATCTCATATCGTATAAGCTGCATATAAATTATCCCATATAATACAGATAAGCATCTTCAAGTGAGGGGAGAACAGAGCTTTCACCGACTTCATCAACTATATAGCGTACATGAAATACAGTATCCAAACGCAATGACCTTGTAATTTTATGTGTTCTCTGAAATTCCTCCCATACATCTTCAGCAATCAATGTTTCCTGTACCCTACCCTTTAAGCGTTCAATCAACTCCGTTATACTACCTTCGAATAACAGATTCCCTTCCTTTATGAATAAAATTTCTTTTGCAATCGTCTCAATATCCTGCATAACATGCGTTGCTATTAAAACTATCTTATCTTTTGCAATCGTAGAAATATAATTACGCAACCGTATTCTCTCCAATGGATCCAAGCCTGCCGTCGGTTCATCGAGGACCAGTACCTTTGGATCATTTAATAACGCCTGCAGGAAAAATAACCGTTGCTTCATCCCTCCGGAGTAGGCCTTAATTTTCCGGTTCAGATAAGTATCAAGGTTAAGTATACTGCTTAATGCCTTTATCTTTTGTTCCGCTTCCTCTTTCTTTATTCCTTTTAGTGCTGCCATATAATACAAAAACTGCTTCGCAGTAAAATCGCCGTATCCCGTTGTTATTTGCGGCATATAGCCAAGAATATTGCGATAGGTAGAGCCCATCTTTTTTATTTCATCTCCACAATAAGAAATTGTACCTTCATATTGCGTTAAATTCGTTGTAATCATTTGTAATAGCGTACTTTTCCCTGCGCCATTCGGTCCAATAATACCATAAACCCCCGGTTGCAGCACAAAGCTCATATCACGTACGGCTACCGTTTTCCCATAATTCTTCGTCACCTTTTGAACATTTAACGATAACATGAGGCACCCCCTTATGTTAATTCAATTTGTACATACTTTTGGAATTTATCTTCTTTGATCGGATACCTATAAAATTTATTTCCATTTGCAAAATAAAATGAGTGATGGATGATTCCCTGTGGCAATCCTTCCATATGTTCTAAAGCTGTCTTATCAAGCAATTCACCTTTTCTGTTAAACAGATAAAGATTTTTCATGTCAATATCGCATAATACGATATAGTCATCATTTACAAAGGCACTAAAAGAATAGGTATCCAATAATTTCTTTTTCTTATTTGATGCAACATCATAGTAAAAGACACCTTCTTTTTCCCCATTACCTACTTCAATTAAAAACTGGCTGTTTGCATAATAAACATTTTTCTCCTTCTGCCAGAGCTTCATACTGTAATCTGTAAGTGATCCTTTCAATATAGCATTCTTTATGACTTCTTGTTTATCCTTATAGATTTCTGTAGTTATATATACACTATCATCTTCAAAAAACATATTTACAATATTTGTATCAGGTTCTAATTCAAAGCATATTTCATCCTCGTTATCAGACAGGTCATAAGCATGTACCTTGTTGCTGTCTGCATAATATAAAATATTCTTATGTATTGTAAAGGCAAAGGAAACATCCTCACCATCATCACTTTTTGTGACAGAAAGAAGCTGTTCTTCCTCGGTTCCATCAAAATTACTTCTTATAATAGTCTCTGTTAATTGATCTTTTTTATTAAAAGCCTCTACTACATAATAAAGCTTATCCCCATATACAGTATAATTTGAACGCGTTTCATCAGAAATGCTACTACAGCTATCTACATTGTCAAAATCACAGCCGGATTCAGGGTTTGAATCCATTATATTTGTGTTCTTGCCATCATAAAAAACTGTATATTTATGTGTTCCTTCAGAATTTTCATAAACAGGGAACAATAATGCCCCACCTTTAATATCTGCCATGAAAGAGGAAGATGCCATAGAATTTTTCAGTGTAGCATAATCAGCTTCATAATGCAGAGCTTTCTCATCAACTTTCTGTGTCTGCTTGCCGCTACAGCCGCTTAACAAGGAAAACATTATAAACATCGCGATTACTTTAGTGAAATTTTTTTTCATAAGAGTCCCCCTTTAAAATTATTCTTTCGATTATTAGAATAATTCCTCCTAGGTACCTAGGAGGAATTATTCGCATAATAAAATAGAGTTATCGAACATCTGAACTATAATAAGTATTATTTCCTACTTTATGAGTACCATCAATACGTGTAAAGTAACGACCTCCACTCGGTAAAGAGCGTCTAGTTGTTGCATAACCAGTATTAGCATCTCTATAGCCATAATCAGCAGCTAGTGTAATAATACTTGCTCCATCCTTTGTATAACGAGATACTGATTTAATATTGCATGAATCATTAGTAGCATATGTATACCCACTTGTAGTTTTATCATTGCAACTTACGCCATAGTCATATGATGCAGCATTTATTGAAATAGCTGATAAAGCGAATCCAAAAGAGAACAATGCTACAAGCATAAATTTCTTTCTTTTCACAGAATCACCTCCCCCCCATAATGTCAGCGCTTCCATTTATAATTTTATAATAACCTATTAACTATTTTTTGTCAACGCTTTATAACAAATCATATTGATCAGCAGCATATTGATCATATTGAATCAGGAATACAAAAAATCCTCCTGCCGATATTGCAGAAGGATTGGTACCTCCTTATTTTATATTGATCCAATGGTCCTTTCCATCCTCATACACATTTGCACTCAACAGATATAATGGAACCAGCAAATAAAACTGCACCACATAATACAGCGCATAAATACCGATAATACTGATCAGCGCCTGTGTATTATCGGCAGCAGCACTGAATACCTCCATCAGATTGTTACTGATATCATTCCCCAAAAAGGACGTCACTACAAGCAGAATACCAATCTGAGCCACAACAAACCAGATCATATACACAAGAGAGCCGCGAAGAATCACACGAATCTGTTCCCAAAGCAACTGAAAGCTCCCCATCACGAGTGCCTTGATCCGGGTAACACCATCATATACGCCATAGGCGATCAGTGCGTTCCACAGGATAAAGAAGACATTCAGCACACTCATTCCCACATAGTACAATGGTGGAACCATGATCAGAAACGTTGCCACGGTACTGACCAGCAGCTGTATCACACTGACAATAAGACCAGACAGAATCAGATATATGAAGCGTGAAGCGCCGTATTGCACATCCTTCACACTAAAGGATTCATTTCGAACCCTTTGAATAAACAGAAACAGAATCACATAGTTGATCAGTGAAAAAAACAGGGACAGAAGAAAACTCAAGATGGAATACACCAGCGATTTGGCATCCATGATATAAATTAGAGAATCCTTACACAGGGATATCATAAGGCTGGAAACAAGCAGTATGGCAAACAGCCGTAGATGATGCCCCTTCAGCTGTGCAGATAGCTGTTCCTTATATTGTTGATATGTTTTCATAATTACCTCCATGTAACCCGCTGCATACGGGCTTTGCTGCTTGAACTGCTGATAGCTGTCTGTTTCTCCTGTTTCAGCAATCACAATACAAAACATTATACGAGAAAGCGAAAAGAAAAGCAACCGCTCAAAGAGCATGCTGCTTGGTGATTTCGGATTCCCTTATGGGAGTGGCATACTGCAGAAAGTATTTTTCCACCTTTTTGCGTGATACGCATTTCAGCGAGATGCACTGATGATTTTTCAATTCGATGTTCAACACATCCAAATCATTGCGACTGGAGGTAATCGACCATTTTGCTACATCCTGCCAGAACAGCAGAAAGCATTCCTCCTTGCCGTTATTGAGATAAAAGACCGCATAGGTTTCATAAAACTCTATCAGTACAACATCTTTGACAAACAGCAGGCAATACAGAAACAGAAAGGTTATTACGATTCCTATGAGATAGACACGGGTAAACAGCAATGCAATCCCGATGAAAAGGAATACGGCAATGACCAGATACGGCTTTGCGTTGATCTGGTCGATTTTTCTGCCGTCTGTGGGCAAATTTCTGATTTTTAGCACCTTACTTTTTACGTTCACGTTCGACACCTTCTTATCTAGAAATTATTATATATGAAATAATTATTATATCAATATAATCACACAATTCCACTTATTTCTTATATATATTTCGCATATTTCCATGTATAATATTCCTGTATATCACACAGAAAGGACGTGTTGTCATGTTTGACATAGTAAAGGATATAGATCAATGGGGGAAGGGTTCCCTATTCAAATACGGCTTCCTGCAATCCCTTGTCATTATGCTGATATTTCTGTTATGTGCCTGGCTGTGCAAACGGGCAATCAACCGCTGGATCCGTAAAAAGGAAATTGTAAATGCGAAGTTTGTTATGCGCATTGTTAAAATCACTCTGTACACCATAGCCATATACGGCTGTTTATCTCTGCTGACTCCTTTTGAAAGTGTCCTTGGTAAAATCTGGGGAAGTGCAGGTATCATCGCAGTGGTATTAGGTCTTGCGGCCCAGGAATCCATGGGCAACTTTGTAAACGGATTGTTGATTACCACCTTCAAGCCGTTTAAAATCGGCGATCTGGTAAAGGTCAATAACGGAGAATATGAAGGCTACGTGGTGGATATCTCCCTTCGAGATACGGTGATAAGAACCTACGAAAACACAAAGGTTATCATTCCTAACAGCACCATGAACAAAGCCGTTCTGGAAAATGTAAGTCTGACCAATCACACAAAAGGTAATTTTCTATCACTGGACATCGCTTATGAAAGTGATTTGGATAAGGCGATGAATATCATGAAGGAAGAAATCATACGGCATCCCGCTTATGTGGATCCCCGCACAGAGGAGGATATGCGAAACCATGTGGAGCCGGTTATCGTTCGTCTTACCTCCTTCAACGATTCTTCCCTGACCCTGCGTGCCACCGTATACTCGCGTGATAATTCAGAAGGCTTTGCCATGCTGTCTGATCTGCGCATCGCAATTAAAAAACGCTTTGATCAGGAAGGCATTGAATTCCCCTATCCGCACCGTACGATTACCTATAAAGAATAAAATGATAGCATTGCCGATAGCAAGCAATAACCTTAAAACATAAAGGAAAAGCATCCCTTGAGCTTGGGATGCTTCTTTCTTATTTCTCTTTTCTGCTCTTACGAACACTCTTGTCATGACTTCCGGATGCTCGTCTGCTTGGACGACGCTGTGAAGAAGAAGCACTGTTATCATAGCTTCTGCTGCGTCCGCCTTTATTATAACCGCCTCCGGTTCCTCTTCCATTGGAACGGCTGCTGTTTTTGCGCTTCGGCGCACTGTCGATTTCCACCATGACTTCCACACCGCGGATATGACTGCGCTGCATATTGCTCAATACTGCATCCACCTTGCTGGCTTCCACATCCACCAGGGTGAAATCCTTGCGTACATCAATACGCCCGATGGCTTTTCCATTCAGTCCGGATTCCTCAATGATTGCCGCAACGATATTACCCGGCTGTACACCATTGTTTCTTCCGACATTGAATTTCAACGTGATAGCATCAAATGCAGATGCATAACGCTTCACATCCTCATCCGCTTCAATATCGATGATTTCATTCTTGTAGGTCATGGAAATCAATGCAGAAATAATGTTTTCCAGAGCAATTCCCTCTGCCATCAGTTCATTTGCAATCTCCATGCTTTCTTCAGTAATGCCCTCATCGCATGCTTCCTTTACCTTTGCAACAAAAGCATTGCGGTTGGCTTCCATCATCTGTGCACAGGTTGGCAGCGCATGACGGACAATATTGGTTTTCGTATAACGAATGATGTCACGGATTCCCGCACGCTGCTTTCCACCGCTTACCAGAGTGATAGCAAGACCTTTCTTGCCGGCTCTTCCGGTACGTCCGACACGATGGATGTAATATTCATTATCCTGTGGAATATCAAAATTCACAACCAGATCAATATCATCCACGTCGATTCCGCGGGCTGCGACATCCGTGGCGATCAGAATCGGATAATTTCCGGAACGGAACTGCTCCATAACACGGGAGCGGAACTCCTGCTTCATATCCCCATGCAGAGAAATCGCTTTGATGTTGTGCTTATTCAGCTCATCACACAATTCATCTACCATTTTCTTCGTATTACAGAAAATCATGCACAAATCCGGATCGTAATGAGACAGCAGCACACGTAAAGCATTTGCTTTTTTTCCACGCGGTGCATCATAATAAATCTGCTCTACTGTATCAATAGTACGCTGTGCAGACTTAATTTCCACACGTACCGGGTCATTCTGGAATTCCTTGGTGATACGCAGAATTTCCGCAGGCCATGTAGCCGAGAACAGAATGGTCTGATGCTCGTTGCCCTCCGGCATCATGGACAGGATTTCTTCAATATCTTCCTTAAAGCCCATGTTCAGCATCTCATCCGCTTCATCCAGAATTACCATATTGGTATTATCCAGCTTCAGTGTACGGCGGTTCAAATGATCCATGATACGGCCCGGTGTACCGACAACGATACCGCAGCCTCGTTTCAACAGCTGAATCTGACGGTCAATCGGCTGACCTCCGTAAATCGGAACGATCTTAACGCCTTCCTTGTACTTTGAAAATTTTCTAAGCTCGGTAGCCACCTGGGTGACCAGCTCTCTTGTTGGACAGATGATCAGTGCGTTCGGATATCTTGTTCCCTGACATACTTTCTCAATCGCCGGGATACCGAATGCAGCAGTTTTACCTGTTCCTGTATTTGAACGACCAAGCACATCCTTGCCCTCCATAATAAGCGGAATGGATTGTGCCTGAATATCGGTTGCATTTTCATATCCCATTTCTTCAACAGCCTTCATTACCTCGCTGCTGATCTGTAATTCATTAAATGTTGTCATTGTTACCTTCTTTCTATCATTGCAGGTTAAAAACTCGTAATAACTTACTAAGTTTACCATACGATGGTACATACGTCAATTTATAATTTTTATCATCTATCAGTTTTCCCATATAAAACTACGGCATTCAGCAAATAAAAAAATAGTGCGACTGCACCATTTTCTGTAATCTATGCCATGCTGCGGTAGCAATCCTCCAGACGCTCCACAAGAAGATCCTTAGAAAGGTCAAGAACAAAGGACAGCTCCTCACAGAGTACACCCTCAATACGGGAAAGACATTCCTGATAACGGATACCTTTTTTACCTTCCGCGTATTTCCAATACAGCAGACCAATGAGCAGCTGTACCTGCTGTTCCAGCTTGTAGTCCACAATACTCTGCTGAATCTGCATAAGCGTAAGACTGGCTGGAAGGGATGATTCCTGTTTGGGAGTAAACAATTTCTTCATGATGAGATCCGCCTCATCACTTTCCATCAGATTTCGTACACCCACTCGTGGCAGGCTCTCGAACGGTATGGAACAGGTACTTCCATCCGCTGCCGTAATTACCATACGCTTTTCTTTTTTGTCGATGCCTGTAACATCACAGATGCCCAGGTTTGGATGAAATACCTTTTCTTCATAGTTTACCATTTTATATACCTCAATACCCTCAGTCTATGCTTTTTTCAGTGAAAAGTCAAATAAATATCAAAAGAAATCAAATCGTCTTTGGAGCAAAAGAACACAAGATTGCTGAAGCAAAAGATTCGTTTTCACGTTCTAAACGAATATGTAAAAAAACCTGGTCTGATACAAAATACCGATGCATTATATACATTATGACGAATCGCAATTACACAGTGAAGCATTCCTGCCCGCCGAACCTTTCTGCCCGCCGAACCTTCTGCACTGCAGCAAGCATACGCTTTACATAGTAATTCCAAAAAGAACAGTTGGCTTTCTCTCTATATAAGCTCTATGCTCAACTTTGTCAATAATGAATCGTCTTTCAGATATATAATATACGCATGCGAATGAAGTGCAGTAACCGCCATAATTATACCAGCACTTTCTTTCTGCATTTCAAATCTTCAGACATTTTTGTCGTCTTATACTGTTAGCGTTTTGCGTATGGTTTATCATAAACAGCTGCGAACCAGAAATGCCGCAGAGTAAGTGCTTATGAGAACGTTTTATTCCATTGTGATCAAATGATGCATCAGGCTATCATTGCACTTCTTTCGAGGAATAATCAATCAAGGATACCATAGAGGATACTTTTGTATGTATGAGTTCACTGCCATTCGATAATTTACCCTTATCTCAGCTGATATCTACAACAGATTGGTGAATCGTAACGACCATATTGCAAATAATTACGAAAGTTCTTGCTTTTCTCATTTCTTGTGTTATACTGAAAGTGTAATAACAAGCAAATAACTATGATTTCAATATTCACATATCAGGAATTGTAATTATCTCATTGTACAATTCACATATGTGTTTTTTTATGCCATGAGAGTGCTTCTTATCTACATTATAAGGAGGTACTAATATGAGTACAGGTAAAGTAAAATGGTTTAATGCAGACAAAGGATACGGATTTATCACAACAGACGCTGGTCAGGATCTGTTTGTACACTATTCTGAAATCCAGACTTCCGGATTCCGCACACTGGAAGAGGGAGCAAAGGTTAACTTCGAGATCAATACAAACGATCGCGGAGATCACGCTGCAAACGTAACTGTAATTTAATTATACAATCAAGGGAACCGTCGATAGAAATCGGCGGTTTTTCATTATCCGAAAGCAGCACCGCCTCTTTGACTGGGCTCCTTTGAAAAACGGATCGCACAGCTTTTTGCGTGCTATGACATTTTACAGAACTGTTCGTCAGGACATGCTTATCGGTATAGAAAAGGCTCCGCATGCAATGCAGAGCCTTTTCCAAAATTATAGGGGATAGAATGATGTTATACGTAAATTAGGGATAGTTTTCGGGGATCATTTACGTATCAGCAGTTTTCTCATCTGCCACCCATACTATACAGCACTTCATTTTCGCAATTTGTCGAACTATGTCGCCTGTTCGTTTTTTTCTTCATTCATATGAATCAGCGGCTTCAGCAGCTCATAGAAATCCTCATATGGAACAAAATGAATTTTCTCTTCCTCTTTATAAGCCACATAATATTTCCCATAGCTGTCATAGATTACTTCATATTTATCCTTCTTTACAAGCACCGTAGTCAGAGGTATCTTGTAGCGGGTCTTGTTTCCATTTACCAGCTTATCTTCATAGGCATAATGCGTGCTGGCAAATACGGGATGATCGATACCCTCAATCGTCAAGCTGCCCTTTTCAATATCCGGCAGATACAGATCACTTTCACCCATCTCTATGTATTTACCTGGAAATTTTACAGCAGCCGCCTGTACTACATCCTGCTCCTCAAGTCCTGTAATCTGCAAATCCATCACCTTCCTATGCATCGTATTATATCATGAATTATGTGCTTTTTGACATCTTAGAAATGCTAATCACACAATTTGTGTACGAAAAAGTCAAGTTTCCACACATTTTTCCATGATCCCACCATATTTAAACGGAAAGTTTTTTGTATACTATAGGCAAGCAAGTGGTAATCTTGCTTAGTATGACATATTTCCCCCAAAAATAACTTCATACTTTCTCCCTTTCAAAATTATATAATAATGATACAAAAAAGACGTTCCCCCAAACGTCTTTTTTGTTGTATGCAGGATCATAGATTTCTCTTTACAGCAGCAAGAATGACTGTAAAGCCACATTTTCCCTTTCCATCACCTGTGTCCGCTGATACCAAAATGACTGTATTCGTATGTACAGCTTTTCCCCTTTTTATTCCACGATCCATAAAATTGTGGGAGCTATCACACAATTTGTGCGCCACAATTCTGATTTCCACATATTTTTCCATGATCGCGCCATATTTAAACTGCAAGTTTTTCGTATACTATAAGCAAGCAAGAGGTAATCTTGCTGGTATGATAAAATTCCCCCAAGAATACTTCATACTTTCTCCCTTTCAAATATAAAGATAATAAGATACAAAAGAAGCTCATGAACCCAAGCATGAGCTTCTTTTGTTTTACTTATGTTGTTCATCTATTGTTTCCAAAGACCAGATGTTTGAGTCTCTTCGAAACAGCAGGCAAATCGCGATACCCGCAAATCCCAGCAGTAGAAACAGAAGAGCTGCACCGCTTCCTTCGCCTACACCGATTGCACGTCCAAGCAGGGAGGATGCTCCCTGTGCCGCCATGAAGGGCTCAAGGATATAATCTATAAGGGCACCACCCAGAAAATATCCTGCCGGTATGGTGAAGAATTGAAGAGAATTTCTAGCGGCATACACTCTTCCCTGCATATCAAGCGGTATATGTTCACGCAGCAGCACATCCATATTCGTATTCATTGCCGGGATAAACAGCCAGCCGAGAAATGCCCCCAGACACCATACAAAGGGTTCTCTGCCCAATGCCAGAAAAAAGCTTTCGGTTCCCATGCTGATCAGCAGGGCATTGTGAATCAATCGCACACGTTGATGCCTCGTCGGCTTCAGCATCAGAACAAGACTTCCGGCAAGATTTGCCAGTCCCATACAGGTATTCACTACCCCCAGCACAGCTTCACTGCCACCCTCGCGCATCAGCAGCATATAAGGCAGTGCAGCATCCAGGGTGGAGGCTACCAGATTTATCGCAGCCAGATACAGGATCAGGTCCAGAACACCGCGATTTTCTCTCAGCCAGTGAAGACCGCTTTTTACGCCGTTCAGAAGAGATTGTTTTTCTATAGCGGACACCGCTTCTACAGCAGGCAGCCGTATGAAGAAGGCCAGGGCTGTAAAGGCGACGCTGAAGCTGATCAGATCAATCAGCAGGATTGTCTGCATACCGAACAACGCATAAACAGAGGTTGCGAAAACGGGAACCAGCAGTGTGTTCAATGAATTGGAAAACATCCGCAGAGCGCCTGCTCTGGCATACTGCTTCTTCGGAGTCAGCAGAGTAATCGCCACTTCACTGGAGGGCTGCTGCAGCGTATTCATACATCCGTTTACAGCATTCAGAATATACAAATGCCATATCTCCAGCGTTCCCTGTAACAGCAGGATACTGATTACAAGGGTTGAGCCAGCAGCCAGACTATCACAGATCAGCATTGTCTTCTTTTTATCCCAGCGATCACACAGGGATCCGGCAAACAGGCCGAATATCACATAGGGGGTGTACGAACAGATGGAAAGCATCGCGCTGACCATAGCACTTCCGGATTGTTGCAGACTCCATATGACAAGTGCAAAGCTCGTCATAGAGCTTCCAAGCTGCGAGCATGCCTGCGTACTCCAGAGTACAAGAAAAACATGCAGGTCTTTTATTGTTTGTTTCATATTGTTCATTTTGACTTTGCTCCTTTTCTACATGAATTGTATACAGGCAAAGTCAGCGGACGAGTCCGTAATCATTGCTCCATGCAAGCGATTCGTCCATCAGACTTTGCATGGAGCTGCTGCATAAGGTAATTTCATAATATCTCTCCCTTCATATCAGACTGTATATAGTCTGAGGAATCATTCAGTCTTTCATAATCGAAATAAGCCCTGTTCAAACGTTGTAAATGAACACTCACATGCTATCCGTACAGGCAGCTTACTTCCTTTCCATTATACCACAGCTTCGCGGTATGCTTCCCATAATGTAAAACGAAAACGATGTATTATAACATAGTTTTCCATATTATCTACATTATTTATTGACAAGTATTTTGTATACTGTAAGCAGCAAGTAGGAAATGCTTGCTAGTATGATAATTCCCCCAAAAGTAAATTCATACTTTCTCTCTTTCATTTAAAACTGATAATAATAGAAGCGCACTGTTCCCCCAAGCAGTGCGTTTCTATTTTCTTATTCAGCCAGAGAAGACGAACTTTAATATCATCATGAACAAAACAGAAAATGCAGCATT
The DNA here is from genome assembly GCA_012317185.1 of [Clostridium] innocuum. Classification (NCBI taxonomy): domain Bacteria; kingdom Bacillati; phylum Bacillota; class Clostridia; order Eubacteriales; family Clostridiaceae; genus Clostridium; species [Clostridium] innocuum. The sequence goes on along the minus strand of CP048838.1, from coordinate 1,411,772 downwards.
TGAAATAACGGAATGTTCAAAACAGTACGTGATTTCAACTACATAATTTCACATAGTTGCGACATATTTTTCAGATAACATTTTCGTATACTATAGTCAGCAAGAGGAACTCTTGCCAAGTATGATAATTTCCCCCTCAAATGAAATTCATACTTTCTCCCTTTCATTTAATTTTATAATTCTAAAAGAAAAAGAACGCACCCCCTCAGCGTTCTTTTTCTTTTATTTACGTTTATAGCCGAATTGATCTCTCATCCCTGCACCCTTTTCCTGCCGGCACCATAGTGTATTGCTATCAAAAACGATATGCATTGCTTTTGCACATGGACAGGATTAAGCGGATGATTCTTTCTGTATTGCATCATACTGCTGTCAAAGAGATTGATTATCTCATACCGGATACAAGATATTGCAGTGCTTCCCAGACAACCGGTATTAGCAATGCCGGCAGCAGATTACCTATTTTCATCTGTTTACCGAAAAACAAATTGATTCCAACACCAAAAATCAGTGCATTTCCGACCAGTGAGAGATTCCGGATGAGCGTATCACTGAACAACGGAGAAAGGGTTCCGGCTAGAATGGTGATGGCTCCCTGATACAGAAAAAGCGGAACGGCCGCAAAAACTACGCCAATTCCAAGGGCAGAAGCAAAAACCATGGATATGATACCATCGAGAATCGCCTTTGTAATCAGCATGGAGGCATCGTGTGTCAGTCCATCCTGCAATGCTCCCACAACAGCCATCGCTCCGACACAGATGACAAGCGCATTACTCACAAATCCTTCCACAAATTTATCGTCCCTGCTTTTTACCATACTTTGAAGACGATGAGCCAGCCCCTCCATGCGATCTTCCAAACGTAACAGCTCTCCGGCAACTGCACCAATCCCCAGTGAGCAAATCAGCAGTAGTGTACCGTTCGCCTGCAGGCGTGTACCATCCACTTGCATCATAGCGCTTATCGCTCCGCTGATACCGATAAACAATGTGCATAGACCAAGTGAGCGCATGAGCAAATCGCGTACACGAAGCGGTAGTCCCCCCTTAACCAGCATACCGATCATCCCTCCGATAATCACGGCAGCTGCATTGATTACTGTTCCCATAACGTTCCTCCTCTTTTTTCCTATAAATGTATCATTCCAAAAAAGGAAAGTCAATGAAATCTCCGACAGCTCCTATGAAACAGTTTATTACAGACCTGTTCAAGAAAGGGTAGTGCAACGTGCAGGAACGTATGAAGTGACGAAATACCTCCCCCATTCCCTGGAATTGAACATGCTTTCCATATCCTATCTCTGCTGCAGACAAAAAAAAGATTTCTCATTCATGATCTGCACCATGGAATGAAAAACCTCTTATTTCAGCTCATTATCACAGATACTCAACAGTGGTCTGATTCTTTTACAGCAGCTGATTCAGTATATTTGCAAGCTGTGTCTTTGGCTGATAGCCGGAAATCTGCTTTACTGCTTCTCCGTTCTTGAATACGATCATGGTAGGAACCGACATGATACCAAACTTCATTGCCAGATCACCTTCCTGATCAACATCAACCTTGACTATTTCCGCTTTGCCCTTCATATCCTCTGCCAGCTCCTCCAGTACCGGAGCCAGCATTTTGCATGGCCCGCACCAGGTCGCAAAGAAATCTACCAGGACTACACCCTCTTTTGTTATTTGTTCAAATTCTGCTTTATTTATAACTTTCATAATCTCGTACCTCCGACTATCCACAGTATAGCACATTCTGCCAAAAACATGCATGAAAATGCTCATACTGTGAAATATTTCTGCAATGCCTCCGCAATTCCATCCTCATTGTTGCCGCTACTAACCTCATCCGCCGCTGCCTTAACCTCAGGCATCGCATTCCCCATCGCAATACCGATACCTGCCGCCTGCAGCATTTCAATATCATTTTCGCCATCACCGAATGCCATCACATCATGCATGGGAATATCCAGCATTTCCGCCAGTGCTGTCAGACCACTTCCCTTTGTAATCCCCAGCGGCATCAGCTCCAGCCATTTCGGTGTTGTCAGTCCCAGCCAGTAACGATCCTGCAAATCTCTTTTTGCCTGCGCACTTACTTCAGCCATGACATCCTCATGGTAGGCAACACTCACCTTGTTGATACTGCGGTCAATTTCTTCCCACGTATTGATATAATGAATCTTCGGGTAGCCCTTTCTGTTATCCGCCAGAAGTGCAAAGGCACCTCCCGTCCACGGGTAATCATCACTAAGCTTGTGCTTTTTGCGATATTCCGCTTTTTCCTTTAAGACACTTTCCGGATTATAATCAAACAGTCCGTCATCAAACTGTGCCATAATTTCAACATCCCATTGCCGGAAATATGTAAAAAGCTCTTCCATTTCACTGCGTCCCATCTGCTTGCGGATATGACGTTTTCCACTCGCAAGATCATACAGAATTAAACCGTTGACCTCCAGTAAATAGCCTCCATAGGCATCCATATGCAGCTCTTCGGCATATTCCATAAGCTTGCAATAGCTTCTTCCGCTGGCCAGTACAAGACGTACCCCCTGCTTCTGCACACGCAGCAGCAGCTCCTTGGTTCTGGAGGAAATCCTGTTATCGCTTGTCAGCAGTGTTCCATCCATATCCATTACAATCATTTGTATCATACTATCACGCCCCTTTTGAATAGGATTATACAATGAATATCTTCAGAAGTAAAATCATACTGGAAGAAGAAAAAAAAGAGTGCTATACTAAATGCACAATGGGGAGGTACTGCAATGAAAATACAGAAAACGAATGCCATGCGTATTCTGGACAGCAAGCAGCTGTCCTATGAAGTGCTGAGCTATGCACATGGAAAAGAGGCTGTTGCAGGTCTTGATGTAGCAAAGCAGCTGGAAGAGAATCCGGAGCAGGTTTTCAAAACACTGGTAACGGTTGCGAACACGAAGGAATATATCGTCTTCGTAATTCCTGTGGCACATGAGCTGCATCTGAAGAAATGCGCAAAGGCTGCCGGTGTAAAATCCGTGGAAATGATTCATGTGAAGGATATTAATAAGATTACAGGCTACGTCCGTGGGGGATGCTCCCCCATCGGTATGAAGAAGCAATTCCGCACCTTTGTACACGAAAGCTGTACAGGGCATCCTACCATAATGTTCAGTGGCGGGAAAATCGGTGTTCAGATCAAAATGCAGCCGGATGAACTGTTAAGACTGATTCATGCGGAAACAGCAGATCTCATCAGTGAAGCTTAGTGCTGTCATGCTCCATGGCAGCTTTTTTCATAAAAAAGGAGAGCTTACTCCCCTGATGTAAATACATATTTATCCAGCGCCTTCGCGATTCCCATCTGATCATTGGTATCGGTGACATCCCATGCTGCCTGTTTCAAGGAATCCATAGCATTTCCCATAGCGATGCCGTACTTCACGGTTTTGATCATTTCCATATCATTTTCCGCATCTCCAAACGCCATCATTTCCTCTGTGGAGATTCCCAGCTTCTTTCCAATACGCAACAGCGCACTCGCCTTGGATACCCCCTTCGGCATAACCTCAATCCAGGCAGGACCAACCTCCAGCAAGTCATAATCCTTCAATTCCCTACGAAGATGCGGCAGGTGCTTCTTGAAAAAGGAGGCCGTCTGTATCAGTACAAACTTATTCACATCCTGTGTAATTTCATAGTCTGCATCCTCCAGTGGAATGAAATTTCGCTTTCCCTGATTAAACCCGTAATCCATCGGCCGCCCAAACACGACACTGCGCACCTTTTTCATTGCCTTCAGACGCTTGGATATCAAATCATAGAAATCATATCCGCAGCAGCTGATGACCTCAAAATTATATTTCATTCCCAGTGCCATCACTTTCTTTGCGTCATTGCCGTCCAGCACCTTATCCACATAATATTCCTTTTTATGAAAATCATAAATAATCTGTCCGTTAACCCCTGCTACAAAATTATCACCTCTGTGCTCAAGCTCCAAGGGCTCATATACAAAATCAATACCACCCTTATCCCGTCCGGTAGCTATCGTTATGGAAATCCCCATCTCCTGTGCCTTGATCAGACGTTTTTTGGTTTCCTCATCAATTGTCTTCTGCGTGGTCAGCAGCGTTCCATCCAGATCCAGTGCTATCAGTTTTATCGCCATATTCTACCTCTACTTTCTTTTTCAACCCTATTATAGCGAAAATAGAAAAAAAGTAAACCTGAAATCCCTGTAAAGAAGCTCTGCCAACCGTAAAGAAAACGGACATCTCTATTGAAATGTCCGCTCCTTTATATTTATTTCGCTAATTTAGCAGCTGCTGCCTCATCAACAACAACGACAACATCTGCATGATTCTGCAATACGCTTGCAGGACATGCCGGATCAACCGGTCCGTTGACCATAGCTGCAACAGCATCTGCCTTGTTTGCGCCGGATGCGACAAGCAGGATTTTCTTTGCCTTCATGATGGTCGCAATTCCCATTGTAATTGCATGTGTCGGCACCTGATTGATATCATTATCAAAGAAACGCGCATTATCAGAACGTGTTTTTTCTGTCAGCTCAACGATATGCGTTTCCTCTGTAAACGGTGTACCCGGCTCATTAAATCCGATATGTCCGTTTCCGCCGATTCCCAGAACCTGTACGTCCACGCTGACATTTTCCATAGCCTTTTCATAGCCTTCACAGTCTTCCTTCGTACTTCCATAAGGTACATGAATCTTGTCTTCCGGTAAGTCGATACCCTTAAACAGGTTTTCATGCATGAATGTCCAGTAGGATTCCGGGTGATTTCTGTCAATTCCAACATATTCATCCAGATTGAAAGACTGGCACTGTGCATAGCTTGTTCCATTGTCCTTATGATCCTGAATCATGTTCTTGTACAATCCAATCGGACTGGAGCCTGTTGCAAGACCTAAAACAGCATCCTTTTTGTTTGTGACAACTTCCTTCATAACAGCAAATGCTTCTTTGCTTACTGCATCGTAATCTTTCACTACAATAACTTTCATTTTCTTTTCTCCTCCTGATATTACACAGTAATATCATACCATTTTAAAAGCATGTTTTCAATGTCAGAACATACATATCCTGTATTTCCAGCCGATCGCTGAGCACCGGCTTCTTGCATTCCATATACGATTACAGATGGTAGCCGCTTTTTTCCATGCGGCGTTTGTTTTGCTTCTGCAGTTCAGATCCCGGTTCCTATGGCAACAGATTTCCGGCTGCAACATAGATGGAATACCATTCCTCTCTGGTCAGCGTAATGTCACAGGCTTGTACAATCCCTTCAATGCGCGCAGTATTGACAGAGCCCAGAATCACCTGCATTTGAGCCGGATGGCGAAGCAGCCATGCTGCCGCAATCGCACTGCTGCTGACCTGATATTTCTTTGCTAGTGTCTGAATCCGTGCATTCACCTCGGGAAATTTCGGATTATCGAGGAACACACCTTCAAACATGCCATACTGAAACGGTGACCAGCACTGTATTGTAATATCCTGCAGTCTGCAATAATCCAGTGTACCGTTATCACGGTCAATACCGCGCTGGTCAAAGGTATTGACATTGACACCGGCATCAATCATCGGTGTATGCATGACACTCAGCTGCATCTGATTGATTTCAATCGGCTGCCTGCTGTATTTTTTCAGCAGCTCAATCTGATAGGGATTGTGATTACTGACGCCGAAATGCTTCACTTTTCCTGAGGTATACAATGCATCAAAGGCCTGTGCTACCTCCAGCGGATCCATCAGGACATCCGGACGATGCAGCAGCAGATAATCGAGATATCCACATTGCAGACGCTCTAGAGAAGCATCCACACAGTGAAGTATGTAGTCTCTGGAAAAATCATAATGTGTTGTTTCACTGCGATGGATACCGCATTTTGACTGAATGAGCATATCCTTTCTTAAAGAAGGCTGTGCCTTCAATACCTTACCAAACAGCTCCTCACAGACTCCTTTTCCATAGATATCCGCATGGTCAAAGAAATTGATACCGAGCTTTAAATCCTGATGAATCAGTTCCTCCAACTCGTTTACGCTCATGGCATCAATACGCATACAGCCCTGTATGATAGCCGGTGCCTGTGTACCTGCAATGCTTATGCTTTTCATATGCTAGCTTCCTCCTCTTTATCAGTTGCCTTCATTATACTTCTTTTTCCTGTACGTGAATACAGGAAAAAGCTTTTTTCAGCAATGGAATTCTTATTGCATAGGAAGCAGAGCATTAACGCGGATACCATTTCATTCCTGATTCTGTACTTTGCCAGCTGAATTCAGAAAAGGGCTCCCAGTGCCTGCCAAGCCCTTGAAATCTCAATTGCCGGAAGCAGCCCCTGTGTATGAACGCACAACTGCCTCTTTCTGTCCTTCATCCGCAGCATGATATCTGTTCTGCAAGGAGCAGGGTAATTAAAACAGTCTGTAGGTTTTTCATCACCGCATGAAAAGCGCTACTGCCACGGCATGAAAAAGGATATGCAAAGAGCCTTCCTCCTATCCCATATCCGGCTTAGGAAGCACGCTTTCTGCATATCCCTGTTTTTTTAAAATACCTGAATTGTATATGCGGTTGTGAATGTTTTTCCTGCGGAAAGTGTCATCGTTCCCTCACGATGGGAGAAGTCTTCCTCCACCCTTGAAAAGTCCGCATGGCCGTACCACGGCTCCAGACAGATAAACGGCGCATTCTTTTTCGCTGTCCAGATTGCCAGATACGGATAGCCGCTGATGGAAATGCGCACACCGTGGTTGTTCGGTCCGGATAATGTCAGATAGGAGCTTTTCATCCCCTGATAGATCAGCGTCGCATATTTCTCGATTTCCTCATAGCTGCAAGGTATCGTCTGCAGCTCCACATCCTCCAGCGTATACGGTTTCTTCTTTTCAGGATCAAACACCAGCTGCTTCAGCTTCTCCGGATTCGAAAAACGCATGGTATAGTCCTCAAACGCCTCTCCCTCACACAACGGACAATTGAAGCCGGGATGCAGCCCGAATGTAAACGGCATGTCCCGTTCTCCGGTGTTCGTGATACGATAGGTTACCGTAAGGGTATCATCCTGCAGTGCATAGCCTACCTCATAATGAAAATCGAAGGGGTACTGTGCTTTTGTTTCCGCACTGCTGTCAAATGCCATGATGACCTCTTTTCCATCATCGCATACACAGTCGAGCGTCGCATAGCGAACCAGACCGTGATTTTTCATTGCATATGTTTTGCCATCCATTTCATAGGTGCCATCCAGCGTATTGCCTACCAGAGGAAACAGACCTGGATTTTTCCCTGTCCAATAATCCGGATGTCCCTGCCACATATACTGAATGCCGGTTTCCAGATCGGTAAAGCTTTCAATTTCTCCACCCTTCGCAGTAAAGGTCACCTCATAACGATTATTTGTTAATTTCATACTGCCTCTCCTCTCTCAGTTGTTCATGTCTATTATAGCACAACAAAAAGCAGATTCTCCAGAAACTGCAGGACTTCTCCTATATCCATTCCATCTCTTTACAGAAGTGATATAGTCCATCCTCGTCAATGGAACCGCAGACATAATCCGCTGCCGCCTTTGCTTTAGGATTGGCATTCCCCATAGCAATGCCGATGCCTGCGGCCTGCAGCATCCCCACATCATTGGCACCGTCACCAAAGCATGCGATCTGTTCAACCGGAATATCCCAATGTGCAGCCATCGCCTCTACCCCTTTGCTTTTATCTACGTTTTCCGCTGTGATTTCCAACGTATTGGAGGAATGCGTTACAATAAAGGCATCCTTCATGAGCGCAATGATTTCCTCACGCTGTTCCCCGTTTTGCGGATAGGCAAGCATATTAAACACTGTTTCCTGCTCATAGGGCTTTACAACGGGCATATTCAGATACAGCTTGAAAAACTCATCACGGATATTGTGAGGACAAGGTGTTGTCAGACAGTCATTGTCAAAGGTGGAGTACCGCACAGGTATGTGCCTTTGTTCACAGTAGCGGATGAGCCGCTCCACCTGCTCCTGTAACAGGGGAAAGCTGGTGACAGTCTCCTCTTTGCCCATGATGAGTGCTCCCCCATCAAAGATTGCAGCATCAAATGCAAAATCCCGAAAAAAGGCCGGAAGATTACGGACCTCATAGCGACACCGGCTTGTAGCGATACCGATACGGTATCCGTTTTCCTTCAGGCGGTTCAGCGTCTGACGGGTGGTTGCAGGAAAATCATGAATACGATGCGTATACAGCGTATTGTCCACATCAAAAAATAAAGCTTTTATATGTTTCATATACAATCCCTCATTTCATAACGCTTATCATTATAGCATGATAAAGGGATAAAACAAAAGAAGCACCTGGGGAAGTGCTCCTTTTGCTGTTGCTTATTATTTATTTAATAGAAAGGAAAAGTATGAAAAATTTTCTGAGGGGAAAAATTCATATCTGCAGGATTCCTCCTGCATGCTTACAGTATACCGGAAAGTTATATTTCAATTATGTAGAGAACTTGTAAAAATGTGTGTTCTTTCAAGTGCCTGAACCCAAATTATGTGAAGCACATGCAAAAAAGGGCTGTAGAAAGATACATGTGAAATTCTCACGGATTTGCCAACAAAAAAGGTGCCTTGGGGGAAGCACCTTTTCTGTATATGGTAATTAGTATTTTGAAAGGGAGAAGGTATGAAATAATTTTGGGAGAAATAGTTCATACAGGCAGGATACCTCCTGCCTGCTGATAGTATACTAAATGTCTATCAATATATTATGTATAGATCATGGTAAATTATGTGGAATGCATGCATCGGCAAATCGGTAATCATCATTTTTAATCGTATTTCAGCAACCTGAGAATGTTCCCTGCGTTTATTTCCATCAGTGAAGCAGTTCCTGCCTTGATTTTTTACTATTTTGTCTTCCATTTTCAATCATACTTGAATAACGGTATCGAACGCTTTTCTGAGAAGACCTGATCTGTGCTACAGCTATCCCTCCGGTAAGGACCGCATAAGGCTTATGGCAACAGCATGCATTTGGTCATATTTCATGACTCCCTGTGCAAACATATGAATCATCATGAATCTGTGTGCTTTTCTTTGGTTAACAAAAAAGATGCCTTGGGGGAAGCATCTTCTCTGTATATGATAATTATTATTTTGAAAGGGAGAAAGTATGAAATAATTTTGGGGGAAATCGTTCATACAAGCAAGATACCTCTTGCTTGCCTATAGTATACAAAATGTCTATCAATATATTATGTATAGATCATGGTAAATTATGTGTAATTCAGCGAAGCTCACCCCAAATTATGTGAGCATTGCCGTAAAAATGCTGAAAGGGAATCCTGCGGATTCCCATCTTGTTTCTATTATGATTAGAATGCTTCTTTTCCTCTTACGTAGGTCATTTCGACGGAGTAATCATCATTCAGTACAACGATATCTGCATCATAGCCAGCCACAAGCTTTCCTTTGCGATCATCCACATTCAGATATCTTGCCGGATTCAGCGTACAGGAGTTGATTGCATAATCCCAAGGAATCATCGCCTTTTCAACAAGCACCTTCAAGCCCTCATTGACCTTCAGGGTAGAGCCCGCAAGACTCTTTGCGCCGGTCAGATGTGCACTGCCATCCGGATACAGCTCAATTTCATTTCCACCGAAGAGAACCTTTGTCCCGACCGGCAGACCTTTTACCATTAACGCATCCGTAATCATGATGGTATAATCTCTTCCCTTCGCCATGAACAAATCGTTTAATGCATCCGGTGTAGAGTGATTTCCATCACAGATAACCTCACCGAAGGTATCACGGAAACGCATAGCAGCTCCTACCAGACCCGGCTTGCGGTGATGGAACGGTGTCATACCGTTAAAGATATGCGTCATGGAAGTTGCTCCGTTGGCAATTGCCATACCTGCTTCCTCAATCGTTGCCGCAGAATGTCCGATGCTTACGCGGACATCGTTTGCTGCACAGTATCTTGTCAGTTCGAAATCCTCGTCACGCTCGGTAGCCATTGTTATAATTTTAATCAGTCCGTCGGCAGCCTTCTGATACCGCTTGAACTGTTCAACATCCGGTTTTACAATGCACTGCTCCGGCTGTGCTCCCTTGTATACCATATCCAGATACGGTCCTTCAAAATGGATACCGAGGATTTCCGCTCCCTCATAGCCATCCGCTACGACCTTTGCGACATTTTTCACTGCCTTGGTAAGTACCTCCTCTATCTGTGTGATTGTGGTAGGACAGATTCCGGTAACACCCTCCTCGGGAATGTGTTTCATCCAGTTTCGCAAGCCTTCTTCTTCTGCATCATTGGTGTCAAAGCCATAAGCACCATGTGTATGAACGTCAATGAATCCAGGTACAATTCGTCTTTCACCATAGTCCTTGTCAGCCGGTTTAGCGCCATAAGCGAGAACATTTTTGATTTTTCCATCCTCCAGCTCCAGCTGGGCTTCGATGAATTGACCGAGTACCCATATTCTCTTACTTTGAATAATCATGAAATAGCTCCTCCTTTATTGATATCTTTATTATACTACCCGAATCTTTTAATTTAAACGGGTTTGCAACTTAATTTTCAATTCGTGTACCGTTTCTGCTAAAAACTGCAAACAATGTCACTTATTTAATTTGTGAATAAAAAAATTAAATAAGTGGACATCCTCCTTATATCATATTAAAATAGAAATCAGAGGTGAAGGAAATGAAACAAGCAATACAAATTAAAGAAAATATGTACTGGGTCGGTGTTCATGATTTCAATTGCCGTCATTTTCACGGTGATCTGTTTCCGATTGCAGAAGGGACGACCTATAATTCCTATCTGATTGTCGATGAGCAGGTGACACTGATTGATACTGTTGAGGAAGAATTCTATGATACGATGATGGAGCGTATTCGTTCGGTAATCGGTGAGCGAACCATTGACAATGTTATCGTACAGCATGCAGAGCCGGATCATTCCGGAGGCTTCCTGAAATTTATGAAGGATTATCCCAATGCCAGACCGTATGCCAGCAATGCCGGTGTGGGCATCATGCTGAAGCAGTATTTCAAAAGCTATGATTTTCAAAGGGTGAAAACCGGTGATACCTTGTCCACCGGGCGTTATACGCTTACGTTTGTGGAAATGCCGATGATTCACTGGCCGGATAACATGCTGACCTATGTCGCAGAGCAGAAAATTGCATTCTCCAATGATGCGTTCGGACAGCACATTGCAAGCTATGATATCTTTGATGATGCACACGGTGCTGCCAAGTGTATTGATCGCGCAAAGGATTACTATGCAAATATCGTGATGCCGTATGGTATGCAGGTTGCCAATAAGCTGAAGCAGATTCGGGATATGAATCTTGACATTGATATGATTGCCCCGGCACATGGTATTATCTGGAGAAGCTATCTGCCGGAGCTGTTTCAGGCATATGAGGATTTTGCGACCTTCAAGGCGGTTGATAAGGCGGTCATTGTATATGAAAGTGTCTGGAAGCATACACAGATGATGGCTGAAGCGCTCGCTGAGGGCATGGGAAGAAACGGAATTTGTGTAAAAATCTTCAAATGCTCAATGACCTCCCCCGCAATCATACAAAAGGAACTGCTGGATGCCAAGGCGGTTCTGGTCGGAAGCGGGAATTACAACAATGCCATGGCGGGAAGCATTGCGGCATTTCTGGAAAAGCTCATCACCTGCAAGGTGAAGAATAAAAAGGGGCTTGGCTTTGGTTCCTATGGCTGGGCAAATCTCGTCACAAAGGAAATCAATGCCCGACTGGAAAAGGCAGGAATCACACTGCTGAATGATGAGGTTGTTTCACAGAATTACACGCCGAGTGAAGCGGATTTGGACGCACTGATGGAGCTTGGTAAACAGATTGCTGAAGAAATCAAGGCGATGTAGGTTTGATTCAGCTCTGCCAGTGAGCATATACATAAAAAAGCAAGGCACGCAAAATGCCTTGTTTTTTTATGCAGGAGTGCTTGTACGTTAACATACACGCTGTGCGTTTCTAAAAACGTAGCACAACAATAGCGTACCACCTGCCTGATACTCTCTGTTTCTGATGTGGATGGTGCTGATTTCAAGTACCGATAAAAAGAGTTTTATGATTTTTTCACGAGATGAAAATATTCATCATAGCCCAGATTCAGCTCTGTACAAATTCTATCATTGATTGCATAAAGGGCATTTCGATATTCACGATAGGCTGGACTCAGCTTCTCCATATTCGGCAGGAATATATCATTGTAACCACTTCTTTGCAGCTCCATCATCCAGTGTCGTTTACTGATTGAGGAAGGCAGGTAGCGAAGCAGACAATATTTCTGAATCCGATACTGATGGAGAACCGCCTTTTTCATTTGCGCGTACTGCTTTGCATCAGGTTCCAGTAGCCTTTTCAGCTGTGCATCCAGCCTTGCCTGTATAGCCGCGGCCTGCTGATTTTGTAGAAACCCCGTTAGAAATGTAACGATTCTCATAGACAGCGGCATCTTCAGGTCGGTTGTATCCCAGAATGTGAGAATTGCCTGATAGGCATCCCGCTGCTCCTGCGTCGTGATGGGGATCTGGAGATACGGCAGAAAATGATGCAGAAAGAGCTTGCCATAAAAGCCCGGTATCATTTCCTGAATAGCTGCCGCAATTGTTTGATAATCAAGCTGCTCCTGCAGTACCTGGTAATCCTTTGCGCCTGCCAGCATTTGTTGCACTGCCGCCAGCTGTGCAGATTGCTGCTCCAGATATCTCTGCATCTGTTCTTCAAGCCGCTGCAGCTCCTCTTGCTCCACCTGGGGATCATGCAAAATACGTTGAATGGCGGATAGCTCCATCCCCAGCTTTCGATAAACCTGAATCTGTTGCAGAACAGCTATGTGATCTTCGGTATACCGGCGATAACCGTTTTCATCCTTTTCCACCTGCAGCAGTCCCTTTTCCTCATAATACTTGATGGCCCGCTTGGTCATTTGTACCTGCTGTGCCACTTCCTGTAGTTTCATGAGATCACCTCCAGCTAAACCATATACCTGTACGCGGCGTACAGGTCAATAGAAACAGCCACATTTCTCTCTTATATCATGCGAAAGCAGTGCTTGTAAAGCGCACACCCTCTGCACAACCGTTTTCGTAACGAAGGCGAAAAGCTTCCCACGGCTTTTGATATGCAGTAACTATCTGTATATAAGCATTGCAGTCACCATCCCATATGGCAAAGCTGTCGTTAAGATAAGAGCATGAGACCTGCCAGGCTTTTCTTGCCAGAAAATCCCTGGAACCTGCCTGTAGAAAATGCTCCTTTTCTGCATGTATTTCCTTTGCAGCTTAGCTTGTTTGCAGTAAAGAAGCTTTAACAGCAGTTACCGCCTTTCCCACATGAAGGCGTACATTTTCTGTTATTTCCTGCGCAGCTGCTTTACTCCCTTGCGGATATAGCGCTGTTTATTGCGCTTGCCCTTTGCAAAGAACAGCCCGAAAACAATTAAGATAACACCGCCTGCAGCTCCCAATACATACTGTATCGTTTCATTATGTTCCTCTTCAGCAGCCAATCCATCGCTCCACATATTCAGCTTCTCTTTTTTTGCTTCTTTCTCCAGCGTCTGCAGCTCCTTCGTATATGCATAATCACCATACAGATACTTCACCTCTGCCAGTCCCTTCTTTACAAGCTCCTTTTGCAGCAGGACATCATCCGCAAACACCCATGCCAGTGTGCGTCCGTATTTATCCAGCTTATCACTGCCGTCATCATATTCCAGCTCGATCGTTTCCGCAGATTTCAAGGCATCACACACATAAGCGCTTGCCTCTTTGCCATAGGGCTCTTTGGTTTTGGTATATTCAGGCGCATTGATTGCCAGAAATCGTACTGTCGTATCCTTGCCATTGATTTTAAAATGTGCGGTGTCTCCATCTGTACATTTGCTAAATTCAACTTCCTCTCTTGTATTTGCCTGTACAGGCAGTGCTGCCATAAGTGCCAGCAGACAAAAAAACATAATTTTCTTCATAATATCCTCTCCATGAGTTTAATTATAATGAAAATTATGTCGTTCTCAAGACTTGCTTTTTTTATTTTTCATAATTCCGGCATTCAGCAACAGCAGGCCCGCTATGGCAGTACAAGATGCTGCCTGCAGATGCAGATGATATACAAAGTATACTACGCCGGCCACGATCAGAAAGACAATACTGCCTCCTGTAGATACAAGAACAGATATCTCCATCTGTTTCTTCGTGGGCTTCATAAGCTGTTCCCGCTTTTTCATAACGCTATGATTTACTGCATCTACACGTCTCTGTAATTCATTCATTTTTTCAACAGGATTCATTTTGCATGCCCCCTTGCATAGATTCCCACAATTGCTAAAATCACAGCTGCAAAAAGATTTCCAAACAGCTGCAGCAGCATCTGACTTAGACCCCCTTCTGTCAGCCACTGCACAAAGGAATTAAAGATTCCGGACAATATGACAATGATTGTCAGCTTGAACCAGAAGGATATGCGGCTGTGCAGCAATACCAGATAGATAAGAACTGCAAATACATCAGCAGCGGCAGCAATCGTCCAGGACAGGGGGAGAAAATTTGAAATCGGAAGCTGCAATGACAGGCAGTACAGATAAGGAAACAGCATCACCATTCCCACCAGCATTGTTTTTTCGATCAAATAGCGATGTGACATAAGCAATGCCGTAAGAATCATCCATCCATATATGACAGACACAACAGCAATCCATGCCCAGCTGATCGCTCCCTCCAGAACATAATTGCACAACAGGCAGATGCCGATGGACAACACAGCAAGTGCACTGAGCATAATCCAAATCCATCGCTGAATACGTTCCCTGTTTTCCTTCACCTTCAAAACAGCATAATCTGCAAGATTCTTTAGATTTTTTTCATTTCCCTGCTTTTGCGTATCCGTTTCCTCATCCCCGAGCAGCTGGGAAACCTCTATGCCAAGCTCCCTGCACAGCGGCAGAAGCAAGGAAATGTCCGGATAGCCTACGCCACGCTCCCACTTACTGATTGTCTTATCACTCACTCCAAGCTTTTCTGCAAGCTCTCGCTGTGTATACTTTAACTTCTTTCTTGCTGCAGAAATCTGCATGCCAATCTCCTTTTGCTGCATACATGCACCTCGTTTCTATACAGGTATCATATCATGCTTTCGCAAAATCACCTATCGACGATTCGTAGATATCAGATAAAGCGTTTGTTTTTCCTGCATTCCCTGTCTTCTTCTGATAAATCAGCCACAAAAATCCACAAAATATCAGAAACCTTATAATTTGTGCATATAAAGCCTTCTTCCGAAAAAATGTGTGTCAGCTCCTCAACGGTTGTAAAATATTCATCCTCCAGCTCTGCTTTCTGCTGTGGGGTACAGTGCTGCTCATACTTCATGCGATCCTGTGCATGCTCAAACATGAGATCAGCAATCACAATGCGCCCCTGTCTGCACAGTACCCGCTTCATTTCACGAACGGCGAGAAGCCGTTCCTGTGCATCACAGTGGTGGAAAGCATAGGACGCCGTTATGGTATCGAACGAGCATTTTTCAAAGGGGAGGGAAAGAAAGGTTCCCTGATGAAGAAGCATGTCCGGCAGCTTCTTCTTTGCCTGAATCAGCATTTCCAATGACTGATCCACCCCCTCAACCGACAATCCTGCAGCAGCTAAGCGCTCACCCAGATTTCCGGTTCCACAACCGACATCCAAAACCCTGCCGCCATGCATTTGCGCATGCTTCGCAGTTTCATCCAGTACATGGTCATATGCCTCATAAAACGGCAGTCCCTGTACTGCGGGCATATGCACGACCTCATCATACACCTTTGCAAAGGAATCAAAATCCCAGCGATCCTTCCATTCCCGGTTCTTATTTAATTCCTGCAGCAGTCGCTGCATTTCCTTTTGATCCTGCTGCTCCTCATAGGTGTTTGCCAGCATCGCATTCAACTCCTGCGAAATATGATCGCGTACCGCTGTCAGTTCATGCAGGTGCGCGTTTAACAGCTGCAGCTGTTGGAAATACAGCTCCTGCGCATTCCCCTTTTCCCTGCTTAAAAGCTCCCTGATATCCGCAAGTGAAAAATTCATTGCGCGATACAGCAGAATTTTCTGCAATATAGCCCGCTCATCCTCTCCGTAGACACGATAGCCGTTCGTGAGCCGCCGTGAGGCAAGCAGCCCCTTTTTTTCATAAAACCGCAGCACATTCGTATGGATGCCATACAGCTCTGCCAGCTCCTTTATCTTATACATTTGTATCACCTCATGCATATCGTACACCTTCGCTCAGGGATAAGGTCAAGATATATTTCAGATTTCTTTCAGAACAGCAAAAAAAGGAGGTCCTTCTCCCTGTACTGCCTCTGGGAAGAAAACATCTCCTTGTTGTAAATATCATTTTTTTAATCACTTTAAGAAACCGTCCACAATGACCTTTTCCGCTTCCTCGCTGTTTAACCCGAATGTCTGCAGCTTGATCAGCTGATCATTGTTGATTTTCCCGATGGCTGCCTCATGGATGATTTCCGCATCCACATGATTCGCAGCAATTTCCGGTATTGAACTGATTTTTGCTTTTCCCATAATGATGGAATCACACTGAATATGTGCACGGGAACGATTATTTCCCACTGCGATCGGATGAAACACCTGCACGGAAGTATCTTTTCCTACAGATCGGGAAACAATCTGAACAACGCTGTCCTCTCCATTCAGATTCACCGTCACATCCGAATGTGCCTTCTGCTCTCCATGCGTCATCAGCTTTTCATTGATCACCAGCTTGGCAGTTGCACCTAAATTTGCCTCCGTTTTACGAAAGGTGGAGTCAACCCCTTTAATCTGGCTCATATCCATTTTGGCAAAGGAGCCTTCCTCCATATGAATGACGGTTGTCGGATTCAGTATTCTGCCTCCGCTACCGCTGCCTTCTCCATAATGCTTTTCCGTATAGGTAATGCTGGCATTTCTTCCGATATGAAAGGTATGAATTCCGTCATGCTGTGAAGTGTCACAGCCGTCATTGTGAATACCGCATCCGGCTACAATCTCCACATCCGCACCCTCTCCGATATAGAAATCGTTATATACCATATCCTGAATGCCGCTGTCTGTCAGAATAACCGGAATATGTATACTTTCCCCCACCGTATTGTCATCCACGATGATATCGATACCCGGCTTGTCTGTTTTTGCCAGAATTTTTACATGCTCTGTAGAGTGACGTTCCACACCTGCTCCGTTTTTTCTTAAGCTGAAGGCACTGCCCGGCATAAAGCCGCTGATATCCGCTACTGTCTTCAGCAGATTTTTTTCCATCTGTTCCATCTGCCTCACCTACTTTTTAAATTCACAGGAATCAAATTCACTCATAAGTGACGGAAGAATATCATCCCTCTTCCCTTTTGTTTTGATTGCCCCGTTTTCGATAATAATGATTTCATCCGCCAGCTGCATGATCCGCTCCTGATGGGATATCAGGATAATGGACTGTCTGGATTCCCTTTGCAGCTTCTGGAAGGTTTCCACCAGCTTCGCAAAGCTCCACAGATCGATGCCCGCCTCAGGTTCATCGAATATGGAAAGCTTTAAGTCGCGCGCGAGAATACTCGCAATTTCAATCCGCTTTACCTCGCCTCCGGACAGAGAAGCATCCACATCTCTGTTCAGATAATCTTTGGAGCACAGTCCGACATCCGTCAGATAGCTGCAGCAGATTTCCTCATCCAAATCCTTACCGTGTGCCAGGGACAACAGCTTACGCACACTCATTCCCTTAAATCTGGGGGGCTGCTGAAAGGCATAACCGATTTTTCGTTTTGCCCGTTCGTCGATAGACATTGCCGTAATGTCCTCCCCATCAAACAAAATCTCTCCCTCTGTTGGTTTTTCAATCCCCATAATCAGCTTTGCCAGCGTTGATTTCCCACCGCCGTTGGGGCCTGTAATTACGGTAAATCTATTGTCTTCCATCGTCAGACTGATGTTGTTTAAAATCTTTTTTCCATCTACCTCAAAGGATACATTGCGCAATTCCAGCATGTTATCTCTCCTTTTCCAATGCTTTTTCTATTTTATCACAAATACTGTAAAATATATAATGATTTAAAAAAGAAAACAGGAAAATACAGCAGATCGTATTCCTATTTACCAAATTCTGAGCGTATTTGCAAAATACAAGAGATACATAGCGTTGATAGCCATATTCTGATGCTCTTCTATGCTTTTGCAGGTAATGCATTTTTCTATGCTAACGCGATGATTAGTAGCCAAAACGTCTGCACAGCAGTATTCCTTATGGTCTTCAGAAAACAGAAAGGACACATTTGAAATCCGGAAGCAGACAGGAAGCCACAGATCAAAAGCCGGGTTCTTTTTTGCTTCAGAATACACACATAAGCAACGTAAAAAAGAAGAGCTAAACAGAATCTTTCTTATTCGGGGTGCTTTCAAAAGGAGGCATTCAAATACGACAGATAATTTGCAATAGTATCGAATTCTCCTTCATTTTAATTCACCCACAATCAAATAAGAACCAAACCCGATTAGTCAGGCTTTCTTTGTCTTCCGCTTTTTTCCATATTCGGGGACAGCCAATAGCCAACCATTGTTTTTCTCATGCATTGCACAGCAGAAGAACGAGCGCCAGAAGCAGCTGCTGTTTCTAATCTACAGACTCCCTGCACATGCGCTCATAGGCTGCCTGTTCCCTTTCCAGCTGTTGCTGTGTGTGCTGGCGCTCCTGCAATAACGAATCCATAATTTGATCAATTCTACGTTTCGCCTGCTGCAGCGATTTTTCCGATTCCCGGATTTTGGACTGCACGAACATATCCGTAAAAATATTATCAAAAAGATAATCCATTGCAACCGTTCCATCAGAAAGCTTCACGGTATTTATCTGAAATCCCTGAACATCCTGAACCTCCTTCTGAAACTTATACAAATTGATTTTCAGCAGTGCGATTTTTTTCTGTGCCTTGTCAACTGCGGAATGCTTCATAGCAGTAGAGAGAATCCCGCCGCCTGCGATATCCATAAAGCCCCAGGAGGATGCACTGTCCAGGCTACGAAGCGCATTTTTCAGCTGATCCAGCACAAGATAGCCGGCCTCTAGTGCTTCCTGAATTTCCTTTAACCGCTGTGTATGCGCATCTACAAGCTGCTTCTGCTCACGCAGCGCTTCTCCGTAGGGAGAATGCTGTATCGCTTCCGCAAGCTCACATTCCGCAAGCTGCTTTCGAACCAGCTCCTCCTGTACGATATTCAGCTCACAGGCATCCATATCCTGCCGCAGTGCCTTAGCATTTTCCTGAAGCTGCCGCACATGAAGTGCAGCCTGCAACGCCTCCTGTTCTTCCTTCACCAGGCGCTCCTCCTTATCCTTTGCAAAAAATGCAAGGATGGAGGCAACGGATGCGGTATTCAGCTTTTCCACATCACGGGTTTCCTTTTTCAGCTGTTTCTCGGCCTGCCGTAAAGCACTCTCCACCTCATGAAGACGCTCGATGCATTCCTCCAGATACAGCTTATCCGATTCAATTTTCTGAAGCTGATGCCGCAGCTCAACGATATCTTTTTTCATATGCTTGCTCTCCCATCTCTTATTTTTATCATAGCACAGCAAACGACGGCAGACAAGAGAAGCATCTTCCTGAATAGCCGTCTGCATAGTTTTTGAATCTGATAAGCATGCGACAAATGTAGTTCACCACAGATTATTGTCAAGGGTGCCATGTGAAGATGGAAACAACAGACCATGTACCGTTGTGAGTTATTTGACTATCCCCGGTATTGCTTTACTCCATTCAATAAGCTTGGAGATAAAGGAGTGACGATACTTCATGGCTGAATGCAGGCAGGTGAAAGAAAGGGCACAGCATGCTTCTATCCGGTAACGCTGTGCCTGCCGCAGCAAAACAGCATATCGTAAGAAAAGGTCATTTCCATTCACAACGGGAAAAAGGACATAGAATACATGCCGCTCTATGTCCTGAATCACTTTATGATAGCCGTTGAGAACTTTTATATAATATGGTTCCTCTGATATGATTTTTCACCTGTGGTTAGTTTTTCAAGGCCTGAATCGGTGCAGGGATTCTTCCCTTTCTATGTATCATGACAGAACAATCTGTTTGGTTGATGTTCATCACAGGACCACTTCCCAGCAAGCCGCCAAACTCCAGTTCTTCTCCAACCTTCTTGCCAATTGCAGGAATGGCGCGAACCGCAGTCGTTTTAGAATTAACCATACCAATGGCAGCCTCATCCGCAATGATACCGGAAATAACCTCCGGCGTTGTTTCACCCGGAATTACAACCATGTCCAGACCAACCGAGCATACTGCTGTCATAGCCTCCAGCTTTTCCAGACACAGGGTACCCGCTCTGGTTGCCGCAATCATTCCGGCATCCTCACTCACCGGTATAAAGGCACCGGAAAGTCCGCCGACCGTACTGCTGGCCATGACACCGCCCTTTTTCACTGCATCGTTCAGCATTGCCAGGCAGGCAGTCGTTCCATAAGCACCACAGCTTTTCAGACCCATTTCCTCTAAAATATAGGCAACGGAATCACCGATAGCAGGAGTAGGTGCCAGTGACAGATCGACGATACCAAACGGAACACCCAGACGCTCACTTGCCAGCGTTCCCACCAGCTGTCCCATACGGGTAACCTTGAAGGCTGTTTTCTTAATGATATCCGCAAGCTCATTCATTGGCAGTGACTTATCCGCCTTTGCCAATGCGGCACGGACAACACCCGGACCGCTGACACCGACATTGATGACGCAGTCAGCTTCTCCGACACCGTGGAATGCACCCGCCATAAACGGATTATCCTCCGGCGCATTGCAGAAGACGACCAGCTTGGCAGCACCGATGCAGTTACGATCCTTCGTCAGCTCGGCAGCCTCCTTCACCATGCGTCCCATCAGCTCCACCGCATTCATATTGATTCCGGCCTTGGTAGAACCGACATTGACGGACGCACATACATGCTCTGTTTCCGCCAATGCTCTTGGAATGGATTCCATCAGCTCGCGATCACCTGCCGCACAGCCCTTTTGGACAAGTGCGGAGTAACCGCCGATAAAATTAACGCCCACCGCCTGAGCACAGCGCTCAAGGGTATGTGCATACTTTACAGGATCACCGCCGCTGACAGCCACAAGCATGGCGATCGGTGTAACGGATATCCGCTTGTTGATGATAGGAATACCGTATTCCCGTTCAATATCCTCTCCTGTCTTGACAAGATTCTTTGCCAGACGTGTAATCTTATTGTAAATCTTCTCACAGGACTTATCTATATCACTGTCACAGCAGTCCAATAGAGAAATTCCCATCGTGATTGTGCGAACATCGAGATATTCCTCATCAATCATCTTTATGGTTTCCAGTATATCATGTACGTTTATCATACGTTCACCATCCTATATCTTATGCATGGAGTTGAATATGTCCTCGTGCATGACATGAATGGTCAAACCACTCTGTTTTCCCACATTCTCCATATGAGCCGCAAAATCGGCCAGTGTCGTATTTCCCTTTGTAATATCAATCAGCATGATCATTGCGAACATATCCTGAAGCAGCGTCTGGGACACCTCGATCACATTCATATTTGCATTCTCACACTCTGCGCTGACTTTGGCGAGGATTCCCACCATATCCTTTCCGATTACACTCACAACTGCTCTCATACAATTCCTCCTTCTTAAGCTTATTTTCCATTATACTGTAATTGTGAAAAAATCACAATACAAAATGATAAAAATTACATATCACTTTCATTTTCTTACATTGCTTATTTGAAGGTTTCGCTTCCCAATGCCATCTTCTGCATTTCGAACGGTTCCCAGGCAGACTGCAGCCCCTGCAGATTGCACAGGAATTCCTCTTCCATGAAGGGAGCCTGCTTCTGTTGTGCAAGATATTGGGAAATCGTATTGGACATACCCTGTGACAGACGGACGCGGCGCTTTGCGCATACCGTATTCATACTGTTAATCAGATACAGCGTCATACCATAGCCGTCACCGTTTTCAAAGCTGCGATACAGATGTTCCGGATATTCGTTGTCATGTACATTAAATATGAAGTCGCTGGTATCAACAGCATCCTCCAGTGTCAGCAGGAAGACGGCGATATCATATTTATACACAAAATCCAGTGTCAGCGGATTGTGCTTCATTGCCTGACATTCCTCATCCATCCAGACCTCATCCTTGATAACGAATACAAATTCATCATCAACGAAATCCATAACGGTTCCTTCCTCTTCGATTGCGGAAGGAAATACTTCTCCTATTTCTATATTCATTTCATCACCTGTTTTTCTTTCTATCGTATTATATCACGGATTCCTTATGTCCCGGTACAAAAGCCTTTGGAATCTGAACTGTAAAGCTTAACAGCTTGTCTATCGAGCTTGCCCGCAGTGTCCCCTTCTGCATATCCATGATCTGTCTGGCAATCCCCAGCCCCAGAACATGCAGGTTGCCCTCGCCATGCACATCCTCCAGCCGGTAATAATTGTGAAAGATATGGGCAATCTGATATGCTGAGAGATGTCTGGATTCCACCTCCATAAGCACCTCATAGCGTTCATCAAACTCCTGCATCCGGATATGAATCGTCGCTTTCACCCGTCCCAGCTCAACTAAATTGCGCAGAAGATCCCGCATGACGCGTGCTATCTTTTCATTATCCGCAAACAATGCAAGGCCGCTGCCGCTTTCTATGGATACCTCCATCTGCTTTGCTTCCATCAGCATATAGTACTCATCCACCACCTGTTCCATCATGCGATCCAGATACATATGCTCCGGATTCCATTTCGCATATTGCAAATTGAACCGGGTGATATCGAAAAACTCATTGATCATATCCTCCAAGTCCAGCGACTTATGCAGTACCTGTATTACAAAGTCCTTCTGAATTTCCGGGGAAATACGGGTTTCCTTATGCAGAAATTCCAAATACATTAAAATATTGGACAACGGCATTTTGATATCCTGCGCCAGCAGATAAATCAAATCCTTTTTCTTTTCCTCATCCTGTGCAGCAGCCTTCAGATAATTCTGATAATCATCAGACAGCGCCATTATCAGCTGTTCCGCTTCCTTCATTTCCTTTGGGAAATCAAAACGGGAGCGATCCTTGCGCATAACATCCTCCATGCCCCGCATCAATATCCGCATATAATTGACAAGATCACGACAGAGGAAATAAATCATAAGAATAATGGCGGCCACAATAAGCAGCGGCAGCACAATCATATAAATTTTGCGAAACATCGCAAAGGGATCTCCGGTTTCCATAAACAGCCGGATAAAGTCGATGACAACACCGTTCAGCACATCATCAAAGAGATAAATCAGTGTTATCGTCCCCAGCGTGATGCCAATGATAATGCATGCATATTTGATAAACAGACGGCGACGCAGGGCTTTTAAATTGGCGTGTTTCACAGTATCACCTTCTGTTCATACGGAAGCCGCAGGGTAAAGGTAATCGTCGTACCTTCCATGTCGGCTTTGATTTCCCCCTGATGCAGCTCAATGATTTCTCTGGCAATCGCCAGTCCCAGCCCGGCACCTCCGCTGGTCGATGTCCGTGCACTTCCCGCCCGATAAAATTTGTCGAACAGATGCTGCACGGAAGCGGTATCCATGGCTTCTCCTTCATTGCTGTAGGTCAGGCAGACACCATCCTCATACAGCATACCGGCGATCCGGATTTCCGTCTGGGGAATGCTGTAGTTGATGGCATTTCGCATAAGATTATCAAAGACACGCTGCAGTTTATCGAAGTCTCCACTGATTTCCATATGATCCGCCAGATGTAGTTGCAGCCGGATTCCCTTTTCCTCCATAAGCGGATAAAAGCCTGCCAGCTGCTGCTGCAGCATGGTATTCAGATCAATTCTGGTGACCTCCAGCTGTGACACCTTATCGTCATACCGCAGAATTTCTGAAAATTCATCAATTAGATCATCCAGACGCTGTGCCTTTTCATAGGTGATGCGAATCGAGGTATCCAGCTGCTCCTGATCCACCTTGTGATCAAGAATATGGTTAATATAGCCAATCATTGATGTAAGTGGTGTTTTCAGGTCATGTGCGAGATACATCAGCAGCTCGTTTTTATGCTCCTTCTCCTGAACCGACAGCTGACGGGTATGCTGCTTTTTCTCCAGCATATCCTGAATCCGTCCTCTGGCCATATCCATTTCCGGCAGATAACGGTAGCTGAACGGCAGTCGGTCCACCGGCTTACCCTGCACTGTATCAAGCAGGACATCCAGATTTTGAAAGAAGAGCAGTACAAACAGATACAGCAGAAGCGCTGTGCCTGCTGCCAGCAGAAACAGATTGAACTCCAGCTCATGCTTCAGATAAAACAGCAGAAAATCTGAATCCCTGAGTGCTCCCTGATTACTGAAAACCTGTGCGTAATGATCCAGCAGAAACATAAGAATGCCGATGATTCCCATAACCAGCGCTGTCATAAAGAGATACAGATACGCCAGATGCTTGCGCAATCTGCGATAGGTGCTATTCTTCAATCTGGTATCCTACGCCCCACACCGTTTTGATGAATTTCGGATTTCTCGGCGGTTCATGCATTTTTTCACGCAGACGGCGGATATGCACCATTACCGTATTGTTGCTGTCAAAGTATTTTTCCTTCCACACAGCCTCAAACAGCTCTTCACTGGTGATCACACGCCCGCGGTTTTTGCACAGATACCACAGGATTGAAAATTCAATCGGTGTCAGATTGAGCACTTCGTCATACAGGGTGCATCGATGGGAATCATTGTCGATGATCAGCCCCTTAAAGTCAATCACATTCACATTTTCCTGTGACGGGTTATATTTTTTATAGCGGCGCAGCTGTGCCTTGACACGGGCCACCAGCTCCAGCGGATTAAACGGCTTTGTAATATAGTCATCCGCTCCCAGAGAAAGTCCCTGTATCTTATCCACATCCTCCACCTTGGCAGTCAGCATGATGACCGGAAACATATATTTTTCCCGTATGATCCTGCATATTTCAAAGCCGCTGATTTCCGGCATCATCACATCCAGCAGTGCCAGATCAACGCGGTTATTTTTCATATATTCCAGCGCATCCTTGCTGTCATAAAATTTATGTACTTCATAGCCTTCATTGTTCAGATACAGCGCAACGAGGTCTGCAATTTCCTTTTCATCATCTAATACCAGTATTTTTGTCTGCATGAAAAATCCCTCCATGTTTCTATTATAACAAATCCCGCCACATTCGTCGCGACAAGTTTGCAATGTAAGAAAAAATTAAGAGGCGATTTTCCCATATTTGCCATAGACTATTTTACTATCTGTGTTATGATATTGGAGGAGTTGACAGCAATGCGAAATATAAGAAAAAGATGGTGGCTCGTGGCGGCAGCAGCTCTGCTTCTGCTGTTTCTGGATGTCGCTATGTACATACAAATCAAAGAGTATTATCCTGATTTCATGAAGCAGGAGGAAGCATCAACCCCCGTCACAGGGCAAGGTCTTGATGCAAATCAGCAGAACATAAAAAAAAGGCTAGAGAGTATGACCCTGAACAGCCGCTATGCCATGGTGATCGACTTACAGGATCAGCAGGTACTCTATGAAAAAAACAGTGATGAAAGGCTGTTTCCCGCATCCCTGACAAAGGTGCTCACCGCAATCGTCGCTCTGGATAACATGGAGAATCTGCATAAAAAAATAACGATTACAGAACAGGATATTGAAGGGCTTGCGGAAGCAAATGCAAGTGTCGCAGGTCTGGAAGCAGGAGAACAGGTAACACTGGAGGATCTTTTATACGCACTCATTCTTCCCTCCGGTGCAGATGGTGCAAACGCTTTGGCTAATCACTTGAATGGCAGTATTTCCAAATTTGTGAAGGATATGAATGAAAAGGCCAACGGTATGGGAATGCTGCATACGCATTTCACAAATACGACAGGACTGCAGGATAAACAGCACTATACAACACTGCAGGATATGAAAAAAATGATGGATCACGCATGGAAAAACCCTGCCTTTCGCAAGGTGATGACAACCCTGCGGTATACCATACCTGCAACCAAACAGCACCCAAATGGGCTGAAGCTGAGGAGCACCCTTCTGTTTTATGATAAGGATCTGAAGTTTCCAGGCGGAGAAATCATTGGCGGTAAAAGCGGCTTTACACCTGAGGCAGGCTATTGTCTGATCAGTGTTGCCAGAATGAAGGACGGTCATCAGTATATGGTCATCAGCGCCAAGGCAGAGAAAATAGAGAAAACTCTTGTTGAGGAAGGCGGCAGTGCTACAGAATATGGCAATGTCATGGATGCAAAGGCCGTTTACACTGCAATAGCGGATGTAAAAAACAAATAGGAAAGAGGCAGAACACACAGGTTCTGCTTTTTTATATATTCGTCTTTATATACATACCTTAAGAACATCATACAGTGCACCCTCTGCCACCCTTCTGATATGACAGACAGAAAATATAAGGAAAATGTACACAGGTTCCTATCATGCATCAGTCAAAGCAATCCCGCACAATGTATTTATCTTTCCTTTTTCATCAGCAGTTTAATGTGATATGTCTCTTATAGATAGCATATTTTCAGTATATTTCTATGCATCGCTTCCAACACCCTTGCTGTTTCTTCCGTTAATTACAGACTTTTCGATAATGACCTGCATAAGCACGTCTCTATCATATCCTAATTTTTCCCATGACTGTAAAAGGCGCAGGAACAAAAAAAGCTGCAAGATTTTATCCGATAACCAAATCTTACAGCTTTCTATCCTATAATTTACTTATTGTCTTCCACTGCCTTAACGATATCGTTTGCAGTGAGACCGTATTTCTCAAGCAGTGCAGCCGGTGTTCCGCTTTCTCCAAAGGTATCCTTGATTCCTACCATGGCAAGCTTCTTCGGTGCCTTTTGACTGAGTACCTCGGCAACAGCACTACCCAAACCGCCGATAACACTGTGCTCTTCACAGGTTACAAACAGATCGTGATCCTTTGTCAGTTCAACGATTAGCTCTTCGTCAATCGGTTTGATGGTGTGCATATCAACAACCGTTACATCCATACCGTTTTCCTTCAGGATATCCGCAGCCTTCATGGCAGCCTCCACCATGATACCGGTCGCAATCAGCGCAACGCTGTTTCCTTTGCGGATCACGTTTCCTTTTCCAATCTGGAAGTTCAGCGTATCTTCTGTATATACATCCTCAACTGCCATTCTACCCAGACGTACATAGCATGGACCATCGTATTCAGCCACTGCACGAATTGCCGCCTTTGTTTCCACTCCGTCAGCCGGTGAAACAACAACCATACCCGGAATGCTTCTCATCAAAGCAACATCCTCAACACTCTGGTGACTTGCTCCATCCTCACCTACGGTAAGTCCGGCATGTGTTGCACACACCTTTACATTCAGGTGCGGATAACAGATGGAGTTGCGCACCTGTTCAAACGCACGTCCGGCAGCGAACATTGCGAATGTACTTGCAAATACGATGTTTCCGCTTGTTGCCATACCGGCAGCCGCTGCCATCATATTACCCTCTGCAATACCGAAGTTGAAATGCTGCTCAGGTGCAACCTTCTTCACTTCGCCTGTTTTTGTGGAACCGGATAAATCGGCATCCAGTACCAGAATCTTTTTATTTTCCTTTGCCAGTTCAGCAAGCGCTTTTCCATACGCTTCACGAGTAGCCATCTTTGCCATTATTTACATCCTCCTTCAAGTTCTGCAATTGCTTCCGCACACTGTTCTGCACTCGGTGCAGTTCCATGCCAGCCAGCTTTGTTTTCCATGAAGGATACGCCTTTACCCTTAACTGTGTGAGCAACAACAACCGTTGGTTTTCCCTTGACCGTCTTTGCTTCCTCACAAGCTGCAATTACGCTTTCCAGATCATTTCCGTTTTCCAGAACGATCACATTCCATCCAAATGCCTTGAATTTTTCATCAATCGGTGTTGGATTCATAACATCGGTTACATTACCGTCAATCTGAAGACCGTTGTGGTCAACAAATGCCAGCAGGTTATCCAGCTTGTAGTGTGATGCCGCCATAGCAGCTTCCCATACCTGCCCTTCCTGACATTCCCCATCACCTAAAATCGTATAAATACGGTGGTCTTCCTTGTTGTATTTGTTCGCCAGTGCCATACCGACTGCACAGGAGATTCCCTGTCCCAGTGATCCGGTGGACATATCGACACCAGGCAGCTTGCGCATACTTGGATGTCCCTGCAGGCGGGAGTTGATTTTACGGAACGTTAGCAGCTCTTCCTCTTCGATCAGCCCTTTCTCTGCCAGTACAGAATACAGCAGCGGTGAAGCATGACCCTTTGACAGGACAAAACGATCCCTATTCGTTGATGCCACGTTGTCTGGGGTGATATCCATCTGTGTAAAGTAAATTGCCGTTGCGATTTCTACAGAAGACAGACTTCCACCCGGATGACCGGATTTTGCTTCTGTAACCGTCTTAACGATGTTCTTGCGAATGTTGTTCGCTTTTCCCTTTAGATCTTCTAATTGGTACATTCTATAGTCCTCCTTGTTTTGAACACGTTTATTATACTATAAAACCCCTGCATTGCACATAGAATATTATGTGAAATTGTAAAAGAGCAGCCGTTTTTTTGAACAAATGTTCTTAACGGCTGCTTTCATGAATACTCTTATCCATCGGTTCAACAGAACCGTAAATTTATTTCTATTGCATCGGCAGCAGTGACAGCTGTACCTTCTGCTTTTCCTCATCGATATTGTATACCCAGACCTTCACGATATCTCCTACCGATACCTTATCGCTTGGATGTGCAATACGGTGCCTGCTCATTTTGGAGATATGCACAAGACCGTCCTCATGCAGCCCGATATCCACAAAGGCTCCAAAATCCACCACATTGCGGACAACTCCCTCCAGCTGATCACCGATATGCAGATCCTCAAGCTCCAGCACATCGCTTCTTAACAGCGGCGCATCATACCGTTCACGATAATCTCTTAACGGTGTCGCAATTGCCTCCAGGATATCCTGAATCGTATAGCGGTCACTCTCACAATCACGAATCAGCCCGTCAGCATCCGCCTGCTGTACCGCTTCCTGTGCCTGTTCACTTCCCATATCCTGCTCACTGAGACCCAGCTGCTGTAACACCTTTCTGGCTGTGGCATAGCTTTCCGGATGAATACTGGTACGATCCAGCAGCTCATCCCCATCCTCGATACGCAAAAAGCCGGCCGCCTGTTCATACGATTTCTCACCAATCTTCGGAATTTTCTTCAGTTCCTTCCTGTTTTTCAGCTCCCCGTGCTCCCTGCGGTATTCCACAATGGATTTTGCTGTTGCCTGGCTGAGTCCGGATATGTTTTTCAACAGCTCCTGGGATGCGGTATTCACATTGACACCGACCCGGTTCACCGCCTTGGAAACAACAAAATCAAGACGATCCTTTAAACGGGCGGTGGGAAGGTCATGCTGATACTGCCCGACACCGATCGACTGCGGATCGATTTTGATCAGCTCGGATAGCGGATCAATGATCCTGCGTGCAATGGAAATGGCAGAGCGCTGCTCCACATGCAGATCAGGAAATTCCTCCCGTGCCAGCTTGCTTGCGGAATACACGGATGCCCCTGCTTCGGAAACGATGGTATAGGCAGCCGACAGATGATATTCACGAATCAATGCGGCAACAAAGGCTTCGCTTTCACGGCTGGCAGTTCCGTTTCCGATAGCGATAATATCAATGGGATACTTCTTTAACAGCTGCAGCATCTTCTCCTTCGCCTCTTTGATTTTGGCATTTGGCGGTGTCGGATAAATCACACTGACATCCAGCATATTACCGTTTTTATCGACGACAGCCAGCTTACAGCCGGTACGAAAGGCCGGGTCAAAGCCAAGCACCATTTTATTTTTCATCGGCGGCTGCATCAGCAGACGTTCCAGATTTAACGAGAATACCTCAATCGACTGCTCGTGTGCCTTTTCACTCAGCTGGGATCGGATTTCACGCTCCACCGCAGGAAAGGCAAGCCGCTTCAGGCCGTCCTGCACAGCCTCCTCGATATATTCAACACACGGACTCTGGCGTTTTTTCGTAAACCGGCGATTGGTCCAGTCAATGATATACTCCTTATCAAACTCGATGGAAACGGCAAGCACCTTTTCCTTTTCTCCACGATCGATTGCCATGATACGGTGACTGGCCAGTGTGGTTACACGCTCACTGTAATCATAGTACATTTTATAAATCTTTTTCTCATCGGTATGCTTTTTCTTTTCCTTCGTCGTTAACCTTCCATAGCGCTCCATACTGCTGCGGATTTTCTGGCGCACAGCCGGATCATCACTTGCCATTTCCGCAATGATATCCTTTGCTCCCTGTATGGCAGCCTCCACATCGGACACCTTATCGTTCAAATATCTCTTCGCTTCTTGACGCACATCCCCATCCCGCAGCAGCTTCAGCATCCATTCCGCAAACGGCTTTAAGCCACGTGCAGCCGCATCACTTGCTCTTGTTTTCCGCTTCTGCTGGTATGGACGATAAATATCCTCAACCTGTGACAGCTTTTCACAGGCGTTGACTGATGCGATAATTTCTTCCGTCAGCTTGCCCTGCTGCTCAATCAGACGCTTGACATCCTCCTTGCGCTTTTCCAGATTCACCTGATACTCATATTGCTCCTGTATAACACGAATCTGTTCTTCATCCAGTCCCTTGGTCACTTCCTTACGGTAACGGGCAATGAACGGAACGGTGTTTCCTTCCTCCAGCAGCTGCAGCGTGTTTTTGATCTGTTCCGGCTGGATATGCAAAGAAGCCGCCATCGGCTGTATGATATGTTCCATAATATGTACCTTCCTTCATCTACTGCGTTCTATCAAGTATCCTTCATAAATACGCAATCGTTTTTTCAACGTCTTCATTATATAGAGGATTCCCCGGAAATACAAGACTTCTATTTCGAAGACTGATCGAGCCGGATATAAGCCTGATGCCCTTCTTCACCATTCAGGAAGCAATCAACGAAAACATGTCAAACAAAAAAATGTACAAGCAGTCTTCTGCGGTCATTTCCCAGCCTGCCTAAAGGTAATGCTTCCTTGGAATTTATACGATTACCGCTATGGGAAAGCGATGAGTGGAAAGCAGCCGCTGAAATTTTTACGGAGATTTTCTTTTCATACCGCAGAGAATACGGTACAATAGAACCCAAAGGATGTGGATATAATGAAAATAATACAGCCCCGCCTGCGCCCATCGTATACGAAGGCACAAAGCTTGTATGCCTGCATTGATGAGGACAATTATGTGGAAGGAATGGAATTTGACGGCATCACCATCAGCAATGAGGAGTATACCGCCTTGCATCTGGACGGCTGCGTCTTTCGTAATGTGTTTTTTGAGGATTGTGAGTTTGATGCGATTGATATGATTGATACCGTATTTGAAAATTGCGAGCTGTCAAACCTGCATTTCAACAAGGGAGCTATTCACCGCTGTGTTTTCCGCAACTGCCGCTGTATGGGAATCGATTTCAGCGATTGTGTCATACACAATACCCTTTTCACAAATCTGAAGGCTGCCTATGCCAATTTGTCGGGCTCCAGATTTCGGCAGGTTATTTTTGAAAACAGCAATTTTTCAAATGCGAGCTTCATTCAGTGCGAATATCAGAAAACCGTATACGACAGCTGTGATTTGAAGGAGAGTGAGTTTCATAACACGAATTTAAAGGGCATGGATCTTTCCTCCAGCGATATTGAAGGTATCAGTCTGACGATGGATCATATCCGCGGAGTCATCGTCAATGAACAGCAGGCGCTTCGTCTGGTACAGCTGCTGGGTATCATTGTCAAGGAGTAACGCGCTGTTCTTAACAGCTGCTCTTTTGCACAGGTCTTTTTCAAAAACATATGATCGGTAGGGTGTCTTCTCTCAAGACACTTTTTTTCGGTCAAAGATAGGATACCGTCTTATACAAAAAGCCGCAGAGAATAGGCTGTACCTTTGCTACTGTGGTTATCATGCTTGCGAAACTACGCTTTGCTGAACAGTTTATGCAACCGTACAGGGAATGCTCCCTCTGTTGGAGCACTGCCGCCTTTTAGGAAAATGCTCTCTATAGAATAAGGGAGAGAATGATTGCTGAAAAAAGCTGAAGAAAAGAAACTATCCGCAAAATAGAAACTGCTTGTCCATATAAAAATGTTATAATGGGTTAGAGGTTTATAACACCCGAAGAATGAAATATTTCGATTCTAGTTTAGAGGGTGTTATAAAGCTATTATGGGAAATCGGGACGATTTAACATAGTAGCGCAGCTCTAACCCATTATAGGAAATCGGCACGATTTCCTATAATGTGAAGAAAGCACAGCGGCATGGAATATCCGTCCGCATACACAGGCTGTGCGAAGGAGACCTCACTCACCTTAAAAACAGAAAAAAACAGAAGAATGATTTCCTGCACATGCAGCAGGCTTCCATCTTCTGTTTTCTTGCATTTATTCCAAGACGATCATCGGTACAGGAATATGCCTTTTATGCTTCCTGCACATTGTTTTCTACAATTTTTAGCAGCAGCTCAACGCTTTTCTGCATTTCCTGAATGGAAGCAAACTCATATTTTCCATGGTAGTTGTAGCCACCGGTTCCAAGGTTGGGACAAGGAAGGCCGTCATAGGTCAGACGGGCACCATCCGTGCCTCCGCGGATCGCCATGGATCTCGGTTCCAAGCCAATCTGCTTCATGGACGTTTTCACCAGCTCTATGATTCGCATATCCTTTTCAATAATGGTACGCATATTCGCATAGCTGTCATGTATCTGCAGTTGAACGGTGTTTTCCGGATATTTCTGATTCAGATACTCCGCGATTCTTTGAAACTCTGCCTTCTGCTGTTCAAACAGCTCTTCACTGTGATTGCGAATAATATAGGACATGTAGGCATGCTCACATTCTCCATGGAGCTCTGTAAGATGATTAAAGCCTTCATAGCCTTCCGTATACGCAGGATTTTTCTGTACCGGCAGCATAGAGTGAAATTCCATCGCTACCAGCAAAGCATTGATCATTTTATCCTTTGCACTACCCGGGTGGATGCTCAGACCCTGAATGTGAATTTCTGCACCTGCGGCATTGAAGTTTTCATAATCCACGCAATCGACCTCTCCACCGTCAACCGTATATGCAAAATCGGCACCGAATTCCGGAACACGGAAATGATCCGTTCCCCGGCCTACCTCTTCATCCGGAGTAAATGCCAGACAGATTTTTCCATGCTCACGGTTTTCCTGAAGCAGCGTTTCCGCCATCGTCATGATTTCCGCGATTCCCGCCTTGTCATCAGCACCCAGCAGCGTCGTTCCATCTGTCACGATCAAATCCTCGCCGATTTTTTCCTGCAGGCATGCAAAATCATGGATTCCCATTTTGATACCCAGTGCTTCATTCAGCACAATATCGGACCCGTCATAGGCTTTGACTATTCTCGGCTTTACATCTCTGCCGCTCATATCCGGTGATGTATCCATATGCGCAATAAACCCGATGGATTTTACATCTTTTTTGGTTGTTGCCGGTATTATACCATAGACGATACCGAATTCATCCACATATGCATCCTTGATGCCGATCGCCTTCATTTCATCCACAAGTGCCTCTGCCAGCTTCAGCTGCTTCAAAGAGCTTGGTGTTGTCTGGGAATGCTCATCGGATTGCGTATCAAAGGATACATAGTGTAAAAATCTTTCCTGAACGTTCATGCTTAACCCTTCTTTCTATAGATACGATTATACACGGAAACGTTCAAACACTCCAGTAGGTTTATTGAAATTCAATCAGATATTTATGCAGCATATGGTACATGGATTCATAATCCTCCTGCATGATCCGCATTGTTTTCTTCATCTGATCATTCAAGACGAGATGCTTCTCATCAAATGCATGCAAAGCCTTCTGCGCCATTTTCATATTTTTGACCGCTTCCTCCAGAACCTGCTTATCATTACCGATCATCAGGTTTTTCAGCATTTCGACAGCTTCGCTCACCATGCCCTTAATTCCGGCACTTTCGACAGGGTCACCACCGCAGGTCTGAATTAAAGCACTCAGGGAATGTGCATGCATTTTCAGCTTATCCAGCAGTCCATGGAATTCCTTTTTCAGTCGTTCACTCTGCAGCTTCGCCTCCAAGTCTTCAAATATACCGATTCCCATGTGCGTGCCCTTCAGCAGCTGGTTTAATTCTTCTACGATTGCATTGTTATCCATAGTATATCACCTCATGCATAGTATGGATGACAACCCCGATTTCCATACCTGCGAAAAATATTGGAAGACACGCTGGACCTCATGCTATTCGTGTACCGCTCCGGTTTACTTGCAATTTTACAGGCTTCAGGTACCTTTTTGTGAGGCTCTGTATCCCATCTGCAGTTATATTTGAAAATGCGGTATGCATGATCCATGTGTTTATTGTACATACATTTTTATATGATACTGAAATATAATACCTTTCTTTACAGAATCAGCAGATACGCTCAAGCTGCACAGGTTCTTTATCGACAGCCGATGCCAGAATACGGGCCATAATATCCAGTTCTACTGCCAGTTTAAATAAAAGCATTGATTGTAACTTTTCTGTATTGTCGATCATCCCATGTAAAACAGATATCATATAGGATATGTCTATAATGATCGTAAGACTTTCCTTTATTTTCCGTAGGCAATCGTAAGTGCTGCTTTTATATCCTCAATCAGCTCCTGTGGATTCTCTAATCCAACATATATACGAAGATGCGTAACATCCAATCCTCTGTCAATTATCGCCTGCTGATTATTTCCTTTAAACACGGGCAGCACCAGACTTTCAAAGCCACCCCAGCTGACACCCAAGGTAAACACCTGTAATGCATTAACAAATACCTTCAGCTTTTCCAAATCATCATCTACCATGTCAATTCCAAAAAGACTTCCATATCCATCCAAATATTTTTCTGCCAGCTGCTTCTGCCATGCATTCCCACAATATGGATGATGAATTTTTTTGATTCGCTTATCCGTAGAAAGATAATCCAACACAGTACATATGTTCTTCGTAAACTGACGCATACGTACTGGCATCGTTCTTAAACCACGCAACGCCAAATAAGAATTTAACGGACTGCATGTAGCTCCTAGATAGAGGAAGCCCTTTTCTTCAATCAGTTCCACAGTTTGCTTGCTACTGATTACTGCCCCTGCCACAATATCGGAATGTCCTCCAATATATTTAGAACAGGAATGTATAACAATATCAATGCCATGCACTAAGGGACGTTGATAGATGGGAGTAGCCCACGTATTATCAATCACCGTTATAATATCCTTCTGTTTAGCGACTTTAGCAATCGCTTCCAGATCTATCAACTCAAACTTCTGTGAGGATGGACTTTCCATATAAATAATGTGGGTCTCATCCTTTATATAAGAGAGAATCACATCGGTATCTGTAGAATTTACAATATCATAGGATATCTGATAGCGCTCCATATAACGAATCAAGGAAACCGTTGTTCCATAGACCGTATTGACAAAGATAACATGATCGTTCGCCTTTAGCATGGTAAAAAAGGTTGCACTAATAGCCCCCATTCCGGAAGCAAACACCTTACAACGCTCTCCTTCCTCCATCTTTGCAAGCTTTTCCTCCAACAGCTCGGTTGTTGGATTTGTTCCTCTTGTATATACATAATGCTCAAACTCATTGGACGTTGCTTCAGCATATTCATTAAAATCATCAAAGTAAAAGGAAGAAGTCAGCACAATTTCCGGTGACATCGGACGATAGGTTCTCTTCTTTTTTTGCACCTCATTGCATATCGTATCAAAATCAGTCATTCTTACCACCCTTTTTTAATTCTTTGTGGATTTGGATAAACTTTTCGGCAAGAATACGAATTGTTTCCGCTGCCATCATTTGATCCTCCGCATGAAGCAGCAGCAATCTGATTTCTACATGCTCCTGCTGTGCTTCTTTCTGAAGCAATCCGAAATGTGCATGATGACCTTCGTTAAAATTTTGATCACCTTCGCATAATAGCTCCTCAGCTCTTTCAAAATTCCCCTGTTCAGCCTCGTTGATAGCTTCCACGAAACAGCTTTTCGCAGCTCCTGTATAACTTATAATCTGGAAGCAGACGGATTCAATCCCTTTCATCAATCCAGCTCCTTGCGTACCATTTCCATAACCGCTTTTCCATCCATCATACCATACATCTGCATCTCAATCGTTTTGACCGGACAGCTTGCCTCTGCTTTCACCTTGCCTTCTTGAAAGCGAATCTGTGGCCCAAGCAGGATTATATCCGCAGTTTCCTTTACTTCATTTAACATATTGATAGAATATGCATTGATGTCGCATGAATACTCCATAGCATCCGCAGCTTTCTTCATCGCCTGTACCAAAATGCTTGTACTTGCTCCTTGAGAGCATAATAACACAATATTTTTCATAATGTCCTCCTATGTATTCCTATGCTATTTTCTATATACCTACAGGCTACCTGTATCCATTACAATGAAACAGCCGTAGGATGTTCGCTTTTTATTATTTCTGTGCAGTTTCTTTTTCTTCCTGCATGAACTGATGATCCAACGCTTTTGCAAATGGTAAATAAATAAGTACTGTAACGCTGACAATAATGAGCTGTACCACTGCTCCCTGCCAACCGGATACCAGGAATCCAGAGAACACAAACGGTGTTGCCCATGGTGCTTGTACATTGGTAAACATTGGCATGAAACCAATAATTTGCGCTAAATACATAATACCATAGGATACAATCGGAGTTACCGTCATGGGAATCAACATCAATGGACTGAATACCGTTGGCGTCGCAAAAGTTACAGGTTCTGAAATATTAAACAGAGATGGTACGAAGGCAACTTTAGAGACAGCTTTCATACGCGCTGAACGTGCTGCTATAATCATAGATATCGTCAGACCGATCATCATGCCAGCACCACCAATCGTAAGGAATTGATCTAATACTTGTACAGAACCAAAACTTCCAGTAGCTGTTGTTAAATTCCCTGCATCTGCCAGTGTCTGATTGAACTCTGCATTTGCATACAATAGTGGATATATTAAAGAATTGACAACGGTTGGATGAATACCAGCCCACCATAGGAAACCATTCAGGAATGCTATGACAACCATTGCCCATGGATGAGAAATCATAGACTGCAATGGTAACTGGATCAAAGCGAACAACTGTTCTGGTAAAGAACCAGCCATCCTCATACATATACCGTTAATAATCAACAATACCGTAACAATCAAAATACCTGGTATCAAAGCAGTAAATGCGTTAATTACCATCGGTGGAACACTCTGTGGCATTTTGATTGTAAAATTCTTTTTCACACACCAGCGGAAGATTTCCGTAGAAATCGTTGCGGCAAACAATGCTGTCAGAATACCCTTTGTACCTAACCAGTCAAACTGTAAAACTCTACCAATAACCTCTCCGGATTCCGGTGCTAGAACCGATTTTGGAGATAAAACAACATAGGCTACCAAACCGAGAATACAAACAGTTAATTTATCGAGTTTATACCCTTCTGCCAATTTGTAGGCGAATGTTCCAGCAAACAGGAATCCCATCATATTAAATGTTGCACGATATGCAGGTGAGAGGAAATCTTCCCATCCTACCCCAAATATACCACTCATCCATTCATTATAGCCAGGGATTGGGAAATCTGTAATCAACATAAATACAGTTCCGATAATCGTTAAAGGCATTAGTACAAAGAATCCGCTACGAAACGCCTGAAAATAACGTGTGCTTGTAATAACAGACACTTTTGGACTCAGCCAAGTTTCAATCCACTTTAAAATCATAATAATATTTCTCCTTTTCTTCAAAGTTTTGCTATAAAGCATTCATTTTCAAACAATTCCCCAAAGATGCAAACGTTTTCATCGCCTTTATTATAAATTAAACTTCTGGTTTGTAAATACGTTTCTTCCATTTTGTAATTTTGTTACTTCCAAAAATCCTATTTGATTATGATTCGCGTAACTTATTTACAGTTTCTACAAATTCTATGGGAAAATGATGAGAATATAACGCGTTCTTATACCCTACCTATGATATAATAGACATAGACGTACATGATTTTTTAATTTTCATCGCTTGCTGTAAATGTTTGACTTCCTGCATTTTTCTGCTAAGTGTACATGCTATATAAAATCGTTAGGTAAGAAAGGAGATACGAGATACAGGGGATAAGCTGTCTGTATGACCGTAGTACATTCTATGACTATTTTTGAACAATTCGAGAAACTAAGTCTTTCCACAAATGAACAGGCTGTCGCAAATTACATCTTACAAAACAGCAGCAGTGCTGTAACGATGTCTATTAAGGAATTAGCCAATGCAGCCTTTACTTCTACAACTACAATCATTCGCTTATGTAAAAAGCTGGGATTTCATGGTTATAAGGAATTTAAGATTCAACTGTCAAAGGATGTAAGCTTTGAAATGGTAAAGGAATTTCCTATCGATGTAAATGCACCATTTAGTGTAGAAGATACATCAGTTTCTATTTCTCAGAAAATCGCATATCTTACCAAAACAACCATCAATTCTTGCTTAAAGCATATGGACTATCAGATCATCGAAAAGGTCGTACAGTGTATGCTGGAAGCGGAGAATCTTCTAGCGATTGCTGTCAGTGATAGTTTTATTCGTATACTGGACTTTCAGTTAAAGATGATGAAAATAAATACGTATGTAAAGATTTCTATTCTATCGCCAGATCAGGCATATCTATGTGCCAATGCCACAAACAAGGATTTCGCAATGATGGTTTCCTATAGCGGAAAAACAGCAGAAGTTATCAATGAGGCAAAGATTTTAAAGCAAAGAGGTGTAAAGATGGTGGCGTTGACATCTAATATTGATAGTCCTCTGGCAAGACTAAGTGATTTGGTGCTTCTTTTACCGAATGAGGAGGATAAGGCTACTGCAACGTATTCCTTTTCATCTCAGTTGGCTATTGAGTATACACTGAATGTCCTATATTCTTGCTTCTATAATGCGAATTTCGAGGAAAGTAGAAAGCATTTGTATTATACTCGCAAGCAGTATCTGCATGACTGATTATTTATCACATAGAGAATTCTCATGAGTATACAAACAGAAAAAATCTAAATCGTAAGCAAAAGAACTGCAATATTTGATAATTTCATTTCATAGAATTCGTATAAATAAAAGATGTTTTTCATAAAAATTTACATAAAAATGTGTTTTCTTTATATTAATAGCGAATAGATTACTAAAACATTTCATATCATCCCATTTTTTTGTTTTATGATTACTGGAAATAAAAGTCTATATTTCTTATCAATCCTTTTGTAAAAAAAGATTATTGCTGTTACAAAAAAAAGGGAGCGTCCACTATGCAGGCAGTAATCTGAGAGGAACGGCATATTACTTATTTTGATAATTAGAGAAAGCTCGTACGATAATTGAGTAAAAGTTAATATAAACCGTATATCGTAAAAAGTGGAATTATTCTTGAGGCATACGTTTACAAATCACCAGAGTTTAAAATGTAGGTAAAGATAAAGTCAATATAAAAACAGGAATAAAGAGGAGCAAAAGAAATGTACGGATGAAAATTACAAAAGAGAAGACAAGTCCGTATTTAGAGATGTACAGAACAAGTTACCAGAATGAATTCAGGGTAATGTAGAATATAAACGGTCGATAAGCAATACCTAACCATCACTGAAATAAACAATGATTCAATATTTGCCACATACGAAATAGAATAATTCATACAGAATTTCTATAATAATGTTGGTCAAAACTTCGGTAAAGCACAAAAAAAGCCGATAGTTATCGACTTGTTTGGTATATGGAGGGAGAACGGATGATAAAGCGAAATATTATCTCCTCACCTCGACACCTCTGGTCACTTACATTTTATACCTTCTATATAAAATTGTAAACCCCTTTTTTAATTTTAAAGCTGAGGTTGTGATTTTTGCTCCAGCTTTATACATAGGATCATTTCTCTAAATTGTCTATGTTGATGATACATTTCGTTTATAGATCTACGCTAATACAAAAAAATGATCTTTTGATGATCTGCTTCTGTTCGCTGTATGTATACTCATTGAATTTTTTTATTGCTTTATTCCTTAATCTTTTCATATCCTTGTCTAAATTTCTTTTCTTAGATAGCAGTTTCTTGCGCTCTTCGATATAAGAATCATCATCAAGGTAGCCTTCTTCATATTCAATGTCAAGAAACTCCAAGCGCTTTTCCAGTTTTCCAATCCTCCTGGAGATATCTTCCACAACGTCAAAATTCGTGGTCTCATCCAAAATCGCATTGATATGATGGATCATTTTGTGTAGCAGGACTTGTTCATTGATCCTCTGCTTACAACAAGGACAATAATAATATTTGTAAACTCTTCTGCCTTTTTTATTTCCATTCCGTGGATAGTGGATCGTAGGAATCTCACTACACCAACAATCACAGTCTCCGCATTTGATTAGATTCTTAAATAAGTATTTGTAATGATATTCTTTCCTTCTCCCATGTAATATTTTCTGTATCTCTTCGTAATATTTCTGTGAACAATATGCAGGAGAATGATCCTGGATGTCGACATACGAGGTCAGGAGCCTTCCGTAAATGATTGGGTCTGTGACCGCTTTGTAGATTTTTGTATAGGACCAGTGTACTCCACAAGCCTGTTTGAAGTCTAATTCGATTGCCAGTGAGTCCAATGATCTCTTATGATCATGGACCTGCGTTAAGATGTATAGCATCGTTTCGACATAGGTAGCGTCGATTTCTACTTTTCTTCCTCTCGCATTCTCACCCGGATTATTCTTAAACAGATAGCCGGTAGGTGGCGTCTTTCCTCCTTTCGTATAATTCCCTTTATAAGCTGATGTGGTGAGACCTATACGTGTTCTCTTACGATCACGATGCACCTCTGTTTCATCGGAAAGTGTAATGATCCGTGGACCGATCGTCTTATCCGGGTGTAATGCGATGTCTTCCAGACTCGCCCAGTCTCTATTATCAGAGATGACGGTGACATTATACTTGCTAAAAACATAACGAAGGGAATTGCAATGATTCGCATTTCTGGATAATCTGGAAGCTAACCAGACATAGATGATTATTTCTTGATTCGCTGTAGCTATGGCCTTCAACATCTCCTGCATGTGGGGACGCTTTAAAGTTGTTCCGGAATATCCTTCATCAATATACCATTTTTCAATCGTCCTGTTATCTCTTGCAGCAAGCTCATTGCATACACGTTTTTGTGATTCGATGCTGTAGTTCGATTTACTTTTTTCTGACGAACTTCTTCTGGCATAGCCAAATACTTTCATAGTTTTTTCCTCCTTCGTGTGAGAATACCACACACTTTCTGAGGATGATTTTTATCTCATATGTCAAAGTTCCTTCCTTTGACATATGAAGAGAAAAATTATATTCCATATCTCCGCCCTTTAATTGCTTTTTAGAACAAAAAAAGCATCCACGTATGAATCTACAAGGACGCTTTGATTGAACTAACCAGTAGGTTTTTTTTTTTAATACATCATTATAATACAAATATTCCTAATAAATGTCAAGTAAATTATTTCTAGATAGAGTAAAAGTTATGGAATCAAATTCTTTCAAGAATATCTTATGTAGAGATTAAATCTATTATAGCATTTCTGATAGAGGTATAGATTCGTATGCTAATTATAAATAATAGACTATTCTTCAATGTCTCTTGATATGTCAGTTTTCAAGCATTTCTTATCAATCATATGAAATTACATAAAGTTTTGACTCTATCATTCCTATTTTTTAGCAAGAATTGCAATGTTATCTACTATTGATTAGCATTTTTATCAAAAATATCCTTCATCCACTTTTATAGATAATGGAAAGCGAAACAGCTTTTCCGATATGCTCACTTATTCAAATGTTATGGATACAATCGAACTTGGAAATTATTCTATGTGTATCCTGATATTTCTTTATAATATATTATATGGATGCTAATAAATAAAAAGTACAAAATTATTGTTGAAAAACACAAACTGTAAGGGTTTACTGCAAACGTAAGTTACAGTAAAATGAAATCGGTTACAAGTAAGTCTTGGTGTGAATGGAATTGTTTATAAAGGTATACGATTATAAAAAGAGTGCCTGTACAAGAAAATCATATTGTAAGCCCTATGAAATCGTAGGTAAACGATAAAAAAAACTGAAGAATAAATATTCATCAGTATATCTAATCGTATACTTTATGAAACAAATGCACAAAGACATATTCTTGAGATGAGCCATCTAGATGAGGAGGTGGTATATTCGGATAGGAGGTGCACATGCTACTGTTTTGTTTTTGGTATTGTTATCGTTAAAGGGAGGGTAAGAACTTGAAAAGAAAAACAGTGAATAAGGCAATCGTATTGAGTACCGCAGCTGCTATGGCAGCAGGAAGCACAACTATTGGAGTTTTGGCTGATTCCGTCACCGCTACATCCGTAAAAAAGGATACAATAAAAGATCAGACCGCTGTAAATATTCTAAAGCCGAAGTCAGGCTATACATACCTGAGTTCCGTTGCAAGCGCCGCAAAGCAGGATAACATTGTAACGGTTGCGTATGAAAACGGTGAAAAAGCTCAAATTACATTTCTTGAAAACAATCTTTTCCGTTTTGATATGGAGCCGGATGGCAAGAGTGATAGTTTCAAAGACTACGCCACGCCAAATAACTCTGAAGAGACAGGTAGGATCATACAGCAGAAAGATGATTCTTCAGAATACAACAAACCATCACCTACAGTAGAGGAAACAGATGGATACATAACGATTTCAACAGACAGCGTACGCCTAGAGATTGATAAGGCCACGTCTATGATGAAACTTCTAAATGCAAAAACAAAGGAGGTCATTTGGGAAGAAAGTGCACCAATACAATACAAATCCGGAAGTACGATTCAAACACTGAAAAAACAAGGCAATGAGAATTTCTACGGAGGCGGTACACAGAACGGTAGATTTGTACATACCGGACAAGCAATCAATATCGTCAATGAAAACGGATGGACAGATGGAAAAGTTTCCAGCCCGAACCCTTTTTATTGGTCAACAAACGGATATGGGGTCGTACGGAATACGTTCAAACCCGGTAAATATGATTTTGGCAATACAACAGAAGGAAAGGTTACTACAACGCATAATGAGAACCGCTTTGATGCCTATTTCTTTGTGGGTGATAAACCTACGGATATTCTGAACAGCTATTTCAAACTT
The DNA here is from genome assembly GCA_012317185.1 of [Clostridium] innocuum. NCBI lineage: Bacteria > Bacillati > Bacillota > Clostridia > Eubacteriales > Clostridiaceae > Clostridium > [Clostridium] innocuum. Next base: position 1,368,327 of record CP048838.1, on the reverse strand, counting down.
ACAGGAGACCCGGCACTGATGCCGATGAAATCCTTCTATCTTGGTCATTTGAACTGTTATAACCGTGATGAATGGAAGGCAGCATCTGGAAATAGTGGTTCTCTTCTTGAGGATGGAAAGCGTTATCAGGAAAAAAACAATGCCGGTGTTGCCGAACCCGGTTGGACGCTCGAAACGCTAAATGGTAAGAGCGATAAAAATGATTCAGCATATAAGTTTTCTGCGCGTGCAGTTATTGACGGACATGTTTCTAATGATATGCCATTTGGCTGGTTTATCCCTAACGATGGGTATGGCTGTGGTTATGGTCAAAGTGATACATCACTGGATGATAATATCGCAAATCTGAAAAATTTCACGCAATATGCCGCGCAATACGGTATTGGTACCGGATTATGGACGCAATCAGACCTGACACCGAATCCGAAAGAACCAATTCATTTGCAAAGAGATTTTGAAAAAGAAGTCAAAGAGGGCGGTATCCGGACCTTGAAGACTGATGTGGCCTGGGTAGGTCAGGGATATTCATTCGGATTGAACGGAATTAGCCATGCATACGATATCGTAGCTGAAACAAAAGATCGTCCTACGATTGTAACACTTGATGGCTGGGCAGGCACACAGCGGTATGGCGGTATCTGGACAGGCGATCAAACTGGTGGCAACTGGGAATATATACGTTTCCATATTCCTACATATATCGGACAAAGTTTAAGCGGTAATCCAAACGTATCCAGTGATGTTGATGGAATCTTTGGAGGAAGTTCACTAATTCAAACAAGAGATATCCAGTGGAAATCGTTTACTACGATGATGTTGGATATGGATGGCTGGGGAAGTTTCCCTAAAAAACCTTATATTTTTGGTGAGGATACGACCTCCATCAATCGTATGTATCTCAAGCTGCGTGCAGAACTGATGCCTTATATTTATTCTACGGCTTATACATCTGCAAATCTCGGTGAGGGCAGTGAAAAAGGAAAACCGCAGGTACGTGCGATGTTTCTAGAATATCCAGATGATCCTAACACTTATGGCACCAATGTGCAGTATCAGTTCATGATGGGGCAAAATCTGCTTGTTGCTCCAATATATCAAGATACTGCGATGAAAGATAATGGTGATGATATCCGTAATGGCATTTATTTGCCGGATGAAGATCAGGTATGGATCGATTATTTTACAGGAAAACAATATCGTGGAAATCAGACTCTTAATAATTTCGACGCACCGATCTGGAAACTTCCATTATTTGTGAAAAACGGAGCAATATTACCTATGTTTACAGAAAATAATAATGCTGAACCGATTTCTGATACAAATACAAAAGGATTGGATAAGTCAAAGCGAATCGTAGAATTTTATCCTGATGCAACAAAAAAAAGCACGAACTATACATTATATGAAGATGATGGTAAATCTATCGATAATACGAACAAGGATCAACCTACGTATGGCGATGTGGTAACAACACACTTTACAAGCAAAGTTGATAATGGTACAGCAACACTGACAGCTGAAAAGAGTACAGGAAGCTATGGCGGCTACAATGCGAATCGGGAAACCACCTTTGTTGTTAATGTGTCCAAAGAGCCTAGTGATATCACTGCTAAAGTTGGAGATCAGACACTGAATAAAGCAGACTTCACTGTGGTTACTTCACAAGAGGAGTTTGATAAAGCTAAAGGAAATACATATTTCTATAATGCAAAACCGAATCTAAATAAGTATGCTACCGCTGACAGTGATTTTGCCTCAAAAGAAATAACTACAACACCGAAACTGTATGTTAAATTTGCGAAAATGAATGTTAATAACAAAGCAGTACAGCTGCAGGTGAAGGATTTCGTCAATGATGGAAAACTGAATAAATATGAGTTGAATAAAAATCTTGGTGTACCGCAGAATCTCACTGTGGATGAAGACAATGTGACACCTACCTCGATTCCTCTAACTTGGAGTGCTGTAAGTGGCGCAACCGGTTATGAAGTGGAAACAGATGGTGTGATACAGGGGGGTATCACCTCTACAAGCTATACCCATGAAGATCTGGAATACCATTCCAAGCATACATATCGTATCCGTGCAATCAATGAAGACGGATTCTCTGCATGGAGTGCTCCGTTAGAAGCTCAAAGCGCATTAGATCCATACCGCAATGTACCAAAGGATATCGAATTGAAATGGCCGTATGGCGATCAATGGGGTGCAGTAAAGAATGCTCTGGATTTTGATTATGGTAACATGTTCCATTCCACAGACAATGCAATTAATAAAGACTTCATAATGGATATGAAGAAAGTATATGATATGGATCGATTCGAATATACCCCACGTCAGGACAATAAGGGAAACGGAGCTGTTCAACAGATGGATATTTACGCAAGTATAGACGGTACGGATTACTCACTGGTTCATGAAGGGGTGCAAGATGAATGGACATACTCAAATGATATGAGCGTTCGTGATACGAAGACTGTGGATTTGAAAGGTGTACGCGCAAGATATCTGAAGCTTGTCCCACGTAAATCAAAAGGTGGATTCTTCTCAGCTGCTGAAATGCAGCCATATAAAATAGATGGAACAGAAGGCATTCTCCCAGGAGATACAAATAAAGACGGTGTTGTCGATGATAATGACCTGACGCAGATCGATAACTATGTTGGTTTGGAAAAAGGCGATGCAGCATGGGGTCAGGTAAAGGATATGGACTGGAATAATAACGGCTATATCGATGCGCTAGACGTAGCATATACAACAACACAGTTGAATGGCGGAATCGCTAAGCCAGCAGGTATCCCTGAAGGGAACATTCAGTTCGTTGCGGATAAAGCCGATGTGAAAAAAGGAGAAAAGCTCAGTATCAAGGCATATGGCATAAATATGAAAAATGTATACGCCTTAGGATTTCAATTACCATTCAATAGCAGTGATCTGAATTATATTACTACGAAGCCGTCTCTTGCTACGATCAATATGAAACAGTTCGCATTCTCACGCAAAAAAGTGGAGAAGGAAGCAGATTCTGTAAATGATTTTAATTTGAATGTCGTATTTTCTGATATCGGTAACCAGACTATGATCAGTGGAACACAGGATCTGTGTACCTTTGAATTCATTGCTATGAAAGATATGAATATCACAGATGCATTCTATTCAGAGGCAAAGGTTACGTATGTCAGCAGTGGTTTGAAGGAAATAAATCCGCTGAAAACACCACAAGATCCCTCCCTTCCGAATACAGAACGTATTTTGACAGAAAATGAAGTGCCATCAGTAACATTTAGCAATGATGTGAACAACAATGTGCCGGCAACAAACCTGTGGCAGCAAGATGATTGGAAAAAGATATTATTTGATGGTAATTTGAGCAACAATGCCGAATTCAAATATTATTATGGAAGTGCCAGTGATTTAACACCTGATGTGAAACTTCCTACAGATATGAAGTTCACCTTCGACAAAGCAAGAGGCATTACATCATTTAAGGTTTATAACAGGGAGAGTGGTAATGGAAGGATGACATCCATAAAAGCGGTCGCACACACGGAAGCCGGACAGAAAGTCGACTTGGGTACTATATCCGAGGCGAAAAATATTTATGAATTTAATATTCCCAAGGATGCTGGTAAGATCACTTCTATCACGATTACACCACTGACAAGTAATGGGCAGGCCATCGCAAACAATGATCCGAACACAGTTCCTGAAGGTGGTAAAGAAAACCGTATGCTGACACTGCATGAAATACAATTTATCGAAGACTCCACACAGAATGTGAAAGATATCGTATTGGATAAAAATAATCCAACACAGATAAATGTAAACCGCATTGTCGATTTTAAAGCAAGTGTAACACCAGGTAATGCTTCAAATCCTTTCTATGAGGTAACGAGCAGTGATCCAAGTGTTATATCAATAATCAAAACGATAACACCGGATGGTTATGCATTTGCACTTAAAGGTAATAAAGCAGGCAAGGCGGATATAACTGTCAGTAGCCAAGGTGTGAACGATGCAGGAAAAAAAGTGATGAAGAGAGTAAGTATCACCGTCGTAGATGGTGTTTATCTTGATGACCTGCAGAAGATGCTACAGGATGCCAAAGATACGATAGCAGAAGAACAGCTATACACAAAGGAAAGTTTGACAAAACTACAGGATGCAATAGCGAATGCAGAAAAAGCAATGGCAGATAAGAGATCACAAAGCGCTGTGGATAATGCCGTCATAGACCTACACAACGCGATGGTCAAACTCGAATACAAAGGATCTGATGAATTGCAGCCGGACAGTCAAGCATTGATTCCACATACTACTATAAAGCCAACTGCCACTTCTTCTGCAGGAGAAAGTCCTGTAACCAATTTGATTGATGGTCAACAGAATACCTTCTGGCATTCTGATTACTCCGGTGCAAATAGACTTCCACAAGCTGTCACACTAGATTTGGGTGGAAATTATGCAATCGAGCAACTGGATTACCTTCCAAGACAGGATGGCAGTAAGAATGGGGATATCACTGAGTATCGTATCGAAATAAGTGAAGATGGTCAAAACTACAAGCCGGTTGTTCAGGGGAGCTTCGCACATAATGATACAGAATTACTGCAAAAAGACAGTTTTAATAAAGTGAAATTCCAAAGAACTATGGGACGCTACGTGAAGTTTATTGCTTTGTCAGCTCTTGGTGATATTCCAAATGCATATGCATCCGCAGCTGAAATTCAGGTTTATGGAATTGAAGTAAGTGATTTGAAGCCCGCTACCGGCATACAACTTGATGTCACGGAACTGAAAGATATGGAAACGGGAATGAGTCAGCAGATACATGCAGCCCTGACACCTGCTGATAGTACAGATTTACTGACATGGACGAGCAGTAATGAAAAAGTTGCGATAGTGGATGGCAGTGGACTTGTAACAGCTGTTGGTAGTGGTACAGCTACCGTCACCGTACAGGCAAATGAAAATGTTAAGGCAGAAATCTCTGTCAGTGTGAGAGCAGAGGATAAGGATTTACTGACATCTTTGATTCAGGAGGCGAAAACACAAGCTGAGGGTTATGATAATGCAGATATTGAGAAGTATTTGCAGGATGCAATTACAGAGGCAGAAACTCATCTGAATGGTGATAAAGATGAAATAAAGGCTGCATATCAGGCACTGGCAGCAGCCATGTCAGAAGCAGATCTGATCAATCAGGATGTTACTGCTATAAAAGCATTTGCAGCTGTAGATCTTAGCAAATATGAGGCAGGAGCTGCAGCAGAGACATATAAGAGCCTGGTACAAGATTCTTTAGCTCTTGCTAAGGACCCTGTCCAAAACAAAGATGCGCTGGCTGCAGCGAAGAAGCAACTGGACGAAGTATACGGCAATCTGGTTGCCTTACATCTTGATAGATTGCAGGAAGCGGTCGTTTACGCAGAAAAGTTGAATATGGACAATTACGTAGATAATGCTGAACGCAAGGTTTTTATAGACGCATTGCACGAAGCGAAGACATTGCAGCCGAAAACCAATCAACAGATCATGGAAACGATCGATCGTTTGAGTAATGCGATGAAGGCATTGACTAGAAGGGCTTCCAAAGAGCAGATTGCAACAATCAAAAAGCAATTTGACGTATTATCGAAGCTAGATAAATCGCAATATAGTAAAGCAGATCAAAAGAAGATAGCAGATGTCTTAGCTGCTGCGAAAACAGCAATGGAGAATAAAAATCTGAGTGAAGCGGATGCTGAAAAGGTGATCGAACAGTTGAATTCATTATTGACACTAAAACCAATAGCACCACAAAAACCAGATGATGGAACAGAGAAACCAGACGGTCAAACGAAACCGGATCAACCGGCAGTTCCGGGTGGGACACCACAAAAACCTGTAGGACAAGATAAAGAACCGGTTATTGCAAATCCAAGCACACCGGTAGATACCTCTGATTCGACCAACAATGCAGGATGGCTTGCTATTATCGGATTAGGTGGCGCTGCGGCATGGTTCACAAATAAAAAACGCACAAAGTTAAAAAAATAACAGTCATGGAAAGGGGGCAAAAGCAATGAAAAGATGGATATTAGCAGCGTTGAGTTTATCACTTATCCTTTGCGGCTGTGCCTCTTCTTCTTACAAACGGAGTACAGAGCGAGGAGAAATCTATAAGATTTCCCTTGCTGCTATGCTAGATAAAGTACAGAGAAAGGATACATTTGCAGTCATGCTAACACAAACTTACTGTGGTTATTGTCAGGATTTTGAAGAAATGTTGACTGCATATCTGAAGGATCATGATATTACCATGTATAATGTAATCCTTGATGAGGAGGAAGCAACTCCACAGGAAAATCTGGAATTGATCAGACCTGTTTTCCCGGACTTTGGATCAACCCCCGGTATCTTTTATGTAGAAAAAGGTGTTGAAAAAAGCCATCTGAAACCAAAAGATGGAGAAATTGATGATTCATTGTTAGATGAATGGGTACAGGAATACCAACTAGACCGAAAAGAGGAATCCAATGAATAAACGTGAAAAAGATAGATCCTATATATTCTTTTATGTCATGAGTGTTTTGTTTCTTATGTATTTACTTTACTCAGCTATTACAACCTACTTTACCCTGCAGACATATTGCAAGACCTACAGTACCACCATGCTGAAGGAATGGACATATTGTCTGCAGGTAGGTTTGGCTGCTGTGGTTCCCTGCTTGGCTTACGCCTGTACGATGTATGGAATCGCGCTCTTGATGAAGTCCGGTAATACTAAAAATTTAAAACAATCAAGTAATGAACAGACAACCACAGTTGAAGAACTGGGAAGTCTTCATGATATTAAAGAAATGGTAAAAAAAGAACTGCAGAAACCTTAAAGAAGGAAAGAAACTCTCTACTTTTAATTATGAAAACAGATATATCATATAGCCAATCATGATCTGCTTTCATTAAATGCATAGCACATAGGAAGAAATTCTGTATTGCATATAGTAAGTTCTTGCTATCATGCTAAATGATTATGCTTATTGCAGCGGGAGTTCTCGTTGATAAGGGTTTATAACAGAGATTTTCCATATTACAGATTTTTCAAATTAGATAAGCGATTTTCGGAATTGCGTTTGTGTTAAATTCCGATTATATCTTAAAACACTGTATCTATTGTATTTTTTCTAGTACTTGAATCTTTGGGTTTACTGCAGCTTAGCTGGGATAAGTCATGATTCAAAAAGATATGGCGTAACACATCATTGCAGATATCATAATGACCAGAGCAGATACGAACTCATGCATAAGCGCTGACTAGATTGCGGTTATTGTAAGGATCAAGTAATATAACGAAGTTCATAAGTGTTTGGACTACAAACAAGTCTATCTTTTAAAACGATGAGTTGTAAGGCAGAAATTGAGCGTACATCTTGGCTGGAACTGTGATATTGCGCAAACTCCCTGTGAGAGTAACATGAGTGTCGCAGCTTGAGTTTATAATATATAGGGAAGGAACCGGTAGATTGTACCATAAAAAAATAGCAGCTTGTATATTACACAATATACAAGCTGTTTTCTCTATAGTTGGAAGATGCAAAATAACACTTGACCTTTTAAGTATTAAGTATATGTTCAGGAAAAGAAATACTCCGTATACCCTTACAATATATTTGTAGTAAAAATAAATATATACTCATGTATAAATGATAAAAGATACGATTTGTATCATTTATCTTTAATCTAAAATTTTTAAAATCATTGCTAAATTTTCTTTATGCCATGAAGCACCGAAATGCTTCATTTTCTAGTTTTCCCGTTGTGTTATTTAAGCCGATAATAGCACTACCAATATCATTAAAATTCATTGCAAAATATTGCATATAAAAGAGCAGTTGCGACTGAACCAAGAGCATAAGTGAATTTATTCGGGAATATAACGCTGATAATAGATGAATTCTCCTTAAATGCAATATTTTTTCATTAAGATATTGTTTAATATCTTGTTCTTTTAGCATTTCTATTGTCCTCCTGTAAAATTGATTTTGCTTAGAAATACCGTTTTGATTTTATCATTTGAAAAAAAACTGATTACAATACATTTTGTGTAAATTCTTTGATTCGTTTAGGAAATGTCTTTTATATACTCTATTGTAACCTTTCTTTCACCATATTTATCTGCTTTAGAAATGCGTATTATTTTATTGAATTTTGAATAAGATTACGCCTGGAATAAGAATCCATAGTATTAAATACCATTTCTTCTTTGACATCAGCCTTTTATTTTGTTCTTACAGACATTGCAGAAATAATACTGATAAACTTCTTTCGTCTTTTTTACTGTAGATTTTGTTATCATCCATTCTCCACATTCGAACTGTACCAGTCCTTTGAATTAGTAATTGTATTTCGTAGGTATATGAAATTCCTCATAGCTTTGTTAGCTTCTTCCCATAGTTTGTTATACTAATTCTTATAGATCACTACATGTTTTTACTTGCTATTTAAAAATATAGCTTTATCTTTTAACATATCCGGTTGTTCATAGACCTTCTGCAGATCCTTGTTCCAGTCAGAACCGAGGGATGGAAGATCATCGACGACATTCTGTATCCTATGAAATGGCCGGACGAATGATTTGAACTCTTCTGCAGCTGCTCTGCCTGCTTTATCGTTATCCGATGCAAGTATGACAGTATCGATATTCTGATTCAGGACAGGTCGGGTAAGATAATTTACGCGGAACGTCTCATTCATGACATTACAGCTGTCGCATGCGAGCACATTGAAGTCTATCTTCTCACCGGCTTGCTTCTTGGCCGTGATATAAGACAACCCATCGATATAGGCTTCTGTCAGGACAAGCTTCGTAGCCTTTGGATCCATTTCGATGAAGAATCCGGTAAACTTATTTCCTCCACCGACATCTCCCCGAAAGCCTGAATAGGTCGAACGTACGAAGGCGGAATCTACCTTTCCTTTGTAGTTCTCACATGCAAAGACGCAGTTGCCTTTTCCATCTAAATAGATCTTACCGTCATCGACGAATCGCTTGATGAGGTCACGGTCGATCTTTCGCTTGTCACATAGATACTCATAGATCTTCGAGATATTCTGTTGTGAATCCGGAAGCTTGAATTCTATCTGCTCATATTTCGGTGCGATATACTGCTTCTTGTCAGGCGCAAGTCCGTTATGATATTCGATCAGGATATTCATCGCCTCTGGGAACGTCTTGCCTTCTGCCTTTCTCAAATATTCCAATGCAGATCCATTGATATGCTCGGTGTGCCAGAACATCGCGTTGTTCCTCGTATCGATGACGAGAGAACTATGCTGATCACAGCGGTAATAATTCTGCCCTTGTCTTTTGAAGCTGAAGCCTGCACGATCCTGCAGGAAATCCATCACGGATATGTTCTTCTTCAGAAATTCGATTTCTTCATCAGAGAACATCTTCCTGCTATTGTCTTTGTATTCACCATAGAAGCTTTTGTACAATTCCTTCGGCATGACTCTGATCTTTTCATAGACGTCCTCTCCGTTCGGTGTCCGATGATGCTGCGACAGCTGGATCTCTCGATCTGCATAAAAATGCAGGACGTTATTTTCTTTATTGTCGATATCCTCCTGTACGAAATCCTCACTGATCAATAGTACATGATATCGATAAGCTCCTGCTTCTTTTGGAAGGATGACGCGATGGCTGTATTTGGTGCCATTGGCTTGTTTGATCTTCTGTTTGAAGCGTGATTTTGGAATACTGATGTTGACGATCTCTTTCATATGTCCTTACCTCCTAAAAAATACCTGGCATCTTGCCAGGTATCATCAATCAAAATTTAAAACGTATCCTTTATGGATCCCATTCTCATCGTCATAGACGGTACAGGACGCCGTGTTTGCCTGTCCTGCGCGTACTGCTGCATTACCGGCTGCCATACATTCCTGATACGTCTGATCGAAGGTCTTACCTTCTATGAAGGGAAACGATCTGCTCTGTGCCGTAACAGGCACATCTTTTTCTATTGGTGCGACCTCCTGTTTCTGTTGCGGTGGCATATCCGTTCGTGGTCCCTCTATCTTTGGCACACTCTCTGTCTCATTACTTTTTGGCTTTTCTATATGGATATCCAAGGTCTCCTGTGCTTCATTCCCATGTGTATCGCTCACTTTATAAATGATCTTGTCCTTTGTTATCTTAGTAGTCGTTTTTGAGCGAAGATCACCATCGACGATATCGACGACAGAATCTATATAGTCCTCCGCTTTCAGCTTGGAACGATCAGACACAGTTACGCTGGATCTCTTCAATCTTATAACCGGTGCTTCAGTGTCCTTCACTTCCACGAGCAGCTTCATATCCTTTTCCTTCTTGCCGTTACTGATATGGTAGACGACCCAATAGGTGCCGGGCTTTTTCGTATCGATCTCTTCACGATTCGGAAAGGTGATCACCGCTTCGGGATCATAAGAACGGATGTAGGAGGCAGGCTCGAATGGTTCTCCTGCCTCGAGCTGTACAGTCTCACGATCGAAGGACAGGTACAACTCTTCAAAGTATTTCAGCCATTCATCCTTCGTGACATAGAGCAGAGAAACGATGATCGTGAGGACAGAGCCGATGAGAAGCATCCAGGTGATGTTCCGGAGCCACTTCCTCCTGACCTTTTCATAATGCTCATCATAGAGTCCCATCTCATTTGCTATCTTTTCCAATATCTGTTTGAGCTGTTCTTCCTTGATATCCGGATCTGTCAATCCGGATAAGTCGATACCGGATCTCCTTGCGTCTATGAGTAGCGTCAGCTGTTCGACGCTGAATCTTGGATCTGCGATATCCTTGACTTCGATATCTTCATCGATCGCCTTTTTTATGATGTACCATTGTTGGCTTGTGAAGGCAGTGTTCTGATAGCGTTGGTATCTGTCTTCCATCAGACGGCCGTATTTCCTTTCCTCGATAAGACGCTGCGATTGACAGAGATATTCATGGGGCCGGTCTGGTCCGTATTCACAGCGATGCCGGCATTTTCGAATAGCTGCAGGTTCTTCTGATCGATCTTGATGTCCTCCAGCTTTGCGCCATCGAAGGTATTCTGCGCAAGGATCGCATTCAAAAATATGGCACCGGTGAGATTACAGCCGGTGAAATCGACTCCGGTGAGGTTACAGGCTGTAAAGTCACAGTTCTTCATGAGGGAACCGGTGAAGTCGATACCGGACAGATTCCGGTTCTTCAGGTTCATCCTGCTGTAATTGCTCTTCGTCCAGTCGATGACAGGCATCTCCTCTGTCTTGCGGCAGATCTGATTCGCCCATGCTTCATGCACGTCGAGATCGTTCAATATCTCCGTTTCCTCACGTTCCCGGATTCCTTCTGATTCCATCGCCTTTCGCGTCATCTGTATATAGGCATTCAGGTCGTGAGCGATCGGATCGAGTGTCATCTGCGCATCACTGTCGAGATGGATCGCATCACGGAGCAGTTTCAGGGAACACTCCAGCATATCGAGGAAGATATCCATTCTGATCGGATCGCCGGTCTGCTTCCTCTCTTCTTCCGATACCTGCGGCTGCAGCAGAGTATCCTCTACTTTGCAGGTCTCATATGCGATATACAACTTTGCATGATCGGCGAGGGAGAAATTCGCCATCCGGAAATCGCAGTCTCCTGCGCTCGTATCTACAAACCTGCAGCGGACGAATGAGGTATGCCTGAGATCACAGGCATTGAAATTACAGTCGATGAACGTACATGCATTCATAGATGCGATGTTTCTACAGTTCGTGAAGGTGCAGCCTTTGAAGATATTTCCCTCCAATATCCTTTGGTTATATCCGGCCGTATCCATTAGCTCCAGGTTCATGAATTCACAGTTCTCGAAATAAGAAGTGAATATCTTACAGGAGCTCTTTCCTTCCAGTTCGATGATCTGGCGCTGCGGAAAGATCAGACTGGTCTTTTGCATACTATATCCGGCTTCTCGCTGCTGTCTTTCCAAGCTTTTGTAAAAATCCATCAATGATATCTCACTATTCGTTTGTACGAATCTCTTTATCTGTTCTTCCTCCATTTTCTTCTCCTTTCCATTACCTGGCAAGTTGCCAGGTAATATCGTGTTCATGGTCATTACACACATGGCAGATCACCATGTTGTTAGAAAACATCTCCATAATTCGATAATAGAGCCTTCATATCGATCCATCTGACAGCCGGCTTTGGTGATCTCTCTTCGTTTGGATCCATATTCTTGCCTCTATAGAACTTACATCTGTCATAAGGGATCATCCTTGCGATGAAAGGGGATTTCCTCTGTCTGTGGATGACGACTTCACCAAGATTCAATTTTTGTAGACGATCGATGCTTATGACAGGACGCGTCTCATACCAGCTTTTCGATGGCAGCCATATCTGTCTGGAACCACACATCTCACTGAACCTCTTCAGTGTATCCATCTGGGAGCCTAAGATATACACGGTATTGGAGCAGTTGTTCTGGATCGTCGTCGCTACTTTGTCTCCATAGACTTCTCCTAACTGAGAGAGATCCTGCACGACCAGTGAGAAACGTACACCGCGGGAACGGGATGCAGTCAGCATGCTCTGGATATCCTTCAATGGCGGGCAATTACCGAATTCATCCAATATGACATTCACAGGGATGGGGAGTCTTCCTTTATTCCCTCTGGCTTCCTTGATGATCACTTCATAGAGTTGTTTCAAAAAGATAGATACCAAAGGATAATAGGTCTTCTTCTCATCATGCACGATCAGATAGATCACCATCTTCTTTTGACCGAGAGCCTTCATATCGAAATCGGAATAGGAGGTCATCCGCATGATCTGTTCATTCATCGTCAGGATATCGATCTTCGTCGCAAGTACCTTCTTGATGCTCTGCCGTGTCTGTTCTGGTGCATTACAATAATCCATCAGATACATGTAACTAGTATCATCCATCCTTCTTGATGTTTCCAACACTGCGCCCAGGATGTTGTCGGAGCGTACCTGCAGCGCTTTCTGTTGTTCCTTCGTCAGCTTCACATCTGCATAGTTCAATCCCAGTTTGATCGCCTTGAAGTTCACGATGCCTTCCGTCATATCACCATTTTTGATCGCTTCTTCCATCAGGAAAGCTGCCATCCCGATGATGCAGTCTCTTGCGGAATCGTTCCAGAACGGATCCTTGACATTCGGATCATAGGTGAGACTGTTCGCAAGATCCTTGAGGAATTCGATCGCCTGAGAGTAGTCAGGCTCCGGTATCCTGGCCAGCCATTCTGCTTTCTCAGCAGGTGTGAAGGTGGTCTCTTCTGCTTTCCATTCCTTCAGTGCCTCCTGATGATCCATATAGGCCTTCTTCCATGTATCCCATGCCAGTTCCAGAGGAGCCCAAGCATCGGAAGCCTTCGCATTGACGAAATTCAGTTTGATGATCTCATACCCGGCTTCTTCGAATTGCTTGGCAGTATATTCATAGAGCTCTCCTTTCGGATCGTTGATAATGGCACATTCACCGGCCATACAAACGAGCTCGATCATTTGCAGGATGACAGAGAAGGTCTTACCGGAATTCGTCGTACCGATCAGCAGAGAATGATTATCGTTTGCATCGACGAAGATCGTATGTTTCCGAAATCTTGGCATATAGATGGGAAGACCTGCACGCTGTGTGACAGACTTTCCATCTATCTTCCAATGTCTTACTGTATTAAACTTATGCCAGTCATCGATTCGTAAAAATGTCAGGAGGGCATTATAAGGAAGCTTCGGATAGTTCAGGATACGATCAGCTTTTGCTAGAAAAGATGTTTCGTTCAATCCCCATCGTGTATCTTCTTTGGCTGACTTTCCTTTATCTGTTTCATGAAATTGCACTCTGGTCAGACTGCGCTTCGCTTCATGGATAGAGGAGAGATGTGTAAAATTCTTCTTGTCATCATCCAGTTTCTTCTTGGTGCTTTTTGAAAACATGCCCAGGAAGATGAATACTGCGATGAGCGATGTAAGTATATTGACGACCAATTTGGCTTGTGGTACCTGATCCAGCAGACTGAGATCGAAGGATGGTTCCAGTCTGTCAAATACGAGTGTGTTGATCAGATTGATGGCCGCAAGATCCATGAGTATCCTTGCAAGCAATGTCCCAAGCAGTGAGATCATGAGCTTTCGTATCATATATATTCTTTACCCCTTTCTTCACTTCGGATCTGTTGTTCCTCATATTCTCTTATGAATCTTTCCAGATCTCTTTCTTTTTCCTGTGCGTCCTGATGCAGGATTCGCTTGGAGCCTTTTTTCAGGACTGCACTTAGTTTTTGGTTGTGGAACACCTTTGCTTTCTTCCGCATCCCCATACGGACATGGGGACCTTCTGAGCGAGCGTGTGTGGATCGTTGGGAATCATGCGGTATCTCTTTTGAACTATCCGTAAGGAACTGCACATCAGTCTCATCAGTCGCATCTATAAGCGATATACGGCTATCTTGACCTGCAGAGATCTTAGGCTCACCTTCGGATAACGATATATCCTTCGTATTCATATAGCGGAAGAGTGTGTCTCTATCGATCTGCAATGTATCTGTTTCAGAGATGTCTTTCCAGGCATCGAGGTTTTTAGCATACCGATGGAGCGTGTAGCTTTTATCTTGTTCGATTTCGACATGATAAAAGCCCCGTTCATCCAGGAACAGGGCTAAATCAGATGGCAGGTCGATACAAGCTGCTCGATCATGCAGCTTTATACGATATACCTGCTCGTCCTGATAACGGATATTCTGTTTTGAGAACCATAGATCATATTCTTGTTTGCATTCTGTCTCTTTATATTTCGCATGTTCCAGGATCATATTCCCGAGCCGGGTGTAGAGCTTATCCAGTTCTGTTTTCTTGAAGTGGGAGATCTTCTCATTCGCAAGTGTGTTCTGAAAATCATCCAACATCTCGACCTTATTGAGCCACTGTTCATATACCTTTCCTATTTCTTCGTCTTGCAGCAAGGAGCGGATGATCAGGTTGAGCTGTCTCCTGTATGGTTTCATATGTTTGGAATTATAAGAGAGTCTCCCTTTTTTCGGCAGCGTCGTGTAAAAGCTATGAAGCAGCTGGTCATTGAAACTCATGTCAATCCTGGAGATCAGAGTCTTCCTCAACGCATCTTTTTCCTTGAAGATATCCTTCGGATCCTTTTTGTATGTTTTAGCAAATTCCTGTCGGAGCCCTAATTCCTTCAGCCATATACTTTTATATTTATCCAGATATTTCTGTGCCAGCTTTCCACGCGTTCTGGTATGGACCTTCTCCATGAACACGATATGCATATGGGGATTCTTCTTATTATTGTGATAATTCATCCACCAGATCATGTTGTCTGGATCGAGACCGATACTTTTGAAATATCCGGGCAATAATTTGGAAACGATGGCGGCATAATCATTGACATCATACATATTGCTTTGGAAGGAGTCCTGATAGTTTTTTAGAGAGATGACGGTATCCCAACAGATATCGCCATCTTTACAGAATGCCTTAGCTATCTTCTTCTTGAATCCTGCCATTTTTTCTTTCGTAAGCCAGCCATCGCTGGAAAAGGTACGCGTCGTATCATCCTGACTCGTATATCCTAAGAGTCCACCTTCATGCATACTACGTTCTTTCCTTCTGTCCGCTGCTTTTTCTCTGCCGGTATATTCACTCCAATCTAATAGAGACTCCGTAGATATCGTTCCTTTGAATCGAGACCCTTTCGGTGGAGCTTTCCCACATTCCAGGAAGCGGAATTTACTGATGACATGAGCCTTACTCATAGATGGGACCTCCTACCTGGCAGATTGCCATGTGATCAAAAACCGATATCTGCATGCGATCGTAACACCTCCAGTTTTTGTTGCATATAAGGCTCAAGAGTCATTTCCAGAGGTTTACTCATAGCAGCATTTTCAAATATGTGGTTCAGGGATCTGTTGAGTTCAGGATCATCATATTCGACTTTGCTGCCTATCCAGGACCCGTGTCTGTCATTTATGGCATTCACGAATTTGATCGCATATCCGCCTGCATCTCTCCAACATTCAAGATTGTGGTTATAGTCATCTACGAGGAAATCATTCTCTTTGATCCTTATCGGTACATAGTCAGTCTTACTTTCTCCATAAGGAACCAGGATCACGTTGTGCATATCCAGAGAAGGGAAGAGTTCCTGCAGTACCTCCCGCTTTTCCTGTTCTGCAAAAGGAGAGTCGATATAATGTGAAAGGATATAGACCTGTTCAGGGTCCTGTATCAGCATCTCCTGCAGGCAGCGGACTGCCAAACGATGGGTGGGAAGATTCTTAAAATATCCTTCCTCGTATAGTGGTTCAAGAGAAGTCAGGGTATTATCAAGTTTGAACAGGACGCCATCCATGTCGAAAAAATATCTCGGCTTCGCAAAGCGTTCCTCCATATAGGTTTCCATGAGGTCATTTAAAAAGTCAGCACTGAATACCTGTTGTCCCTTTTTCTGACACTGTCGTTCTATATGTTCCAGCAAGGTATGATCGAAATGATCTTCTAAACAGTTCATATAAGATTGCCTGGTGACGTTCAGGAAATTCTCAAGCATGTCATAATTGAAGCCATTGGGGTCGGTGCCGCGCATCTTTCGATAACAGGAGAATCCCTTTTCCAGATGATCACTCAGACTATCAAAAACATCCTTGATGAGCATAGATCAATCGACCTCCTCACCAAGCTCTTTAGCGACTTTTTCATAGATACTATCTTCAAAGATACTATCAAGATTTTGGACAAGGTTTCTTGCATCTTCAAAATCCTTTGGTTTTTCTTCATCCGGTAACCTAAAATTTTTGAGCATGGTGACACCGGCTTCATAAGACATCATGGCATAGCGGAGGATATGGTTGAGGGTCATATCTCTTTGGTTGTTTTGTTGTTTTAGAGCATCCTGGATCATCAGATTCATTCTGGTAAGATAATCGGAACCGGTGTCTTTATCCAATTTCATTGCATAATAATTATCGATGGCTTCTTCTAAAATTTCTCCTTTCGTTAGTGTGGACTCATTGTATTTTTTCTTTCTTTCTTCTTCTAAATAATATAGCTGTTGAAGTTTATCTAGAGCAATATCGCTGACTCGAATAGATAAAGTTTTTTTCTCCATTTGGTACTCCTTCCAGTCTATTCATTGACTTAAAAATTAGATATTGATCGCTTGCTTTTTGTATACATATAAAATTGAGTATGTATACATATTTGTGTTCTAATGCTTAAGATTACGTGAAATCACCTTTATATGTAAGGTATATGAGCTGTGTATACAAAATGTATACACGTATACGATTATTTATGGTTACATGTATACAGAAATGTATACTTGTTCTATAAAGCGAAATACAGATTTTTAAAGCCCTCTTTGATATTTAAAAACTATGATAAATAAAGGATTTATTTATGTCTGCATAATGTATACATATATTCTCCAAAGCACTAAAAAAAACGGTCGTTGACCGTTTGTTCCCACGAAAACGTATACGTTTTCCCTTATCCTGCTTCACTAAAAACAGCGTTTTTAGTGAAGTGGCGGCTCCCGAGAGGGAGCCAGCCATCTCTGGTACTCTCTTAAGGTTGATCCGGCATGAATAGTTGTTCTATACATTCTTTTTTTTATCATCTTTTTGGATATCCTCCTTATCTTTTGATATGCTTTTATACTGTTATGAATCCTACCTGGCAAGTTGCCATGTTGGCTTTCGAGTGCTCTTTTACATATCCCCACCGCGCGATTTGCGAAGGCGCTGCTGCCGCTGGCACTGCCATCGGCAGCTATGGAAAAATGAAGGAAGTAAAAAAAGGCCTTCTCTTCGATGACCTTTTCAAAAACATTTTTCCTATTTTTTTTAATGAATTTTTTTATACGGCGATCGTACCAAATTCTACGAATTTGTAAATGAATTCGCAGAGATGAGAAAGGTTATATACCTTATATGTGCAAGAGGCTTTTTCGTTCTGCTGTCGGATTGAGAGCACTCCGGTGCGGTCCGGATCCAGCAGATACAGACCATCAAAGATCCTTGTTACTTCCTCTTTACTATGCATCAGGCCTTTTGCGGTCGCTGCCCATTCATACGCCACTTCTTCAAAGATTCCGTATTCATAATCAATAAATAACATTGTGTTCCCACCTTGTAGGATCTCACCGGTAACTATATCTCTGTCTATTTCTTCATATGCAGTCAGCAGCAATTTCTCAATCTCGTTTTTATTGATGTGCGGGTTATGGATCGTGATCTTTGCGACCGTGTCGTATAGGCTGGAGCGGACAGATACTTTTATATCTTTTGATGTGTATCCGGATTCCTTTAATGTCTTTCTTATCTTTGTGCTTAATTCTTTATTTGTCATTTTATTATTCCTCCATGCGGGGTTACCGCTCACTTCATGTAAGGTAGCTGCCTTATACTTTCTTCACACCGCTGAAGGTGGAGCAGTCAAGGAGCCAAAGGCAGGGTGGAGATTTTCCGTTAGGAAAATACGACCCGGTCCTTGACTGTGGAACCGCAAGCGGTATTCCATAGCTACATGGCAACTTGCCATGTAGTCTGTCGGCTCATAAAACGACTGTGCTTTATACAGGGAAATCTTCATAACCTGGCAATTTGCCAGGTTATATAGAATTGGGTTTATCTTTCTCCTATCGGCGTAGATTACACGGACGCTGCTGCCGCTGGCACTGCCATCGGCAGCCATAGAAATTCTTAGAAAGATACATACTTTGCCTTTACACTTTCTTAAAAATATAGCCATGTTTTGAAAATACACCATTCATTTTTTCAAATCCTTCTTTTAGTATATATTCATCAATTTCATCAATACTTTTGCAATATCTTCCGATTCCTGTGTAATATAACACACCATTGAAATTATTATAGATTCTCACACTGTACGGATAATCTTCGTTGCCATATTCGATTTCGTACATTTTTAGAATTTGTTTTTTCATCGTTTGAATTGTTTTCATAGTTATGTCCTCCGCGCGGGGTTACCGATCGCTTCATGTAAGATAGCTACCTTACACTTTCTTCACACCGCTGGAGGTGGAGCAGTCAATGAGCCATAGGCAGGGTGGAGATTTTCCGAAAGGAAAATACAACCCGGTCATTGACTGATGGAGCCATAAGCGGTATTCCATAGCTACGTGGCGACTTGCCATGTAGCTGGCCGGCACCTGAGCCGGCAGAGCTATCCAGCATCTTTTTACTTGATCAGCTGCTCGGTAGTATATGAAATATCCTAGAGGAGAGCTCCTCTAGGATATCATGTCTTTGACTCTGGTCATGATTTCTTGAAAGACCTGACTGTCTCTTTTCAGATGTCCTTTTACATCTATGACCCTTGCGGTATTTATCCATTTGGAATCGTTTATGAATAAGACAGAGCGTTTCTTCATCATACCTACCTTTTCCAGGCGCATCAGGTGTCTTTTTCCGTTCGGGGTGTCCTTACTATAGGCTTGCGCATAAGCTCGCTCATTGCCGCTCATCGGCACGACATACGCTTTATTTTTATATAGGCTCAAAATGAGTCCGAAATGCTGGAAGCCTATCTCTTCGATGAATGCATTTCCGAAATCGATATAACAGATATCTCCTACACGGATATCGACACCTTTTTCCGTGCAGCTATGGTCCTTGTGATGATTGTGATGGTTGAGCATGGATATATAGAGCGCTCGGAGGTTATCGCAGGTTTCGAGTTCTTTCTGCTGTAGTGTCAGTATATCGTTCATCAACTTTTTTCTTTCTTCACTTATGGAGATCGTATCCATCCCTCACTTCCTTCAAGATGAAATCCTTGAATTCTTTTTCCGTTCCTACGAACAGTAGCCATGACTCTGTATCACGGAAACGGTAACGGATATCACTTGTCCCTATGATCAGGACATAATCGACAACGCTATCTCTCTCAGGTGATAGTAAGAAGCCTGAGCCCTCTGTGGATTCGACCCACTTCCAACCTCGCGAAAGGGTCTCGACATTCTTGATGTGAGATACCGTGCTGTTTCTGATTATAATGTTGTTGTCTCCGATGATCGTATTCACTACATTTTTCATATTCTTCTCCTTGCGGGGTTACCGCTTACGATCGTAAGGATGAGTACCTTACACTTTCTTCATACCGCTGGAGGTGGAGCAGTCAGGGAGCCGCAAGGCAGGGTGGAGATTTTCCGAAAGGAAAATACGACCCGATCCTTGACTGAGGAGCCGGATGCGGTATTCCATAGCTACATGGCAATTTGCCATGTAGAGGCGCAGCCAAAAGGGAATCGATGATATCGTAAGATCTGAAGCTATCTCATTGCATCAAGTTTTCCGTCTTTCTCCCTTAGTCGTGATGAGTCATTACACTTATTTTTTATCTTTGAGACGCTTAGCATTCAACCATCGTATCATTTCAACATACATATAACGTAAGTTTTCATACATTTCGATTTCTTGTTTATAGCGCTTGATCCGTAATAATAAATAGATGATATACAGTGACTGTATCAGAATGAGTAATTTCATATTTTTACATCCTCTCTTTCGACTATCTGGCATATGGGAAACTACCTGGCAACTTGCCATGTAGTACATGCTAATACCTCGTGATGTGATCTGCTATGAATTCATAGGACAGATGTACCTCACCGGATGCATTCTCACTCTCATGGGAGACGATCTGTCCTTTTGCCATCACACTATCACCGACCTCCAGAGGACGGTTATCGAGTAATTGCTCATATGACATCGATATTTCATAGGATGCACCATCACTGGAAGAGATATGCATATTGAGAAAGCTTCGCTGGGTTGCCGATATCCTTGTCCTGATATCCTTTATCCTTCCACTTATCATAAACAGTTTCATTTCGTGATCCCTCCTAAGTTTTCGATATTCCCACAGATATCGATAACGATATCTTTCGATGTATTTCTCAAATCTCTAAGCTTGGATATTTGTTTTTCAAATATGCTAAGGTCATCGACATGATATAAGATAGGGACTCTAAGGTGAAGCTCATGAAGCTCTAATAGATCACGATGACCTACCTTGATGATCTGATAATAATCGATTTTCAAAATATTTTTAATATAGTTATAGTTTTCAAAACGATCAGTAAGATCTAAGAAAAGATATAGATCCATCAAATTCATATGTTCACGGTAAGACCTTATATCATCGGAAGACATGGATCGTAATATATAGTCGATGATCGATCTTTCATAATCTTCTGTCCGATGACCATTGCAGGAAAAATATGCGATCCTCCACTTCCGTGCATCTTTCTCGTTTTCTTTAGAAAATCTCATACTACGTTCTATACATTCATATAGTTCATCATCCGTAATATTTCTAGTCCATGCATGTCCGATCGTGCGTTCCTGCATTCTTATCAAATCAAAAAATACCTGTGTATCAGATGTATCTATTCCCAAAACTACGATGATATCCTCTGGAAATTCCTTAGCTACTTCCTGTACGGTCATTTCCATTCCTTCAATGATTAGGGTGATATCCGGATTGTTATGACGAAAAGATTTGATATAGCTTTTTATAAACTCTAAAAAAGCTGTGGAATATGTATCCTTCACCTCGGTCTTATTATCCTTTGCATATATATCCTGTATCCCACATGCATAAAACGCATGTCTTACTTCATCCATTGCTAAGATACTAAAAGCACCATATGACAATAATTTTTTAGCAATCGTACTCTTACCAGTCCTTGGCTGTCCTAATATGAATATGTTTTTTATTTTTTTGTTATGTATTCCTTTCAATACGATACTCTCATTCATGCTTGCCTCCCGTAAATGTATTTTTATCTATTATCTTCTTTTATTGCTTTTCCTTGCAGGGTCACCGCTTACGATCGTAAGGATATGTACCTTACACTTTCTTCACACCGCTGGAGGTGGAGCAGTCAAGGAGCCGTAAGGCAGGGTGGAGATTTTCCGAAGGAAAATACGACTCGGTCCTTGACTGAGGAACCGTAAGCGGTATTCCATAGCTACATGGCAACTTGCCATGTAGAGGCGCAGCCATAGTTAATATACTGATTCAAATGCCGGATATCAAAATGAGATAGAAAAATCGAGAGAGGTGTCTCTCCCGATTTCTTTGTTTAGACTAGGTCATCCAATGACAATCCATCATATGTATTTTCTTCCGCTTCTGCTTGAATAGGCGTATCTTTCTGTAAAGCATCATATTCATCCAGTAATGCTTTTACTTTCGGGTCTCTCTGATATTTTTTCAGTTTCTCCATATACTGTATCTCCTTGACTTTGAGTTCCACCTTTTTAAGGATGACATCTGCACTAATTTCCGCTTTCTTCTTTTTCAGATATCCCTCGATATCCATCTTCATGAGATAGGTACTGATTTCGAATGGCATGGAAATCGCCTCAAAATTCGTGAGTTTCCGAGAGATAGAAACAGTAATGAATCCGTGTTCCTTACTATCGATGACCAAAAGGTCAAATTCATTTAGGGCTTTTTCGGATGCTACATAGGCATCCTCATTATTCAAAACTACTAATTGTGACTGTACTTCATAATAATGCATATCTTTCCTCCTGTGCGGTTCTTCCGCTATCGACTGTAAGTGTAGCTACCTTACACTTTCTTCACACCGCTGGAGGTGGAGCAGTCAAGGAGCCATAGGCAGGGTGGAGATTTTCCGTAGGAAAATACGACCCGGTCATTGACTGATGGAGCCGTAAGCGGTATTCCATAGCTACATGGCAACTTGCCATGTAGAGGCGCAGCCGGAGAGGAAAGAGAGAAAGCTGCCATTCCAGCAGCCTGTCTTGTATGTCGTACCTCGCGTATATCCGGTCATACCTCCTGTTTCTTCCACTTTATCTCTTTATGATAGAGCTTCTTCAATTTATAGAAGGTCGATCTCCCTATGTTGAGCTGCGTTGCCGCCTCCACTGCCGTGATCACATGTTGGGATTGCAGGACAGCCAGCTTCAGGAACTCATCACTGCAAGGGATCGCCGGGCGGCCTATGCGGATCCCGTTCTTCTGTGCCTCTTTTATCCCCCTCATCATTTTTTTCTTAATATCAGCCTCATGTTGGATGATCGCTTCACACTCCTTTATCAACTGCCGGAACGGTTCCAGCATTTCTTTTTCCACTCCCATATCAGCGAGCTGTGTGCAATTATCCCTGGCCTCCTCCAATGTCTTTGATAATCCTTCCGTTTTCATTCATGACACCTCTTTCTCATCACATAGATAGCTTGGCTTCTTCATATCTGCTACATATATCTTACACCAAAAGTTCCGTCGCATTCAATAGATATAGTACGGGCATCGTCTTGAATATATGAAGGGGATGGAACAGTGAGGGACTGCCTCAATGTTCCGGTATATCATCCTTATCCACGGCTGAGGAGTAGGAAGCGCTATTTCATAGTTACCTGGCAAGTTGCCAGGTAATGTAGGTAATGCTTTTCATGAAGCTCTACTACGCTATCTTCCAAAAAGAAAAAGCAGGTATGTTTCCTTCTTCATTCGTTTTACCTTTAACATTCCTTCAGCTTTTTATGTACTGCTTTTATAAAATCATCGAATGATTCCGTTTGAGCATCAAAATACTTATAGTCACTCAATGAGTAAAATATATCCTCAGGGTCCACATCATCCAATCTTATGATCATCCATGCTTTTCTTCTACTGATGACTTTTGTCCAGATAGCTCTTAGCTCTTGTTTGCCCATCATAGAGTTCCGAAATGCATGACTTAAAAAAATAAAGCCAGCTCGCATTCGCTTAAACCACTCAGGATACTTTCTAATATATGATCACCGTAATCCATGAAGACCCTGATACCACTCGTCTGTAGCTTATCAATCATATTATCAATAATCTCTTTATCTTTCCATGCATAGGATATGAATACTTTTTTTCTTTTTGATTCCGTTTCCCAATAATATCCCTTTTCATGGAGCTCGCTGATCTCCGCATACTGAAAACTTGAAACGAAGAACACCTCAAACATTTGGCGATTCATTCTCGAACTAAAAGAAATTTCATTCCACATCCTATTACGCATATCTTCAAGGAATTCTTTAGATCCCTTATCATAAGATACATCGATCTCATATTTTTTACAGAATTCGATGATATCTTCACGATCCCCATCATAATCAAAATAAATATAAGATCTTAGATGATATGGTATATTTGATACGAATAGCTTTACGATTCCTTTCGTTCCAACGAACTCGTTCAACTGCCAACACCGATCGATCCACTGACTTCTGCTTCCGTAGGGTATCTCAAAACAATATTTCTGCCTCAATTCACTCACCTCGTATATATGTATCGTATTATCATAAATAAAAGTAATTATTTTATCAAGGTTTTTCCATTGTAGTTCCATGTGTATCCAAGGCAGCAGCTTTCTCGGTGGTTCTTCCGGATATCCCAGTTCTTTCAAAGTGTATGTGATCATCCTTGCACCTCCTCCATCATTGTCAGATCTTTTGCGAAAAGCCAACTGGCAAGTTGCCAGGTATTGTTTTTTTTCTGATGGATCTATCACGTTCGTGGACCACCTGTCATGAGAGCCAATGTTTGAATGATAGGGAATAGATCCATGTGCTTGATCTTCGGTTCCTTGCGGTCATGCCATCTCCTTCAACTCGTTCTCTGTCGCAAGGACATGCAATGGGATATGCCGGTCTCCACAGACGAACAATGCATCGCCCATACGCAACTGCTCGATCAGTCCTTTCTCATTCTCGTTGACGGTGATGAAGTTGCTGAGATCGTTGGTTCCATCGCGCTCCAGATGCATGATCATCTTATAGACGCTGTTGTTGAAGATCGCTTTTCCATGTACGAGGATATCTTTCCCCGCAAAGTCTTTCGGCTCCTGCGTCGCGATCGTACAGACATTATGGTATTTTCTGGATCTTCGTGTGTATTGTGCCACTCTCTCCGCACTCATCGGTGTCAGTATCTGCGTATGCGCTTCGTCCAGGACGAATGCAGAATCCACTGATTCATCCAGACACAGAGACCAGGCAAATTGATACATGATGTGATTCAGTGCATTGATCAGCGTCATCGGTTTCTCCAGCAGCGTCTTCGTACCGAAAGCGATGATATCCTTTGATAAGTCCTCCTTCCCTAGAGATGTGTGCCCGTTGAAATAGATCGACCATTCTCTGAGCAGCGGTTTTATCTTCAGGCGCAGATCTCGCAGCAGCTCCAGTTCCTTCGTATCAGCATGCGGCTGCTTCTGACATTCTTCTATACTTTTCTGCAGACGTACATCGAGATCGGAGAAGGTCGGATACGCAGAGGCAGGTAGTCCACGGAAATCTGTTTCTGTCGTCAATCCATGATCCGCATACAACTTGACCATCTGATCTCCAACGATGGAAAGTGTGTCATCACTGATAGAGGGTACGAGATAGCGTAGGATGATCTTGACATCATCGATACAGTTGTATATGGCAAGCTCTGTATCCCATTTGACGCTGGCGTCCTCATCCTCTTCCACTGAGATCGGCTTTAGATCGAAGACATTGATGATATGTCCGCGCCGTCCCCAGTTGACGAACGTACCTCCATAACGCTTCGTCAGCGACCTATTCTTGTTCTCCGGATCGATCCAGATGATCTTCTTATGTGTCCGGATATAAAAACGGATCAGCAGCTTCATCAGCGTAGATTTACCGAATCCAGTACCTCCAACGATGACGAGGTTCCCACTCAGCCGATTCAGTGCTCGGGCACTTTCCGAATCATTGAGCCATTGGAATTGATCGAACAGGATCGCTCCTTTGTTCATCAGTTCATGACCGAGTAAGAATCCTCCACGATCCTTCAGTGTTTCGAATACGAAGGGATACAGGCCTGCCATACCAAGGCTGGGAAGCGGGATACCGATGTTCTTCTCTACTTCGGAAGGAAGGAGACTATTGACAAATAACGGGGAAGCGACCCGCATCAGGTTCTCCTGCATGACGGGAGCACTGGTCAGCTTGAATCCCTGTGCCCGTAAACGGAGATTGAGGTCCCGACATCGGTTATTTACTTCTTTTTCCGTCTGTGCATAGACGCTGAATACGATGATGATGTTCCATGTCATATCATGATTGTCGATGATCTCCTTGATATAGGTATTCAGGGAGATCAACTCATTTTCCAGCGTTTCTCTTCTTGTCGGGTCATTCCAACTTTTCTGATACTCTCTATTCTTGTCATTGTATTCCTTCTTCAACATACCGGCACAGTCCAGATCCAATGGTTCTGTGCGCATGAAGACTTTTATCTGTGGATCCGATACGTAGGAACTCAACAGGCCAAGATCGAATTGGCGGGGGAGTTCTGTGACAAGCAGAGACTTGATATATCGGTCTCCAAGGATATAGTGACCTCTTTGGATCTTTAGACCGATAGGCTGTAATAAACTTTTTTTCTTGACCAGGTCATTGTTCCACATGTTGTTCCTCCTTAGACTTTTTATAAGATAAAACGATGTTTGTGCTTATGCGATGCATCTTCCGCTTCGATAAAGATGAGCCTTTCTTTATTTACACGGTCATTAAGAGTCATTTCAGAGACTATAGTATTTCTTCCATGTCCCTGTCTTGCATAAAACTTATCTGATATCACTTTTCGTACTGCAGGATGTAGAACACATTTTTTATCCATAAGTTCACGCTCCTTTTTCTTCTTTCTGAAGCTTGTAGTAGTCATCATAATCAAAATCCGGCTCGTGATAGGTATCTTCTGTTGCAAAGATATCTTCACTGGTGTCCGCCAGACAGCTGAAGATGCCACGTGAGAAGTAATAATCGTTGATCAGCGGATTCTCATACATATAAGCAACATAATCATAGAGATCATGCATATTCAGATCTTTAGTCCGAAATCCGGCATACTGAAGCTCAGCGACCAGTTCATCAAAATTCTTCATCAACGTTCCTTCATCCTTATCCCGTAGCATCAGGAAGAATTCCAGTTCCCGATGCGTATCCTGAAACCAGGTGACCTTCTCAAAATCATTGCGGATCATCGCACGGATACGAGGGTCTTCTTCCTGCGCCTCCTCTCGCAGCAGTATCGAGACATGATCGTCGATCTGTACCGGTACGAATACATATTGCCAGTAGATGGGGAAGCGTACCTTGTTGAAGATGATACGCAGATTATTCACGACGCGTGCCTGCACATAGCTCGTATCGATAAAGATGTTTCTGGGGATGACCTTAAGACCAATGACCCGTTCCTGCATGTTGCCGTCTCTTATGTAGATCGCATTTCCATCGATCATTTCGATATTTGACCATTCCAATGCCGTAGCACAATATCTTTTCTGTTTTTCTGCCTGCTTCTTGGCTTTCTTTTCTGCCTTTTTTTCTTTATTCTTCTTTTTCTTCATATTTTACGATACCTCCCCATATATATTTCTTCTGCCGTGTAATGTATAGATATTGTAGATAGAAGAACATCATGAAATTGTGATAGATAGGAGGGAATGACTGAATGAGCAGGACTACGATCCCATAGAGGAGCGCTACTATAAGGAGGAGGGGGATGTTGACACTATCCCCCATCAAAAGGATGATCATCATTGGAATGAAGATCAGCGAACCTACTCCTAAAACAGCAATGTCTATCCAACGAAACATCCCACCAACATGTCTTCCTTTCTTAAAATTTTTAGGTGAATAAAATCTCATGATCTATTGAAATCCTCCATTTCTCTCATATCTTGTACATCTCTTTTTTCAGCACTCATGGAAGACAGTACATCGGTCTGTTTTGGGCGTATCAGATCATTGATGCCTGCATGCATATTGGAGAGGTTCTGCGCGTGGGTATTTTTCGTTATATACCGACCTCCACGAACGACATTCTTTTGTCCCATGAGACGATTCCCTGCGGAGAGATATGCAGCCTTTCCGACCTTGGAGACCGCCCTTGCGCCCAAGGAAGCTGAGTCTCCAACATGTCTTGCGAGTGTATTGTCACGACTCAAACGGATACCGCCGGCATCAGCGCTGTCAACGTTTTGCATATTGCCATCATTGCCCATAGATGCAGTTGCACTATCCTCTTCCATTCCAGACGGTCCCATATCTGATCCGCCATCCATGGCGCTGTCATACGCTCCATCCGTTGATACGGATGACGGAGTATTACCAAAGCCATATGTCGGATTGCTCTTATCAATCGTACCGGATGCGCCACCACCCGTTTGGTTTGGAGCCTTCCAGTAACTTTTATCCATACCGGCTTTTTCCAAAGCCAGGGAAGCATCCCCTTTGCTCATATCGCTGATGTCGACCCCATACTTTTTCGCTGCACGTGCCTGCTTCTCCGTATGTGGTTCGGAAAAAGCTTTTGGTGGGATATTCCCTGCGCCTCCAGAACCTGGGCCACCGCCCGGACCACTACCTGGATCATATATTCCAGACATAGGATTACTGGGACCAGGACCGCCTCTTCCAGAATAGTTACCAAGTGAGTTTAATCCTACCATCCTGCCAGCTCCATATGTACCTAGTGCTGCAGCTCCACCGGCCAGCCCGATCCCTTTATGGCCGATAGCCTGTGTAACACCTTTCAGCGCGGACATTGCCTGGAACCCCTGCATCGTCATAAAGAGGCCCATACCGTCACCGCCGATGAGCTGAGCGACCTGACCGGGTCCAATCAAGACGGCAAGCATGCCGCCAAGGAAGAAGATCCCTTGGCCGACGATTCCAAAATTCTGTACAGCTTTTGAGGAAGTGATGGCCATAACGAGCAACAGGATGATATACTGCAGGACATTCGAGATCAGATCGGCACTGATCAGTTTGACCCATAAACCAAAACTGCGATCATCCGGGTTTATGATACCGGATATCGGGTAAGGAGATACCAGGATCTTGACTGCGATGGATATCATCCTCTGTGATATCTGTATCGCCATAAGCAGAAACATATAAGCTCCACATACCCCTTCCACGATCAGGAAGATCAGCATCGTGGTATCCGGAAAAAATATATAATCGCCATCAGCTCCGATCAGGGCCGAGGTGATATTGAAGAATCCGCCTACGATCGGAACGCCGTCGAACCAGTGATCCATACCACCTTCTGTAGCATTGATATCAATCATTTGATAAGGTGGATATTTCCCATTGCTGGCGGAACTGATGAAGATTTGGGATGGCATCCCATCATATTCCTTATACAATTTATCAATGACCTTTTGTTTTTCTGGATCATCTGTTTTTGGCTTCGTATTTGCGAAATTGTTCTCTACGACAAAAGAATCTGCAACGTTATCCATCACGACACTCGTAAAAGCAGTGAATTCTTTGATCACTACTGGTGTCATAGCTATGATGAAAGCGATAGCGAATGTACGGTAGAATATTTGAAGACCATTTAATTTTAAAGCATATTCCTCATCGATGGTCGCTTTCAACATCATGGAAACGATCCGAAGAAGCGTAAATAAAAAGAGGAATCCAACCAGGATCTCCCACCATTTCCATACCGTCGGATTTGCGCCGATATCAAAGGAGAGGATCGGTCTTATGATGTTATATACGCTGTCAATAAGGAACAGGCTGCCTTTAACGAGTATCCACAAGACCCAACGGACACCATCGATCACTAGATCCATGTTTGTCGCTCCTTACAAGCTCAACAGTTTCCATAGGACTGTCAACATCTCTCCGCCAATGGTAAAGCCAATGATCTTCTTCAGCATTTTCCAAACAGGTTTTTGACTTTTTTCATCTTCATCTTTTGTCATCCAAGTAACGGTATGAACGATGCAGGCTACAAGACCGGTTAAAGGAATCAGCCAAAGCCCGATATCTCTTGCGGAATCCAACCATGGCTTTGCTTCGTTTTTGATTCCTTCCGTATTCGGCTTTGGCTTGGCCAGTATAGGGGTCATCGTTGTATAAAATGCGATGAGGATACCGGCAGTAGTGGGAGTCAATCTTATTTTTTTCTTTAACATAGGTATATCGTTTCCTTTCTTTCAGTAAATAAAAAAGACACGTGATGTGTCGGATATGGAGCCGCTGCATAGACGGATATGCAGGGCAAGACGTTCATTTTCGGATAGCTCCTGACTGCTGTGCCAGGAGACATCGAGCGAAGGGATCCTCCGGGTATCTTCATAAGCATTCCGATATGAAATAGCTAGTAGGAAGGATTCCCAGAACTGATGATCCCATGATATTTTTGATCTATATGGATGCATAGATGCTCATCATCTTCCATCATCCCTTTCGTATAGGAACGCTTATCAAACCAGCATAGAGGGGGCCTGGTATGTCTTGGTCTCATCCATTCACGTACGAACTTCATCGTCATGGTGCATACGATCTTGTCTATCTTTTTATTTCTGCCTACTTCCTCCGTAAGTTCTATAAGGTCGCCATCTTTTTCAATAAAGACGGAATCTCCTTTTTTGATCGGTACGTAGGTATGTACGAACTCGTATTCACTCAATGTGCCATTCAGGTAATGATATCCGGTATCACAGACAGGGAAGCGGATCCTTTTGGATAGCGGTGTCTTCCCGATATAGATCCTCACCAGATATAATAGAAGCCCCCACAAGATGATATCCACTACCGGAATTCCCCATATGAAGCCATGATACAGCAGGAATGCGTCGATGCATATCGTCAGAAATGCTGCCACGCGGTAGACCTACTTCTTTTCTTCTTTCTTCTAACTGCTTCCTGGCCACTGTGCAACCCTTCATCAGCTTATCGAAGATATCCAAAGCATAGTGGTCATTTTTTAATAGATTTCTTACCTCCTCCATCAACTCCGGTTCTCTATCCGGAGAAAAGTAATTTTTTTGTAAAAGCCGTCAAGTATGTCTTCAACCATTTCAGTACTCCTCCTGTCCTTCATGTCGATAAGGATCGCTCCATGATGATGCACCTCTTCTTCAAATGAAAGGGGAAATGCAGATAACTGCATCTCCCTTAGGCAAAGACAGACTACTGTTCAGCCTTATTTGCTTTTCTGCGTTTATAAGCCACAAAAATGAGTGCTGCGCCAGTAATACCAGCTACGATACTTAATAACCATATATTCGTATGATCTCCTGTGCTGACAACACCACCCGGAAGTGGTCTGTCCGCATAGACGATCGTACGAAGCTTATCGTCACCATTGACCCATTCGTCATCGATCGTGACCTTCACGACCTCATCAGATAGCTGATAACCGGCAGGAGCCTTCGTTTCCTTTATGTATACTGTCTGATATAATAGTCCATCGAATGACGCGACCCCATCCTTCGGATCTGTCTTTTCTGTTTTGATGACTTCTGTGCACTCCGCATCAGAATACAGAGTAAATTCAGCTTCTTTTAAAATGCTCTTATGATCATAATAATCGACTTTCCGCACATGCAATGCTGGTAAAGGCGCATGTTTTGGGAATACTTCGATATGGTAGTTCATCTGTTTGACGGTCTCATCCCACATCGGTACGCTGATCAGTGTCGGCTGTATCGTTTCATAGCCCGCCTGATCACTCACATACAACAGATAGACACCTACCTCCAGATCTGTGAAATCTACGATACCCTGCACATTTGTCTGTTTCGTCTGTATCACGTCTTTCACGAGTGGCCGCAACGTATCTGCGGCTTCCTGCAGTCCTTCTGCCGTTTCGATGGCATTCAGTTCCACATTCGCAGAGCTATAGTCCTCGGTAAGCTGATAGCTCCCTTCCTTTATCGTTGCGACATAGGCCAGAGAAAGACCGACGCCTTCTCTGGATAACTTGTCTTGTGTTTCCTCCAGTTCCACATGGATACTGCCTTTCTCCTGTGTAGAAAGATCCATAGGCTGGGGAAGTGCTTCCTGTGCGCTTACCGGCCGGATGCAGCATAATGACAACAACGATAATGTCATGATGCAGACTATCTTATTTCGCTTCTTCATGTTCTTTTGACCTCCTTATTCTATGATGATAGATCTCTTTTCCCAACAGGAGTGTGACGATCACAAAGGGCGCTGCCGTAAAGAGGAGCTCTCTTATCGACATCATCGATTCTTGGATCGATTCCTTTTCCTGTTTCTCATAAGCCACTCGTTCTCCTGTTATGAGCAGCCTTTTCGTATTGATTCCGTATGGTGTACAGGTGATGAGCGTCACGAGGTCTCTTCCTTCTTGTATCTCCAACAGATCGGTATCCTGTGGATCTGTCGTTTGGATATCGCAGATTCGATAGGCCAGCATCCTACCGAGTACATCGATGTAGAAGAGATCGCCTTTTTCCAATTCATCTAATCTGGTAAATAGCTTTGATGATGGAAGACCACGATGTCCGCTCAATGCCGTATGTGTACTCTCACCACCAACAGGAAGACTGCTGGATCGAAGATGTCCCACACCTTTTGACAGGACGCTCTCACTCACACCGTGATAGATAGGAAGATCGACACTGATCTTCGGTATCTCGATGCGTGCCATGACATCGCTGTCCTTCAATCGCAACTGTTTTTCATAAGCCTTCTCTGTCAGATACTTGTCACTGATACCTTGGATATAGTTCCCCTGCGTTTGAAAGAGCATATCGTTATAGGTATCTGCCGCCTTCACCAGACCTTCCACCTGATCTTCATTGCGGCGCAGCGCTTTGGAATATGTCTTCAGGGAATCGGACTGTACACTTCGCTGATACAGACCACTCACTATGGGATAGCTGCAGATCAGAAAGCCGACAAGGATGATCGCTATGCTCCACCATCGTCTTCCGGATCTTTTTTCACGCTTCATTTCCCATCATCCACATGGCTTCTCTTTCTGTGGATACCATAACCGGCGATCATCAGCCCTGCCCCAAGAGCGACCATGACGATCGTCAGCTGTGATCCTGTGACCGGCAGCTTGCTTCCTACTTTGTTTACTACCGTTAGATTCATGGAACCTTGCGTCGCATCTGTCTCCAGTTTATTATCTTTTTCCGTAGTCGCACCATCATAGAATTCTTTGAAATGTGCAGTTGCCTCCAGCTTCTGCAGGATCTTATCCGTTGCGCCTTCGCCGGCTGCGTAGCTGTTTCTATCGTTCGTATAGGTCGGTCTTACCGTCAATACGATCGGATCCAATAAACGGCGATATCCATCCGGTGCTTCTACCTCCGAAAGGTAATACACCCCCTGATCGAGACCATAGATCGTGAAATTGCCATCCAAAGGTGTGACGATCTCGACGGCTTCCTTCGGCTGTGTTCCACCGTCATGATCATTACCGCCTACAGAATCACGGTTGATCACGTTATAACCGTCAGGAGTACGTTTCAGATATACTTCCTTCGTACAGTCCGCATCACTGTACAGACGGAATCTTGCGTCCTTCAACGGTGCGTCATGGTCATTGACCTTCGATACGTTCAGCTTATAGGTGAAGCACACGACCGTATCCCACGGTGTCTCTCCGGTCTTTCCGACACCATCCGCATCCGGGTCATTGGAGAACTCCAGCTTCACACTGTTCTCGAAGCCCGGTCTTCCGGTATCCTTGGCAGCCTCATCGTTCAGCTTGGCATCATAGCGAAGGACGATCTTCTGTCCATAGACGTTCTCCTTGTCTTTGTTCATGCCTTCCGGGAACTCGCGGTCTACGATCTTCTTCAGGTCTTCGATCTCTATCTTGAACGTCGTTCCTTCTACATTTTCCAATATATTGTATTCGCTGGGATCGACATCATAGGTCTTCTTTCCATCCATGATCTGGATCTTCACGGTATCCGGGTCAAAGGTCAGTGCTTTATCCATCTTGTCATGGAAAGCGAAGTAATAGCTGTGATATCCATTCATATCCGGTACAGCGGTATCATAACGATACGGAACGGTCTGACCGATCTCATAATCTCCGATATCGTTCCATCCATCTGCGCCGATCTCTTCTTTGTGGTCATCCTCCTGTATCTTCTTCGTGATCGAAGGATAATCGGATTTGATCTTTACAGCAGCATTCGGATTAGCCGTATTTACCATACACAGAGAGCTTGCGGAGTGCGTCCCTGCATTATCAGATATCTCATCGGTGATGTAGTATCCGAAATCCAGACCGTCGAAACGGATATTGCCGTTATCCATCGTCTCCGTGACATGGATATCGGTCCCTTGTTTCTTCTGTGTACGCAACTCTGTAGTGATCTCTTCGATGAAATAGCGGAATTCGCTGTATCTTCCTTCCAACTTCTGTTCTGTCACAGCACCTTCCACCTTATGATTGTTTAAAGACTGGATGTAGTCGACTGCTTCATATTCCGTCACTTCCTTTGCCGGTTTGTTCAAGCGTTTTCCGATGACCTTCTGCAGGACATCCTTATAGGCAGGTGTCCAGGTATAGTTCACACTTTCCAGATGCGCTGCATTCTTTACAGAGAACAGCTGATACAGACGAAACTTCTTTCCTATGAGCGATTGTCCTTCATTCGCTTCGATGGTGATGGCAGCACCGCCTTTCTTCAGGTCTACGATGCCACCCGGCGTCGTGATCTCCTGAGCTGCATGGATCACCAGACTAGTGATGGTCAATGCCGGTAGTGCACCGGATAACAGCATCCCTGTCGCCAGAGCAGGGATCCCCAGATATTTCATTACGTTCTTTTTATTCATTCTCTAACTCCTCCTCGTAAGCTTTTTCTCCCTAAGAACATCAACCCCATGCCTATGATAAACATCGGGAACATGAGATCACTGCCTGTTTCCGGCAATTTGATACCTACCATATTCACGATCTCCATATGTACGACTCTTGTTTTCTTCGTACCCTCGATGCGGATAGCACCTGTCGTGACCGTATCTTTCGGTGTATATTTCTTACCATCTACCCATAACTCGAACAGCTCATTGACCGGGGAAGAGACAGTCTCGATCTCATAGATATGAGGCTGTTTCGTATCCGGATCTAGTGGGATACGGTATCCATCCGGTGCTTTCGTTTCTTTGAGGTAATACTTCGTTCGATCCTTCAGTCCGGCAAAGCTCAATACACCGTTATATGAGGTTCTCTTTGCGACTACCTTTGTGCACGCTTTATCGCTGTATAGCGTAAATTCCGCACCGTCCAGCAGCTGCTTGTGGTCGTTGAGCTTCGTGATCTTCAACGTGAACGGAGATACCTTATCACGCACGGTCATGATGCCATCGAATGCATCTGTCTTCTGGAAGGTAATGCCTGTATTCGTCAGGTCTGTCAGTACCTTGACGCCACCA
This sequence comes from [Clostridium] innocuum, assembly GCA_012317185.1. Taxonomy (NCBI): domain Bacteria; kingdom Bacillati; phylum Bacillota; class Clostridia; order Eubacteriales; family Clostridiaceae; genus Clostridium; species [Clostridium] innocuum. The sequence continues at coordinate 1,333,065 of CP048838.1, read as the reverse complement.
CCGGATAACACTTCAAAACGTACTTCGGTACGATTGATATCATAGCCATCCATGACAGCTTTTTCCTTCAATATATAGACACCCGGGCGAAGACCGACGAACTGGATGGAGCCGTTCTTATCTGTTTTTACTTCTGAGGTAGTTCCATTCGGTTTTGTGAAGGTGAAGATCGTATTCGGGATATTCAGCTTAGGCTCTTCCTGGACCTTATGGATCCGCAACTTGATGATATCTTCAAGGACATTTTTAGAAACTGTGATGACGCTGGTCGTTTGTGCTGCAGGATTGATCGTCACATCATATGACTTAGGGTCCAGGCGGTATCCCGGACTGGCCTTCGTCTCCTTCATGGTGTATTTTCCCAGATAGAGACCTGTTTTCGTGGCATTACCATTCTTATCCGTGGTCAGCGTTGCGACCAGCGCACCTTTTTTGTATTTTACGGATCTGTCAGCAGGATCCAGGATATTCTCCTTCGCCCGCAACTCATAGACAGCACCCTGTAGCGTTGCGTCTCCCTGTGGTTTTTTATTCGTCTTACTATCTGCCTTGGATAGTTTCAATGTGCCGGACTGGCTTTTATCTGTGCCTGTCACGGTAATGGTCTGGTTATTATTGGAAATCGTGACAGGGTATTTCGTCTTATTGAGCGTATATCCTTTTGGCGCAATGACTTCTTGCACATAATACTGCCCGACACGCAGATACCCGGACAGAGAATAACCGGATGCCTTCGTAACGAGGCGCTGAAGCTCCTGACCTTGTTGGTTGAAGATCGCATACGTCGCACCTGCGACTTGTTTCTTGGAATCCGTATCGACCTTACGGATCTGGACACGCCCTTTCTTCCAACCATTACGAGCAGTGAAAGAGGCCGTCTTATTGGCAGATACACTTACCGTATGGATCGTCTTGTCCAGAATCAGATGATTCGGTACAGCGCTCTCCTGGATATAGTAAGTCGAAGGTGCGAGATTATTTACCGTAACAGTACCATCAGAGCCTGTTTTGTAGGTTCCGATCGGGGAAGACATATCGGCATTTTTAGATACCTTGAAGGAAGTATTAGGAACCATATTCCCATCTTCATCCTGTTTCGTGATCTTTAGTGCACCATACTTGTTGACCTGAATTTTTAGTTTGAATGTTCCTGGGTCTAAGAGCATGGGTTTGATAATATCTTGTCCGCCTGGTTTTCGATGGACGATGGATTGTCCAATCATTTCCGGCTTGACCTTATCCAAACTATATGTACTGTTATCATTAGCTTTGGAGCTGGCGGTAATCGTTAACTTATTTCCACTTCGTTTTACACTAAGTCCTTTCGGAATACTTTCTTTACCTTTGAAATCCTGCAGGACGTTATTGGTGTCTGTCAGTGTAATGCTTTCCCCAGCATTCAAGGTAACAGTTTCCCCATTGAAGCTAGGACGCTTTTTCATATTCTTAATCATTGTATTGACTTCAGCTTTTCGCTTTTCATAATTAGGGATATTATGATCCGTAGGTTTATATCCTAGATATTCCCACACCATCAGCTGGCCAACAGCATAATTCCATTTCGATTGATTGGTGTTGACATAAGCATAGTACCAAATTTTAGCGATATGTTCTTTATCAGAATAAGATGTTGAATATCCACTCCAACCATTGATTACTTCCCAAGGCTCACTGCATACACCGACACCTTGTTCGACATGGATCTTTTCAATCTTTTGATGATCGAACCATGCAGTTTGCGCAGGATTATCTGGATTGTGCGCTTGTCCACTATGCCAGTATCCGGTATCTTCCAGCTTTGTGACATTGGCTTTGATCGTTACCGTGGACAACATATTAGATCCACATAGCAAGATCGAAGCGAATATCATGACGATACTTTTTAATTTCTTCCGCATCTTGTTTTCCTCCATAAATTTACACTTACTTTTTATATAGGCATTACTCATACAATGATATACATGAAACCTTTTCCTGTATTCGCCTTACGCTACGCGCAGCTGCGAGTCATACCTCACCTTGAAATAATTCATATAGTCACCTCCAATAAAAAAGACGAACAACTGTCCGTCTTGATTTTCTATTAACAAAAAAGAAGCGATATTTACGCTTCCTTATTGTTAAATGATTTTAATACCAATATATTGAATATTTTTCAGTTCCATCACTGTAACCTATATAACAAGAGCTATATCCTAAATTATAATATGGACTACTTTCATCCAGAGTACCAAAGAATTGATCGGCCCATGCTTCAGCAGCCCTTGGATCATCAAATATAGGTGATTGCATAGAAATAGGTAAACCTTGTTTTCTACCATCATATGTGATATGCGGAGCTGAAGGTGCCGGAGTAGGTGTTGACGGCTTTGCCTGTGAAGGAGAGGAATTCTGCGCTCCATTGGAACCGGAGGAGCCTCCGGTATTCGCAGTGCTGCTTCCTTGTCCTCCGCTCGTTCCTGCAGTTTGATTACCTGTAGATGAAGAGGATGTCTGTGATTGCTGTCCTGTATTACTGTTATTTGGGGCTGTTTCAGCTTTCTGCCCTTCAGTAGTTGCTTTTGCCTCTTCTTTTTTCTTTACGATGACTTTGAATTTTTTCTCTGTCTTGTTTCCGTTAGCATCAAATGCTTTTATAATGACTTCATAAGTTCCGGCTTTCTTTGTGTTTAATTTTCCTTTATCAATGTAGTAGCCAGATTTTTTTATTTCTTTACCGCTGTATTTCAAAACACCATCTACGGGATCCTTTACTGATTTTACATTGTCTTTCAGATCGAGCTTATCACCAGCTGCGATTGTGACTTTATCCTTTTTCAGTACAATTTCAGGTTTCTTCGTATCTTTAACTGTGATCTTCACATCTTTCTGGATAGTCTTGTCCCCATCCGTAAATGTGACCTTCAAGGTCTGATCTCCAACTTTCTTTGCATTAAAATCCTGTACTTTATCTACTTTGATATTTTTATCAGATTTTTTTGCGTCAAAGAGTTTGTTGTTGTCGAGTTTATCACCATATTCCACAGTCAGCTTGTCTGTCGGTGTGACTTTTAAATCCTTGTTGCATCCTGTCAATACGAGAGCTGCCATCGCAGCGATACTTAATAATTTCTTCATGTTCTTTGCCTCCTTATCACCCATTTAGACTTTTTTATCGATTTATTTTTTCTTCAGCTTTGCAAAATATTTTTTTATAAATTCTCGTTTAAATTTTTCTTCTTCTTTTTCGTAGTCATGTTGGTATTTTCCCAGCGTCATTTCCTTGGGCAGCTCTGGATAGATCATATATTGTCTTAGATGCTCAAATTCCGTCACTGCTTCTAAGCCTTTTTTTGTAGGTATATAGCAGAATAGCTGCACACCTCCGAGTTCTCTTATGAGAGCCTCTATATTCAAAAAGACTGACTCCGGTCGGATACTGTTTAATGTATCTATTACTGCTCCTTGGTCGATATCTTCATATCTTACATAGCCTTCCTCTAACAAATGTTCCAGCGCTTCCGTTAGGTTTTCTACCTCACTTCGTTCGATTACGAATTCGTCACTTTTAAGTACTGGTCGCATCTGAATCCCACATAATAATGCTGCTTCATTTAGATTCATCGCTCTTCCTCCGTGCGGTTCTGCCGCTATCCTCTGCTTACCCGGCAAGTTGCCATGTTACGTGGAACATCGTCCATCAAGCTTTTTTCCAAAGCATCTCTACATCTTTACCACTATGTGCCAATGCGATATGGATGACTTGTCCATGCAGCGTAACATCATAACGGTTCGTTTCAATCTGTTGTAAAGCTTCCTCACATTTTTCCTTCAACAGCTCTGGATGCTTATCATATTCTTCCTTCTTTAAATACTTCAATTCGATGATATAGGAAGGATACTTGTCCGTCTTGCTTTGCAGGAGGATATCATATCTGCCTTTTCCATCTTCTCGATTACTCTTCACCTCATAATCCGCATACAGACAGGCACACATCCCTAACAGAAGGGTGTGATAACTGTTTTCGCTGATCAGATCATGATAACTTGTAGAACCTAAAAGAAAGCTCTGATAGTTTTTTAAGAATTCACCTGGTTCTTTATCATATAGACCTCGTATCATCATAGTAAACGTGTCATAGTCTTTATTTAAATAATTCAAGGTCAGTCTTTGGAACTCTTCTGCGACTTCATTGTTGGGAATCTCCAACAAATACGTACTCGATTTTTCTTGTCTTATGGTCAGATATCCGGCATTTACGAAAAGCCCCCATAGACTTGCGGTATCCGCTTCTTCATAGAAACATCTTTCAAGATCTAAGACGGTCTCCACCTGCTTATTTTCTATCAGCTCTTCATACTTGGTTTCAAACTCAGACTTACTTTTACCGTTCTCTCCTGGTTCCTTCTTCATTTCCGCCATTGCTTTTTTTATAAGCTGATTAGAGCTTACGTTCACCCAATAGGGAATCAGTTTATGATTCTTCGCATAATTGATGATAGACCAGGGATTATATATTTCAGTTCCACCGATATAATAGCCATCATACATTGCCTTCACTTCTTCAGAACATTCTAAGCCATAATACTTCAATAAAGCTTCTGCTTCTTCCTTCATAAAACCAAAATGCTGGGAGTATGCTGGATCACTTACTGTACGCACCTCCGGGTTATTCAAACCGGAAAAGATATTCTCCTTCACGACCCGCTGTATTCCCGTCAACATTGCATATTGTAAATATGAATTATCTTTCAATGCACTACTTAACATAACTGACAAAGAAGAATGTACTTTATTATAAAATCCATGTATATGAGATTCTATAAATGGCATGTCGTATTCGTCGATGAATAACATAACTCTTTTTGCGTAATACTGATGAAGTTTTTCTGTCAAAAAACTGATTGCATTCGGCACCGTCTCCAGGGATCCGTCCTGTAGATTGGAAAGTCCCTTCATAATCAATTCGAATCTGGGTTTTTCAAACATATCGATTTCTTTGAATAACTGCTTGTTCTTTTGATACTCCTTCAAAAGCTGGGATTTTATCTGCATGACGACATTTGTTTGGCTATTTTTCGCATCCGCAAAGCTCAGGAAGATTGTAGGATATTGGTTCATCTCACGAACATATTCTGTATCCATGATCGCCGTATCCTTGAAGATATCCTTTGAATCCTTCGTGATGTCGAAGAATTCTGCCATCATACTCATATTCAATGTTTTTCCAAATCGGCGAGGACGGGTCACCAATGTAACTTCTGCGCCACTATCCAAAAATTCTTTTATCAATAAGGATTTATCGACGATATAATAATCTCCCGTTTTCAATTTTCGATAATCTGAGATACCGATCGGTATCCGTTTCAAACCTTTCGGTCCATGTTCGACCATTTTTTTGTTTTCGTTCATATATTTTTTCTCCATGCGGTCTCTCCGCTGTCTACTCCTACACGGCAACTTGCCAGGTAGCTGATATTGCTTGCTTTTTCTACTTTATATCAGGTCACTTTAAAGTGATTCCTGTTTTTTCTTCCACTGATTCCACATACGTATCTACATCGATATAGCCTTTTGAAAGATCCTCCGCTTTGTTCATGACTTGAGAAAGCACATACTCGATGTCTTCCTTTGGTAAGCCTGCCTCGGATAATACCTCTGCCACGGTCGATGCGTAGATCTTGCTGGTCGTTTCTACCAGCCGCTGCTCCCGCATCTGTTGCAACTGCACATCTCTTCTACTCTTTACATCTTCCTTCTTTCTATCTATCGCTGTGCTTTCCTATACCCAGCTGCCTGTGCTTTTTCCTCACTATGGAATATGATCAGGTTTTTGGAATCTTCCATCTCATCGTATGCTTGTTGATTGGGGCAGTGATAGATCTTTGATTTCTTATTTCCACGTATCTCCATCTTGAAGTCTTTATCATTTGTTTCATTTCCTGAAGCTTTTTCCAAATGACTATTTCCGGTAGCATAGTCGATCGTGATGCCTGGTTGAATATTGTATACGAAGACATTGAATTCGATTCCTTTTCCATGGTCTTCCACTGACTGTGCTTCCATCTGTACACCGGAAGCTACGAGGTTTTTGCCTTCAAATATCGGTGTGACCTGATACAATACATGGTTGTTCGTGTCCTGAACGTAATCGGCGACCATATCTTCAAATGGCAACATGCCTTCCACATTCATGTACCGTGTACCGGTTATCAGATTCCTTTCATTGGCATTTTCACCGGACAGCTGGAATCCGATCAGATGGCAGCGGTTATAAAGATATTTCCCATCCACCAGGTCATCATATCGCACAGTGTGCCATCCGGAGGGCTTGATCATACCGATAGAGCCTCTTTTTTCTCTTGGCATCAGATCTTTTCCGATGTTCGCTATCGCCGGTCCACATCGTCCCAATTCATCCAGTTCACTGTACCTCTCAAAGGATGTTTCAGACTTTTCCTCATCAGAAAATGCCGGAACATTGTTGTTCAGCTCTACATATGGAGTGCCGGAATAAGCAGGGACCTTAGAGATGTCTTTTATCGACTGGTTCTGCGCATCCCTTTCGACAGGCTGTGTACAGCCTGTCATTGAAAGAGTAAGTAAGGATGCCAATAACAATTTGATGAATAGCTTCATAAATATCTCCTTCATTTCACTACCTGGCAATTTGCCAGGTAACACACGTTTCTGTGTCTCATCATTTCAACATGGCAACTTGCCAGGTAATAGAGGAAGCCCTATGTCATCTAAATTTTACTACGTTGAGTCGTATTACACAAGCCTAGCCTGTTTATCTGCCATCTGAAACATTTCTGTCTTTTTCAGTCTTTGCTTTCCTTGCTTTGCGATATAGAAGAAAAGCGATTCCAAGAAAGATGATGATCAGAAGGAATAGGGAAGCAAGACGGACACTGTCATATAGGAACTGCAGGATAACGATAGCGAGAAGGACAAGGACGATGACACCGACCGTTATCCATAAAAGATGTCGTAATAGTTTCTTGGTGTAAGATAGTCCATGAAATCCGCAGATGCGCTCCTGATCTTTTTTCATGAATTTTTCTAAAACATTAGGATCCATAAGACAATCCCTTTTCTTTCTCTAGTTCTGTAACTAATATCCGTTCCAGCTGGATGTCTGCTTCATCATGCATCCATCGCATGTCCTCTATATCCAAAGCAGGGCGGGAAGGAAATGTGGGGTCCAGCGCAGCTCGTTTGCCCCATAACTCTAGCGTCAGATCATCTTTATCGAAGGTATCCTCCAAGCTGTCTTCATCCAGGTCATGAGCAGCTAATTGCTTGTTCCAACGATCGTTCAGGATATCGCTGATCTGTTCTTTTTGGACATATTCGTGATAGCGGGATAGGACAGGCTCCATATCTTCCTTCGTGTATACGTTCAGATCAGAAACTGTGACACCTTCGATTCCTATCGTTTTCAGGAGCTCAGTGCCGCTTCCTCTTGCTATCGGAAGGCCATCATATAAGAGGACCTGAAGATGGGTGCCATCTTCCTGGATCTCTTCTGTCAGCGCATAGCCTTTATGTGAACGTATGTACGCCTCCAATAGTCCTTCCTGTACTTTCTTCGGCATCTCCTTATGCTGGAGAATGTTGACCAGATCCGTTGCGATCTTTCGTGCCTGCGCAAGGGAATAGACAAGTCCCGGCAGCAACTTATGCCCGAGCAGTTGAAGTGCGTCGTCCTTTTCGTCATAGAGATCCATAGCTTCGTCCTGAAGCCGAACTGTTATGCTTTTCATTTCCTTTGGATCCTGTATTCTATATTCGACCAGATTCTTATGCCAGCCCTTACGCTGTATATCCGGTTCATCATCGATCAACAGCATCACTTTTAGACCTTCACTCTTGGTGAGATTATATGCTTCTCTGAGATCTGATAAAGATAGAAAGCAAACACCATATAAAGATTCTTTTCGCAGTCTGTCTACGACCTCGTCACTGACGCAGCGTAGATAATAGTCTTTGACTCCCGGATACTTTCGTTCACAGTTCGTATTGATATATTCTTTTCTGCTTTTTAAGTCATTCATAGCTTTTGAACACCTCCTTTTCTATCTACCTGGCAATTTGCCAGGTAGATACAATATCCTTTGTTATGTTAAATCCTTATCGTATCCTTCATGTGTTATCTCACGATCTTCGCTCATGGTTTTGTACCCGAACATGCTGTCAGCTTCATCACTCGCTCTGCAAAGAGCATAGGACAATATGATGAAGAGGGAAACGATCATCCCTACAAAAAACATCAGCATTATGCTGCCTCCTCCCGTGAAGATACTTCTACTCTTTTGTAGTTTTTCGATATAAAGTGTTCTCTACGCACATCTATTCCGGCATCCAAAAGATTATCACTGCCTTCCGCATCCGGATATAAAAATGCGTCGATCGTCAGTTGGAGCGGTTCCTCTAATTCCAGCTTGCCTCCGGTTTCCTGTAAGCACTGTCTACAAAGGAGCTTCCCGGTAATCGTATCATAGTCATATATCCATTTCTTACAACGACAACATTGCTCTTTATACTTGTGTTTCATATGTTTCCTCCCAAAGACCATCGACTGGTCATTTGCTGTTTTCCTGTAAGGTTTCCAACTTGATGAACAAAAGCTGTTCATATCGATTTCTAAAGCATGTGCAAGCTGAATGACGCCGGATAGGGAAGGATCTTTGATCCTATGCTTTTCAATACACGTTCGCGCAGGTCTTCAAAAGATGATACCACTATCCTTTCACCTCTTGTCTCGATAAGATCGTTTCGAATCGATCAAGCATCCAGAAAAATGCCAAGAAGATCAGTACAGAAATATTTACTATGATGTTCATATACACTCTAAACAAGACCATCATGGAACCCACAAGAATAAGATATTCAGCCATTTCGATAAAAGGGACATCCACTTTTTTATCATAAAGCCACATTACATCATAAAAAGCAACGATGATTCCTATCAGAAGTCCTGTGACTATACCGATCGGAATAAATACGAAGCCGCATAGGATATCGGCGAGGGCTGTATAACGTTTTTGAGATCCCTGGTAGGCGAGATTCCTTCTGCTCCCTTTTCTTCTATCATTTCTATATCGTTATGACTGCTCCCGCTTTTGGGGTACTTGTGAGTATCCAGATACTCTATCATAAGTTTTGATAGAAGCATGAAAGCGATAGCTTGGCAAAGTAAGCAAACGATGTTTAGGAGCCGCAGCTTACCAGCTCCTTCCATAGCATACATGACGATTTTGAGAAAGATGAAGAGGGAGCAAGGTACGATGGATACTATGACGCATAATACTAAGGCTGCGCATACTGCTAGAGCTATGCATGCTGCCAGAAAATAGAAATGAGCGAGGACCGGCCTCATCCTTCTTTTGAATGCCTCCATTTTTTTTACACCTTCCGTTCTTCCTTACAGTTTGGATCGATTACCTGGCAACTTGCCAGGTGATGTCTTACTTTATCACGATCTGCCATTTTGCATGATACAGCGCTTGGATATGCCTAGGCAGACCATAGAACCAAGTCTTGTCGACGGTTACGATATTCCCGTTCTCCTTGTTTCTCAGTACTAGATATTTCTTTTTCTTCATTCGATGATTTCCAAGATCACAGTGTGTGGAGCGTCAGAGTTCTTATAGTGCCGGCTACACATTTCTTCCACACTCAACAGATCATCACGTTTCATTGTGACCCTAACCTCCTTTCCAATCGTCTTCTATCGTCTTCATGGTTCATCCCGTCTTCCTTCCCATATGTCTGCCAGAGCAGTTCCAGCTCCTGTCGTTCAAGTTTCTTCTCCTCAAGCAGTCTCTGTGCGATCAGGGCTACCAGATCCCAGTGCCCATACAGGACCTGTGTACAGTGCTTACGGCAGTCTTCATACAGCGTATAGCGCTCCTGTCGCGGCACCTGCTGCAGGAGTTCGAAACACCGGTTATGGTCATCAACTGAGGATAGCTCGGAATAGACCATCTTCTGTGCAAGCATCCCATATCTTCTCGCTGCGATATCTCCGGCGAGTAACCTGCACAGTATCACGCGCAGAGGCAGCTCTTGATTCTCATAGCGGCAATATCCTCCCACCGGACCATCCTTCCCCTGCAGGAGGACGATCTCCATCGGTATCACGCCATCGTTCATCGACATGATGGCATGTCCGACTTCATGGATGGCGATGATATCGATATCTTCCTCTGTTAGGATCGCGACTGTTTTGCGGTATGTCCGCATCCTTCCCTCATCGCAGACGCAAAAGAGTGCATGTAGTATGAGAAACACCAGATACAGCAGGGAACGCAGGATATCCGCGCCCTGATAGAGGTAGTCGAAAAAGATGGTCACATTCATATAGAAGAGGAGGAACGGGAAGCCCACCCCTTTCTGAATCAAGTAGCGTACCGGCACGATGAACAACAGGACCGTCCGGCACAACAACAGGATCTCCTTCTCATCAGGGAGCGTTCCGAGCAAGCCGCAAAGTGTATAGACGCATGCGAATGTCTGGGACATCGTCAATACCACTTCGGCCAGTATGGAAAGGGAGGTCTTCAGGATACAGAACAGATGATGCGGCGTCATATGCCGGATATAGGTCCCCGCCTCATTCTTCCACAGGAGGAATCCGATGAGGAGGAAGTACATGATCGTGACGACCACGTACGTCATTCGCTGATGACCTCCAGGATCACCGTTCTCGATCCGAAAGGCTTCGAGCGATTTTGACTGATCGACCCATCTTCATTGATGTAATCATCATCCTTTACTGTGACCCTGACTTCCTTTCTGATCTTCTCTCTGCAGTAGTCCGCAATCGCTTTCTTTCCAAAACGCACATATGCCTGATAAGCGATGATGGTATTGTTGTAATTCTGTAAAGTAAGCAACTGTATCTGTGGTAAGTAATCTTCTAAAGTTTCCATGATTTCGTCCTCCTCATGTTTTATTTGTCTTTTCTTTGGAATTCTGTCCGACTCGATATGCACAAACACCTAATACGATGCCGGCTGCAATGAGACAGGGGATACTGATATAATTCAGTTCTCCCTGCAACATAACGATCAGTAACAGTTCTGATATACCGGCAAGATAGATCCAGAATGTATTGTATAGACAATCTTCTTCTGTATCTGCAGTCAATTTTGCTTTTAGGTATTTATTCTTCCTCATGTTCATTCTCTCTCTTTCTTCTATTCTCTTTTCCCAACAGGAAACAAAGGAATGCTGAGATATTTATGATCAGGAATAGGATCATTTTTCTTATGTCTTCCATTCCTCTGTCTCCTTACGATATTTCTTTCTCAGTTTGTAAAAGGTCCCTATATTGGAGATGTAAGGGTTCTTCGTCATATCGACTAGCTTCCACACTTCCACAACGCTCTCTTTTTGTGTTATCATCCGTATCGCTACTTTTTGTGTCAGAACGGTAGATCATCATCTGCGATATCCAGAGTGTCGTTGCTTGTGAAGTCGCCGGAGAAGCTCTGATATGTGTTGCTCGTCTGTTCGCTGCTTTGTGGTATCTCCTGTTCCGGGACATAGGCACTGTTCGTACCTCCCGCATTCCTACTATCCAGGAAGCACACATTATCTGCGACCACCTCTGTTACATATACGCATTTGCCGTCTTTGTCATCATAGTTTCGCGTTTGGATACGGCCCTCTACACCTACCAGAGAGCCCTTGTGCGTATACTTTGCGACACTGTTTGCGGTCTTGTTCCAGACGACGGTGTTGATAAAATCCGCTTCTGGCTGTCCCTCCTGTTTGAAAAGCCGGTTGCATGCTACAGTAAAAGACACGACCGATGCGCCATTCGCTGTCTTCCGCAATACGGGGTCCTTCGTCAATCGTCCGACTAATACTACTCTGTTGATCATGATATCTTCTCTCCTTCCTACGATTTCCTGTTTTCTTCTTTATCAGATCCTGCTCGTCGTAAGCATTCCTCGATCGATGTTTCCCATGCGTCATCGAACAGATCCCGTACGATATGATAGGCTTCTTCTACACCCAAATGATGGATCCATTTCATCATTTGGATATGTTGCCTCAACCCGTCACATCCGCGGTACAGATAGATCCGCATATGCATTCTTTTCGGGAAGCTCCTCCTACCAGCCTCAGTCATGGGATGCCTCCTCATCTGGATCTGGCTCAGCATGACATAATTTTTTATAACCTATATGCAGACCTTCCAGATATCTTGCGATATGGGGATCCGGGCGCATCCCGCATTCTGTCCGTAGCCATCGCTCATTCTGATCATGACGATAGGGTAGGTCTTCATCCAGCTCGATCCTCAGAAGGAATTCCTCATGATATGAAGACTCTTGCGCATACTGTAGATATCGTTCATATTCTATCAGGGAGATCGGTCCCTCTTCATCTACCTTTCGGTATTGCTGCCGGTAATGCTCTATGATGTCATCATGTGCAGCATCGCCGCTCCAGATCATACTTTTGATCGGACTATCTGTCAGATATCCGGCAAATTCAGCTTCCGTCATATTTGTCCAGTCATCCTTGCTCCTCATACTCTGGGGAAGGCTGAATACCGTACAGAAGTCATCATTGAAGATGAAGAGCCGATGCTTCAGGAAGACATATTCCAGCGTTTCATCCTCTTCTCCGACATGGCTCAGCGTAAAGGTTGTAGCTTCCTGTCTGATAAAGTCAGCTTCGAAGGACGATTCCAAGCTTTCTTCGATCTCCTTTTTTTGAAAATCCTTCCATGCCAGGACAATCGTGTCATGCAGCAGCTTACCTATCTCCCCATGTCGATGTGCTACTTCCTCATCCGTGATACAACGCCTTCCATTTTCTAATACACATTCAAATTCTGCTTCGAAGTTATAGAGCAGGGTATTCTCTTCGATCGGAAGCTCCATGTCTGCCCATCTATCGAGATATTCCATCATGCTCTTCTGCAGGGATCCATCTGCGATCCGCTCATAGAATTCTTCCTTGTTTTTGAAATGAAACGTCATCATACTTTATGTCCTCCTTACATATTACTTTTATCGTAAAGCTATGTACCTTACACTTTCTACGTACCGCGATGGGCCGGAGCAGTCAAGGAACGGAACGTAGGGTGGAGATTTTCCGATAGGAAAATACGACCCGATCATTGACGGTGTAGGTACATGCGGTATTCCATAGCTACATGGCAACTTGCCATGTAGCCGCCGGCGCTCATGCCGGCAGAGTCTTTTGACTCAGCTTTTTGTATTTGTTAGGCCAGCTGAAGGTCGTTTTTGTCCTTTTCCCAGCAGAGGTCAGGCTGAGAGAGGAAAATAAAACACCGCATGAGAAGCAGTGTTACAGCATATCTATTCATTTGTTTTATTGTAGAATACAGAAAGATCGTCACAGCGGATCTGTTCGAATCGTTTTTCCAGTTCTTTCAGCCATCCTGTGGGATATGCCACATCTGGTGCTATATCTCTGCAGTATTTGAACAACAGATAGTGGCAGATATCCTCGTCTGTTCCATATACCTGGATCCCACGCGGATTCTCAAGCACCCTGTATCGTTCACTTTGTTTTAGAATATATTCCCTGTCGTCATCTCCATGTCCGATACAGTATTCATGACCTTCCTCACTGATTTCGATGATGACTCTTTGCAAAGTGGATGTCAGATCATCCCGTAATAGGAATAATTGTTTCGATTGTGTCATGTATTCTTTCCTCCTCATCCTACAATGCCTTTATATCGGAAAAGAATAGATCCAGCAGGCATTGGATACTGCGATCTAATTCATAGACGTTCTGGTGATAATAGTCCAGCTGATGTTCATTCCCTGTCTCATCATGGAAGAATCCGTTACGAAACCTGGTCCTGTATTTGTGAAAGATCGACAAGACCTGTTTATAAGCCCGGCTATGCTCTGTCCGTCCGCCTTTCGCTTCATTGTAGTGTGTGAATACGATATCCTCTGCGCAGAACTTCTTCAATAGATAATTCGTCGTATATTCGATGGTCTGCTTTGCGAAATTCAATGCAGCAATGCGTCTGCGTACATAGCGATGATACTCCGGCTTGCTTTCTGTCTTATGGAGCCGTTTTCCTTTTTTGACATGATCTGTCTTACCGCACACTCGCAATACTGCGTCCAGGAACTTTTGACGCAGCTTCCAAATGAATTCATCCCACAGATTACGGCCGCTCTGCATGTCTTTTCCGTAAACGAAGTTTTGCAGGGAATTGCTGAAGACAGCCTTCGATGGAATACGGTTACCATCTTTATCCAGTCGATAGTCACCGGCTCTATATTTCAACACCTTGTATCTTTCCGGGCAATCCGCACTTGCGAATCTTCCGCTCCTGCTGTCGAACCAGCCATCCTTCTTGTAGACCATCCATTGTGTCCTGGCGATATAGATCCTGTCTATCATGGTTATTCTAGCATAAGTACCGCATCCCATGGTGATGTTTTCAACGAAATAAGGAATCGGCTGTTTCAGACCACACAGCTGCAGGACATACTGGCGTATGAAACGTTTTTGTTCCTCGATGGTCTGAAGCTTCTTCGGATACAGGATGGTGATGGAGACCGCATAGCGGGTATTGCGTTTTTTTGAGCAATAGAAATCCATGAAATCCATATAGGCTTCACAGAAGGCGTCCTTTTGCATGGGAAGTTCCATGTTGAAGAAAAAAGGAGTATCCTCTATATACTTCAGAAAAGCATCCCTGTTCAAAGGTTCAAAGTGGATATACACTCCTTTGGAATATCCATCTACGAAGAGTTCATCAGATACGAAATCGAAGCGATAGTTCTTCGTCTTATAACACTTGATGAGATCATCGCATATCATCTGGTCGAGTTCCATGCACACATTCATTCCTTTCAAAATAATAGTAGATTATTGGAGATTCCCATTTGAGAGGGCCTCTTATCTATACACAAGCTCGTGCGCGACTTGTTTATATAGATGTTTGTTTGAAATTAAAATCATCTGATTTTCTTATTTTCAGCCGTTTTGACGGTCTTTTTATACTACATTAGTATTTCCTTTATAGATGAGAAAAGCCTCTCAGTGAGGCTTTTCTGTGGCGATAAGGTGAGGGGATAGCAAGAGTCTCATATAGAAATGGTGCTATGTTAATATACACAGATCTTGATAAGCAACGGAACCACTTCTTTCACTCTATATATTGATAGTAATCAAAATGTCTTATTCAATATAGACCATCAGACAGAGTGCTGTCTTCATATATGTTCGTGATGATATATCTATCATCTTGTTTTGTGACCTCCATACGACACAGATATCGTTCTTGATCGCTGAAATCTCCTCGTGTGATGCGCTGCGTGTAGATCACAGAGACTTCGTAGTTTCCTTCATCTTTCCATCGGTAACTATATTGCGTATCTGTGATCCTTGTCTCGGTGATGGAGTCCTTGTCGACCTTTTCAGCCTGTTCTTTTGCAGCTTCCAGTTCCTCTTTACTCATCTCCGGTGACAGTTTCTTATACATGCTGTCACTCAGTATATCTTTAACTTTATCCAGCCGTTCATAATAGATGTCTGTAGAGCTGCCGGTCTTTACCGCTTTGATATATCTTACAGCAGATGCTGCATATGCTGAGGCTTCCGATACGTTCTGTCCGCATGCCGTCTGATTCGTTTTTTCAATGTTCTGACCCTTTTGTGGTGTTTCTTTCTGCTGTTTATTTTCAGAGGATGTTTTTTGTTTCACTCTTGTTGGTTCCGGTACAATTTCATCCTTCGATGCTTGGCCGGCACCATACCCAAACCCGCCTGCCATCCCCAGACAGAATAACGCTAAGATTACATAGTTTTTCTTCATGCTCTGATCTCCTCCAATATTTTTTCTCGTCCACTAGCCTGCAGGTCGTTCTATTTCATTTTTTGAATTTCATGAGTTTTACCGGATCTAACAGGCCATCCTTGGTAGCAATACGTGCGGTTCCTTTGTGGATCTCGATATGCAGATGCGAAGCGGTACTGTTGCCGCTATGTCCCTGTTCACCAATCTTCTGTCCTTTTTTTACCTTCTGACCTTTTGTGACCATGGTCCTTTTCATATGGCATAAGAAGATATAGTATTGTTCCTTCTTATAGGAGACTTTCAGCATTACATAATTTCCACCACCGATATAACCACCATTATATGGACAAGTATTTCCCAGATAGCCATTATCCGGCGGACAGACATTCGATACCTCGTAGACCGTACCCGATGCCGGTGCATAGATATTGGATCCATATCCTCCGTCGATATCTGTTCCATAGTGATAATCTCCGAGACTTCGCGGTCCAACACCACTGGTCAGTGTATAGCTTTTCATCGGCACTAAGAAAGCATCCTTGCCTTCCAGTTTGCTATCGACGTTCTCATAGTATCCCATGACCTTATTGACATAGTTCGGATCTCCGTAGACTGACCATCCCATCTTGGCTGCCATCATTGCAGAGAATTCTTTCGCGTTCTCTAATGTCCATTTCCCACCTTTGTTCGCATCGACCCATTCGATATAACCACTTCCGAAGTTATAACCGGCCAAAGCTACTTTTATCCGTTCGATATCCTTTCCGGATGTCACTCCGGCCTTTTTCAATACAGAGTGCAGCTCCTGTATCCCACAATCGATAGAATATTTAGGGTCACGGATACCGTTCGGTATCTTAGGGTATTTCTTATTAAAAGGACCCTCTGCAGCTTGCATAGGATCCAGACCTTCGCCATGAGATTCCACTTCCATTACACAAAGGATCAATTCGACATGATCCTGCATATCATAGACCTCTGCTCTTTTTGTCACATAGGCGCGATATTTCTCTACTTTTTCGCTCAATAGGGAAGAGGTCAGGTCGGTATTAGCTGTATCTCCACCACTGCCGATACCAACTGCCGCGAACATCATGACCGCGAGTAGAAAGATGATCCCTACGAAAGCGACTTTCTTTGATGAGCCAGACATCAGGAGATATCATCCTTCCTGATACATTCTTCAAAATCCATGATAGGTACATTCAATACTTTGCACATCCGTATCAACGTAGAAAGCTGGATGCTCCTTTTACCTTTTAGCACTTCCAGGATATAAGGGAATGGCTCATCCAGCTTTCTGGCGAATTCTTCTTTTGATAACTGTTTCTCCCATAGGATCTGTTTCAGTTTGGGAGCCAGTTTTTCGTTCGTTATTCCTTTTTGCGGTATTGGTCCTTTTTTCTTCTTCCTTTTCTTTTGAATCGTCATCCGCTTCCTCCTTTCTTTAAGTAGGTAGATCTCTGCTCTTGCATATCGTTCGTTTACGGGGTTTCGATCCCCAATAATTCGAGAATGCGCGCAAGGTCACATTCATTCTTTATTTTTATACTGATCTGTTTATCAGTTATCTTTACCGGAAGCTTGAGTACATCATTCATCGAATTTTGTATATCCTCATATCGGGAAGGCTGTTCTTGCTTATTCTTCTTGTCTGGACGCTCTTCCAGCATATGGAGATAATCCTGGACAGAGCGCGCACTGAATCCGGTATCCATAGCTATCCAGTCTCTTTTCAACATACCGGCAGGGATGAGGCCATCTGCTTTTGTTTGCTGGAAGTCTATCAAAGATTCCTTGACGATCCTCATCTTCAGTTCTTTAGACAGACTTTCACGATTCGCATTTCCTCTGCGGACGAATCTTTTGATCTCACGCATCGTGAGCTCCTGCGTCTTGATGATGGCGGGGACCTCTTCCCAGCGTTCATCACCATTCTCATAATTCAGACACATCGCACGATAGCGCCGCTCTCCACTCAATATCATATAACGACCATCTGCTTTTCGATATAGCGTGATAGGGTGAAGAAGCCCGCATTCACTTATATTCCGGGCGAGCTCTTCGATCTCCTGCATTGGATACATATTATATTCGCAGGCATCTATATCATAAATGAATATCCGCTTATAACGCATATCCTTTGAGGTATCATTCAGCATTTCTCCTATAACATCAGTCATGCAGCATCACCTCCAATTCTCCAAGGAAATCACGGTAATCATCTGCGATAGATGTCTGTGGGAGATCCAGCACTGTCTTTCTTTCTCTGACGGCTTTTTCTACCGGTTTACTTTGATCACGAATCATCGTCTGGAATACCTTGTTTCCGAACGCTGAGCGGATCTCTGCAATATTTTCACGATACTCGATATTATCCTTTCGTTTGACGATCAGGATCCTGTAATCGATTTCCAGATCCTCATATAGATCTTTCAGGGCATTGATCTCATTGAGTGTCAGTGCTAAACCCTGCATGGAATCATCTGCAGGACTGACAGGAATGATGACCAAAGGCTCTGTGTAAAGTACGTTCACAGAAACAAGGGATTTAACAGGGGAGCAGTCGAAGATCATGTAATCATAATCATTCTTGATAAAATTTGTAGCTCTCTTTAACTTATTTTCCCGTGTACCATCACTGAGGCGAAGCTTTGTATCAGCCAGGTAGAGCGTCAGATCGCTTGGGATGATATCCAGATTTTCGTATGATGTATGCTGGATACACGTGCTCACGGCCTTAGGACTTTCAAATATCGTCGATATCGTCGTACCATGGTCTTGGTTCATGTAACGGCTGATAAAAGCTTGTTCCTTATTTTCTGCGGAACTGTTTTCATAATATTCCGGATCCCGTTTCAATTTCTTGTCAATAAAAGATTTGGAACAATTGGCTTGGCCATCTGCATCAGCAAGTAATATACGGATACCTTTTTTTGCAAGTCCGACAGCCAGGTGTTTTGCGGTGGTCGTTTTCCCGTCTCCGCCTTTGATGTTATAGATCGCGATCGTTTTCATAATAGTTTTTTCCTCCGTGCGGTTTCTTCCGCTATCTTCTTCTGATCTTCTTTTATTTCTCAAGCAGCCAGATCATCGCGATGATCTGCTATATAAGTGAAATCTTTTTCATATTTTACCCGATGAGCTGATTTGCCCTTTTCTGTATCAAGTTCCTCATAGACCACGCGTTGCCCTCTATAGAGTCTCTTGAAGCCGGGTTCCTTTATGTTCGTGTAATGTACCATACTGGAAACACCACCGTCAGACAATAGGAAACCATAGCCTCTTTCATCGCTGAACCAGACACAGGTACCATGGACACATCGGTCTTCATCTTCATGCGGCATTTGCAATCCTCCTTTCCGTATTGTATCTACAAAGCCATATCTTGACTTGTTGGTACAAGAAAACTGCCGAAAGCAAAAAAGTCTCAGCAGTTCTATGTAACAACGAGTCAAAGACCCGTTTATAAAACTATAAAAGTCAAAACACCGATATCTTTCGTATCCCTCGGCATGGGCAGCACTAAACAGCTATCGCTAGCATTCATTGGAATCACACCAACCCCTCCACGGGGCATTTTGATTATAAGTATCATTATACGAAGGTCATGGCGAACCGGCTTTCGAGACCGCTTTTTCTGCCTGATAGGTATCGCTCTTGCATTATGGAATCCATGAGAGGAAGGATAATGCCGTCGTGGCGTATCATCAGATGTCGCTCACTTCTTGTTTTAGTACTCGCTATTCTATTTTCAAAGATCATACACAACGGTGGAGGAAAAGAAAAAAGGATGTATAAGGAGAAATATTCCTTACACATCCCGTGTATATATCAAACGAACTCGCTTCCGAATTTCGTAAGATTTAATAAAAATGCCCAGAGCCATTGGCTCTGAGCAGAAATCTTACTCATAATGGAGCGGGTGATGAGAATCGAACTCACGTAGTCAGCTTGGAAGGCTGAAGTTCTACCATTGAACTACACCCGCAACAGATAAATGGTGACCCGTGGGCGATTCGAACGCCCGACCCTCTGATTAAAAGTCAGATGCTCTACCAACTGAGCTAACGGGTCATTTATATGTTGAATTTAATTGGCTGGGGCAACTGGGATCGAACCAGTGGAATGCCAGAGTCAAAGT
The DNA here is from genome assembly GCA_012317185.1 of [Clostridium] innocuum. Taxonomy (NCBI): domain Bacteria; kingdom Bacillati; phylum Bacillota; class Clostridia; order Eubacteriales; family Clostridiaceae; genus Clostridium; species [Clostridium] innocuum. The sequence goes on along the minus strand of CP048838.1, from coordinate 1,313,121 downwards.
CTGGTGCCTTACCGCTTGGCTATGCCCCAATAAAAGATGGTGGGGAGGGGCAGATTCGAACTGCCGAACCAAAAGGAACTGAGTTACAGTCAGCCGCGTTTAGCCACTTCGCTACCTCCCCGAATCTTTTTTAAAAGATGGTGCCGACTATAGGAATTGAACCCACAACCTACTGATTACAAGTCAGTTGCTCTACCAATTGAGCTAAGTCGGCACATTTTTATGGTGGAGGCTGAGGGACTCGAACCCCCGACCCTCTGCTTGTAAGGCAGACGCTCTCCCAGCTGAGCTAAGCCTCCACGTTTTTTTGAACTTCTTTTTTCGCGCCGTTCTCATCAGCGCTCATATATAATACCATTAGACTTTTTTTATGTCAACAACTTTTTTGAATTTTTTTGATTTTTTTTATCCAACGAAATCGAACCCCTTTAAACCCTTTAAAACAAGGCCTTTTAATCAAATACTCCAAAAGAAAAGGATGCTCTGTCATCTATTTTAAAGCCCGAAATAAACCGACCATCCCTATGCATTTACCTTCACATAATCATTTACATCCGTGACAAATATAGAAACCTCCTCATGAAACGGAAATCCGTGTTCTGTGCCCTTCCAGTCAGCTTCCGGATCGAGAATTGATAAAATTCTGTCACAATCCTGCTCATTCACCCCCAGCAGCAAAACGGTCTGTCCATATTGCAGAAAATCACCTGTACTTCCAACCTCTGTCGCCATAAATGCATGCTCTTTGAGCTTTTCCGAAATATCGGCAGCATACTCATCTCCTGCAATAATAAACATCAATTTCATGAAAGACTCACCTCAGCTACTATCATATCATATTTTTCATATACTTTATCGTTAATCTTTTCAAATTCCAGGAATGCATACAAAAAAGATACAGCCAGCCCGTGCCAGCTGTACCCGCTTCACCCCTCAACCGGTTTCGCAATCAGGTCCTCTTTTCGTATGACCTTTCCGCACTCCCTACATACATACTGTATATCAACAGCCCCCCCGCAATCCTTATGCTTCAGACACTTATAGCTCTTATGCAGATGCCTGTCCCCCCAGATCATCATCGCATTATAAATATCATCCAGATCCCTGCTCTTATCCGTAAGCTCATACTGATAGCGCGGCGGATGCTCCTGATACAGGCTGCAGCTGAGAAGCTCATCCTCGCACAAGGACTTTAATCGGCTGGACAGCAGATTTGTCGGTATTCCCTCCAGCCCCTCCTGCAAATCCTTATATGTGCGTCTCCCCTCACGTACTGCATGCAAAATGAGCAGTGTCCATCTGTCACCGATCAGATTGAGTGTCTGTGCGATATTGCAATGCATATCATACTGTTTTTTCATACCATCACCTTATATAACCCTTTCCATATATACCATCAATTCCTTATTTTTTTCCTGACAATGTCTGCTGTATCATATTCTCCATCATATCCGGCGTCAGCTGTCCCTTGATATAGCCAAACGGCTTCCCGTTCTTATCAATCATAAACGTCGTCGGCATACTTGTTATCTGAAAATAATAATACATGGAGCCATCATCAAACAAAACCGGCATGGAATATGCATGCTCATCAAGGAATGCCCGAATTCCTTCCGCAGATTTCTCCTGACCGCCGGGATTCACCACCGTCAAAACAGCTACCTCATCACTATTCCTATACTTCTCATACAGCTCCTGAATATGCGGAAGCTCACGTTGACACGGCGGGCACCAGGTTGCCCAGAAATTCAGAAAAATAACCTTTCCCCGGTAATCGCCAAGGGATACCTGTTTTCCGTTTTGATCCGTCAGAACAAAATCCAGCTGTTCCGCCGAGGTCTGTGCATCCGGAGTATCCGCAGCCTCCTCTTCCTGCTCTGGTGTGGCCGTATCCGTATCCTTTTTGGCAGTTGCCTTATCCGAGGTACTCATGTACGAGCTGATGGTATTCATTTTACCGGTAAACATCATCAAACCGATTGCAATTAAGATAACAGCCCCCAGCTTGACAGCAATATTCATGATATTCTTATGATTGGAAATCCAGTGCAGTACCTTTCCGGTAAACAATCCCAATATCAGGAAGGGAATTGTAAACCCCAGTGCGTATACAATCATCAGGAAGGTGGACACCCAAAGACTGCCGGAGGATGACGCCAGCAGCAAAATGGAAGACAGCGCAGGTCCGATACAAGGTGTCCAGTAAAGCCCATCAGAAAGGCAATAACTGCATTCACACTTCCTTTTTTCTGAAACGGCAGCTTCCATGTGCGCTCCAGACTTTTGAATTTCCAGATTCCCAGCTGATGCAGGCCAAGAAGCACAATCAGGATACCCCCGATTCGTACGAAATACACCATGTGATCCTTGAAAAAGCTGCTCAGCACATGTACGGAAATATTCATCAGCAGTATCGCGGTAAAAATTCCGATGACAAAGCTGACCGTCAGCAGGAAAATTCTGCGCTGCGAATGCGGCTGCTCTTGATCCTGCCCTGCCAGATACCCCATATAGACAGGCAGCAGCGGCAATACACAGGGTGATAAAAAGGATAATAAGCCCTCCAGAAAGACCAGTAGAAAGCTGATATGGCTTAATACGTCGTTGGGATTCAGCATTCTATTCTCCTATCTGTTTAACATTTCTTTCAATTTCGGATACGGCTGATAGCCCAGGCGCTTTTCAGTCTGTACGCCGTTTTTGAATACGATCAGCGTTGGAATGGACTGTACCCCGTAGCGCATAGCCAGTGCCTGCTCCTGATCGACATCCACCTTTAAAATTTTCGCCTTTCCTTCTAACTCATCTGCCAGCTTTTCGATTTCCGGTGCCAGCATCTTACATGGCCCGCACCAGGTAGCGAAGAAGTCCACCAGTACCAGTTCCTCCTTTTGAATCAGTTCGTTAAATTCCGCTTCCTTTGCATGTATTACATTTGACATCATGTTTTCCTCCTTTATTTTATGTTGTTTACAAGATAGACAGGGCTGCATCATGAGAATTCCTAACCATAGAAGAAAGCTACAGCTTCCTGACACGCCTCCTGCCTCATTTCTTTCGAATGCTTTAAACCGCTTTATCAGCTGAATAAATCATTCAGGGCCTCGCTCATCGTCGGATGTGTAAAGATGTGATTTCCGACCTCCTGGTACGTCAGCCTCTGATTCATAGCCAGCTGTACAAAATTGATAACCTCCTCAGATTCTGCGCAAAACAGTACACAGCCTAGAATCTGATCTGTTTTTGTATCAATAACCGCCTTTAAAAGACCATCGGGCTGTGAAATGACATTCGCTCGTGGAATTGCTGCGGCTGGCATGGAAACCGTTTTTACGGCATAGCCCTGTTCCCGTGCCTCCTGTTCGCTCAGTCCCACACGGGAGAAGGTTGGTGAAATAAATACGGAATAAGCGATATGACCGCGATTTTTTGTAGTTCGCTGCTTGTTTCCGAAGAGATGATCCTTCACAATGCGATAGTCATCCAGAGAAATGTAGGTAAACTGCAATCCACCCTTTACATCACCCATCGCATATATATGAGGCACACTGGTTTGCAGATACTCATTCACGATGACATTGCCGCGCTGATCCAGCTTTACTCCGGTGTTCTCCAGATGGAGCTGCTTTGTATTGGCACTTCTTCCGGCCGCCAGCAGGACTGCATCCACTGTAAGCTTCTGCTGTATACCATGCGCATCATCATACGTAATCACAACCTGTTCCCCTTCATTGGCAAACTCCTTTACACTGCTTTCAAATACGAAGCCTACCCCCTGCTTCTCCAGCACCTTCTGAATCTCATCCGCAACATCCTGATCCTCACGCTTTACCAGACGGCTTCCATGCTCAAATACAGTGACTGTGCTTCCATAGCGTGCATACATACTGGAAAACTCCAGACCGATGTAGCCGCCGCCGATAATGGCCAGCTTTGCAGGAAGACTGCGTTCCTTCATCATTTCCGCACTTGTGTAAATATGCCGTGCCTCGTGTATCCCCTTTATATTGGGAATGTTTGAAACAGAACCAGTATTGAGGAAGATATAGTCTCCATAGAGGGTTTCATCCACACCTGCCCCCTGTACATGTACCTCGTGGTCACTGACAAAGGAAGCCTTTGCCGTGATGACATCGACCAGCTCCAGAGAATCCAGCTTGTCAAAATTTTTCTTTCGCAGCTTCTCGATGAGTGCTTCCTTGCGCTCTACCGCCTGCCCATAGGACTGCTTATCTGCCTGTATGATTAGGGACTTTGAGGGAATGCAGCCTTCGTTGATGCAGGTACCTCCATACATCTGATTTGATTTTTCAATCATTGCCACCCGTTTTCCCTGTTTTGCCATATATCCAGCAAGGGTCTTTCCACCCTTTCCAAAGCCGATGATAATTGCGTCGTAAGATTTCATAAATACCTCCTGCAGCATGTGTTTCCCTGCTTTACATCCATACTATACCATAGCAACTTTATTTTTTAAAGTGATTTGCATAAAGAAAGTAAACTTTTTTCCTGTTTATGGAAAATAACACAGAAATCTGCTTACCCCTGCCGGATGTGCAAACAAACAGGCACAGCAGGTTCCTTACTTAATGCACCATAGCAATCATCTATACCGTCTGATAGATACAGCTCTTTTATTTTCTGCAATGGCTGCTTTCAGCGCCTGTATGCCTTCCCACATCACCGGAAGCTGCTGGTCCTTAGGTTTACTTTTTCACGAATAAAAGGGAGCACCCGCATGCTGCTTTGTGCAACAAGCAAACGGCACTCCTTATTCTAAGCCCTACTGCTGTATAACATACCTGTGCAGGACTGCTCATGATAATACAGAAAGCCTTACATCCATGCAGTATGCCCATTGTATGGCATCCTGCTTCCTGCAATTCTTAATTGTCTTTCCGATAGAATATGGTGATATCCAACAGGAAATCCTGCCTTCAAAGCTGCAAAGCCCTATGTATCAGCCTTCGGATATGCAATAGGCGATCCGCTTCGAACTGCGGATGCTCCTTCATCCAGCGTACATTGAGTGGAGATGGATGCGGCAGCACCAGAGTCGGCTTTCCACGCAGCTGCTGATCGTGAAATACGAGCTCCTCAAAGCTTCGTTCAGGAAACAGCTCCCTTGCGGCCATTGCCCCGATGATGATATACAGCTGATTATCCACCGCGTCAAGCTCACGCATAAGCCAGGTTCTGGCACAGATTCTGGGAGGCTTTTTATCTCCCTGTTTCCCCTTTCCCGGATAGCAGTGTCCCATGGAAGCGATATAGAAGTTATGCTCATCATAAAACTGTGCATCATCGATTTGATACCATTCCCTGCGCAGCTTTTTCCCACTGGCGTCATGGAAGGGCAGACCACTGTTATGTACATGAATAGAGGGTGCCTGTGAAATCTGCATGATGTTTGCATCCTGCGCCCCCTGAAAAATCGCACGCGGCTCATGGTCAAATTTTCCTTCACAGAGCCGGCAGGCGCATAGCTCCCTTTTCAGCTGTTCAAAGATTTCCTGCTTCATAGCATCACCTAGATTCCTTTCAGCTCCTGATACAGACGGATTGCATAGCTGTCTGTCATGCCGGACACAAAATCCGCTCCCAGCAGTAAACGCAGATACAGCCGTTCGCCATCCTCCTTATCCTGTGCAGTATACTGGTAGGTATTCAGGTAGTTTCCGGAAAGCAGATCAATGTATTTTTCCTGTATTTCACTCATGTTCAAGCCGCTGTCATAGGGCAGCAGTGCATCCATGAAGCGATCCAGCAGAAAGGTGATGATTTCATTCCCCATCAGCTCGAGCTTTAATATTGCGGCATCATTATAAACTCTGTCAAAGGCGAATTGCTTCAGACTTCGGATCAGCTGTCCCTCCTTGCTTACCGCAAGCAGCTCCTGATCAAATTCCCCGTTCATAATCGCATCATAATGCTTCAAAAATGCATCAGACACACCGGAAATACTGAACAGCTGTTTCTTTGTCAGCCATGTGAAAACTGCGTGCTGATAAGGATCGAAGCCCTTCTCACTCGTTTTCTTCAGCTGGCGTCCTTCCTCCAGCCCCTGCCGCAGCAGCTCCGCTCCCCGCTCATCCTGCGCTTCCACGATTACATCTAGCAGCTGTTCATAGGAATACAGACCTTTTTTATAGCCATCCTCCAAATCCGCAAAGGTATAAGCCAGATCGTCTGCCGCCTCCAGTATAAAGCACAGCGGATTCCGGCAGCCCGTTGTACCGGTATTCTGTTTGATTTCCAGAAACTGATCCGTTTCACTCTGATAGTAACCGACCTTTTTTCTGAGCAGACTGCGCTTTGATTTTTCCTTTGTATCCTCTGCCAGCTTTTCCAGAGAGTTCACCGGGTACTTGATAATCGTATCCATAACACTGCTGGTCAGATGCATACCGCTTCGTCCTGTGAGACGGTGCAGCTTTGTGATTATACGCAGCGCCTGGGCATTGCCCTCATAATACAGAAGGTCTGCCTGCTGCTGCTCATCCAGCCATGCCTGTAAAGGCCGTTGCTTGAATTGTAACAGGGATAGATTTTTCTCAAACCAGTTGCGAATTGCACTTTCTCCAAAATGACCGAAGGGCGGATTGCCAATATCATGCAGAAGACCTGCACAGTTGAGAATTTCAATAACCTTCAAGGAATCCGGCTGATCCCCGGCAGGTGCCAGCTGCTGATCAAGCACCTGTATGCATACCTGCTTGCCAATCAGCTTTGCGATGGAGGATACCTCCAGAGAATGCGTCAGTCTTGTGCGCACAAAATCACTGTTGTCAAGCGGGAATACCTGTGTCTTATCCTGCAGTCTGCGAAAGGATGCACTGCGGATGATCCGATGATAGTCACTTTCAATTTCACTGCGGTATTTCCCTGCATTTGCGGATGTTTTCTGCGGAATCCGTGTTTCGCTTGTTATGCTATTCCATGATAGTCGGTGCATGGTCTTACCTCCTTTTAGGCCGGCACACCCAAACACAGGTACTCTGAATAACGCCTGTATCAGGATAAGCTGCCGCCATATGCTCTTGTCCTTTTTTCTATTTTATCACACTCTGCATCCTTTTACCCCTGTCATACAAAGAAAAAACACAGGACTGCTGTGTATACCGTTTTTCAAAAGCTTTCTATTCCGGCACACAGAAATGAAGCCGCTGTAGAATCATAGCGGGTATTTGCTTTTCAGAAACCAAGCGCATACCATGGTTTTGATGTCCTGCACAAAGAGAAATTTAAGCAGTCTGCATGCCGGCACAATAGGGTCTGTTTTGATTCCATGGCATTTTCATTTATATGCTCTGCAGCATGAGGGTCTCTTTTTCGTTTTGTTCAGCCCTGTTTCCTTCTACAGCGGATAGGCTTGTGAGTACATGATGGATATGAAAAAACACCGGTAGAAAGGCGATACATTGCAGTACCATCCCTTACAGCGATGTATTTTCTATATCAAAACCTGCACAGATCTTCTGCAGAAGGAACCTTTGACGCTTCCATCATACCATGTTTTCCGGTGCTTTTGTTTTATGATTTCATTTCCTCATCAGCATCCTCAATCCGGTATTCCCGCAGTTTTTTCAGCGGCTCCGCACCGCCGCGCAGCTGCTTCCGCTCAAATTCCTTTACCGAGGTGTTCTTCATGCGCAATACCTCGGCATACAGCTGGCGGGATGACATACGGGATGCCCCCTGTCCGCTGGCAATCAGCTGTTCCATACCGTCAGAGGTTGCCACAGTTACACGGAATTCACTCGCAAGCTGATGCGTTGCCTGTTCAATATACATATCGGCTGTCTGCGCCTGTTTTGTATACACAACATGAATCGTTCCCTCTTTATGAGAGGAGCCGATACCTGCTTTTACCTTATAGGCATCAAAGACAAGAATCAATTCACAGCCGCGATACCCCTGATAGCTGCACATGATGTCGATCAATCGATGCCGTGCCGCATCCAGATGCTCTTTTGCCATGGCTTTCAGCTCTTCCCAGTCGTGAATCACATTATATCCGTCCACCAGCAGGCATTCCGGGAGCGGCTGATAGCAAATGTTCTGTTTTTCCAAATCTATAATATTCGAGGCGGGTTTCGTTTTCTGCGGTGGTCTTCGCTTGATCGGACCGTATGTACGGATAAAGATTTCCTCCAGCTCCTTTTCATCCACAGGCTTTGCCGTATAGCTCTGATAGCTTTCCCTTTTCAGCTGCATACGGCCCCAGTCACTCTGCATATGCATATGCTGCTTCACTTCATTCCAAGGCACATAATAGCCCGCTCCATGAGAACAGAAGATGGAACCACACGGATGATCCATGTCTGCATCACAGTCATATGCCACTTCCTTCAGCACATCCTCCTCATCTGCGCACGCCTCATAGCCCTTCAGTGTACAGAACAGGCGTCCCTTCCCCTTGGTATAGGCATATACCTCCTGTGGATAGCTCTGCAGCTTCCGTACCGGTGCACTGCCGCTGATGACACTCATCTCCCCACTGTCCTCCTGCAGGGTAAAGGTACCGTGAAAGCGCTCGATGTCAAATACCGCACGGCTGACGCAGGAAGGGGGAATGCGAAGGGTAAATTCATAGTAAGGCTCCAGCAGTATGCTTTCTGCACTGCGCAGTCCATGCCGCAATGCCCGATAGGTTGCCTGCCGGAAATCTCCACCCTCGGTATGCTTTTGATGGGCACGGCCACAAAGCAGGGTGATTTTCATATCGGTAATGGGAGACCCGCTCAAAACGCCGACATGCTCCGTTTCCTGCAAATGACTCAGAATAAGACGCTGCCAGTGACGGTCCAGCACCTCATCCTTACAGTCACTTTCAAAGAGCAGACCGCTTCCTCTCGGCAGGGGCTCCAAAAGAAGATGCACCTCTGCATAATGACGCAGCGGCTCATAATGGCCAATCCCCTCAACTGTGTTCAATATCGTTTCCTTATATACAACACTGCCCTCATCAAAGTCCACTGCGGTATGATAACGCTCCTGTATGGTATGCTTTAATACCTCGGTCTGAATATCCCCCATCAGCCGTACATGCAGCTCTTTCAAATGAGTATCATAGCTTACATGCAGCTGTGGATCCTCCTCCGCCAGCTGGCGCAGCTGCTTCAGCATGACAAAGGGATCACAGCCCGTTGGAAGCTGCACACGATAATTCATAAACGAGGTAAGCTGAACCTCCTGCCGACTCCTTTCAAAGCCAAGACCATCTCCTGCATGAAAATCGGTCAATCCCTTTACTGCACATACACAGCCGCTGCATGCCTCCTCGCAAAGCTGATAACGGGTTCCGGAGTACAGACGAATCTGATCGACCTTTTCATCCTCCGCAAGCTTCGTTTTTACCTTGAGACTGCCGCCGGTGATTTTCATATGCGTCAGACGGTTTCCATTCTCATCCCGACTGATTTTAAATATCCGGGCACCAAATGCTTCCGGATATGCCGGAGCCTTTGTACAGGAGTTTAACATATCAAGAAATTCCTGAATTCCTTCCATTTTCAGTGCAGAGCCGAAGCAGCAGGGAAAGATGGTTCGCTGCGCAACCGCATCCGCCAGCTGCTCATCGGTAATTCCTCCTGTTTCCATATAGCTTTCCAGCAATTCATCACTGCACATGGCCAGCTGCTCCTGACATGCTTCATCCTGCAGGGTAACATCCACACAATGCTCATCCAGATGCCGTTTCAAATCCTCCATGATCTGTGTGCGCTCTGTATGGCTGACATCCATCTTATTCACAAATACGAGTGCAGGAACATGATAGTGCTGCAACAGCTTCCAGATCGTTTCCGTATGGGACTGTATGCCATCCAGTGCATTGATGATCACCACTGCATAGTCCAGCACCTGAAGCACCCGCTCCATTTCTGCGGAAAAATCCACATGTCCCGGTGTATCCAGCAGGGTAATGCGTGTATCCTTCCAGTCAAAGATTGCCTGCTTGGCATAAATCGTGATACCGCGATCCTTTTCCTGTGCATCATAATCCAGAAAGGCATTTCCATGGTCCACCCGTCCCAGCTGACGAATACTCCCGGACACATACAGCAGACTTTCCGACAGCGTTGTTTTGCCGGCATCCACATGTGCCAGCATTCCGATATTTATATTGTTCATCATTTCACTTCTTTCATAGTATCCAGCGTAAAGCATCACGTATTGTTGTTCTTTCTGAGCTGCTCTTTTCATTATAAGAGTTCTGAGGAAAAAAGAAAAGAATTTTGTCAGCTTCCTAATCGATGGGGCGTTATCCGTTTGTAGCTGCTCCCTGTCAATAGCGAACAGGCAATTTCATATTTCACCGTACGTTCTCGGCAGATATCGCATGAAGCAAAAGCCGCTGTATTCTTTGCCCTACAGCTGTATGCTTCCTTAATGTTATAAAAACCGCATATAAAAAGAACAGCGTGCCCGCATGCAGGTTACCTGTTCCTTCATTCAATATGTATGTTCATCTCTGTAAAGTCTTTTCAGCTCAGTATGTCATCATGCCCGGATTTGAAGCGTTTTTTGAAGCCGTTTGGAATTAAAAGGCAAATATTTTGAACTCCTATCCTGCAACTAGCGAAAAATGTCATAGCTACTATGACGCGCATACAGGCCTTCCGGTTGGAAACAAGTGTGTGTGTCTCAGGCCGCCTCGAACGCATGCATCCAGTTCACCTTACGATAATATAGGAAGAAGGCGATGGAGCTTAAGGACCATGTCAGCGGATATACCCAGTATACAACGGCGATATCATTCAAAAAGTGAATCATAACCGTTAAAAAGGTCACTCGCACCACACACCAGAACAGCAGCATGACAATCATTGGTACCATGGATTTTCCGGCACCGCGCAGTATGGCGGATATGCAGTGTGAATAAGCCAGCAGGAAGAAGAACATTGCCGAGGTTCTGGCTCTCTCGGTTCCAAACATTACCACCTGCGGATCATTGTTAAAGGCAGCTGTCAATAGCGGTGCCCCCAGAAAAATGACAATTCCGATCACCTCTGCAATCGCCATGGAGCACAGCATACCGAATTTTGCGCCCTTTTTCGTACGTTCGTATTGACGTGCCCCCAGGTTCTGACCGACAAAGGTTGTCAGTGCCATGGTGAAGCTGGTAATTGGCAAAAACGCAAACCCCTCGATTTTTGAATAGGCTCCGCATCCGGCCATTGCCATTTCCCCAAAGCCGTTGATATTGGATTGCACGACCACGTTGGCGATGGCGATGATGGAATTCTGAAGACCGCTTGGCAGACCATAGCGGATAATCAGTGCGAGCATATCTTTGTGAAAGCGAATTTTGCGCAGGGAAAGCCGATAGCTGTCCTTTGTCCGCAGCAGCCGGTTCATACACAGAAATGCACTGACGAATTGCGAAAGAATCGTCGCAAAGGCCGCAGAGCCAACCCCCATGTGAAAGACAACGATCAATACGATGTCCAGCACGATATTGATAATTGATGAAATGATTAGATAATTCAGCGGATGTCTACTGTCACCTACCGCCTGCAGGATGCCCACAAAGATGTTGTACATGACAAGCCCCAGAGAGCCCATAAAATAAATGCGGAAATAGGTTACCGACTGCGGCAGAACATTCGCCGGTGTATCCATCCAGATCAGAATCTGAGGTGCCAGAAGTACGCCGAGCACCGTTAGAATCAAACTGGAAACAAGACCGAAGGCGACTGTTGTATGAATCGCCCGTTGCATATTGTCGATATCTCTGGCTCCAAAATAACGGGCAATCACAACCCCTGCACCGATTGCGATACCGTTGAAAAAGCCGACCATCAGAAAGATGAGATTTCCCGACGAGCTGACGGCAGCCAGTGCATTGCTGCCGAGAAAATTTCCTACAATCAATGAATCCGCTGTATTATACAGCTGTTGAAACAGATTTCCCAAAAACAGGGGAAGGGCGAAGAATATGATTTTCTTCCATATCGTTCCCTCTGTCATTAAATTCTTTGATTCCGCTACCTCCATAAAATTTCTACTCTCCCTTTTTAAATGCTAGTATTTATGATACTCACACGATGCTGCTTCGTCAAGAGCAGATTTTGATAATCCAAAAATACCCGGCTGTTTTATGACCTTTTGATCCTTTACAGCAGCGTTATCCATTCATTTGTTTCTATATTCTTCTTTCAGCGTCTTATGAAACAGTTTTTTCTTGTGTTTTCGGCAGCCGTCAAGGTCACAGTTTTCACAGGTAAGACGTGCATTGCTGCATTTGTAAAAGCGCTCCGGATGCAGTGCATGTCGAATTTCCCAAACTATCAGGGACAGCACACCGAGCAGAACCAGTGTGAGGGTGAATACATTGGGAAAGAAGATCAGAAAGCTGTATTGGAAGAAGGAGTCCCAGTTGTAGATTCTGCATTCCATACAGCAGTCCGGACGAATGAAGATGGAATGAAACGGGCACCAGCCGAATATGGCGAAGAATACAGAAAAATTGGAGAGAGTAAACAGGAGGAATATCCAGATCCGATCGAGAAGACCGTTACAGTACAGATAGCCGGGGATAGCGAGAAAGGTCAGCCAGAACAACATTGCGCCGGCAGCACGCCGGTCATAGCTGCGTTTTTCCGTGAAAAGCACCTGCATGGATTCCTCCCCGGCCTCATAATTTTTCTGAAACTGCCGACCTTTATACAAGGTGGTATTGCAGAAAGACAGCATATCCTTTATCGGAAACACGCTAAAGTAAAGAAACGCGGCAGCATAAACAGGGAAAGGAAGCGAAAAGGGCAGATTTCTATCAAACAGCACACAATAGCAGGCAAATGCAAGGAGTGCGCCGGAAGTAAATACACGTATTCTATTCATCATCCGTCCATGGGCGACTGCTTTCGAGCCATCCACGCTTCTTCCAGTATTGATAGTCCAGCTCTCCTGCCCCCATCCCGTGCTTTTGCATCTGTCGCATTGCATGAAACATCAGCTTTTGTTTCCAGCTGATACGCTTATGGTGCTGCTTTCGTTTGATACGGCCGGCGAGCTTTGCAAGGTCTGTCGTCAGTCTTCGTTTGATGCTTTCCGGTACTGCTTCCCATGTAGTCGCCTTGGAGCGAAAGCCGTAGCAGCTTATGTGGGAGATTCCCCATCCTGTCAGACTCGTCCGTATATCCTTTGCGGCCTTTTTCATCCCGCTGCCTGCACCGGAGGCCAAGATTACCGCCTGCTTATCATACATGGAAGGCAGGGGACGATGTACAACGAAATTTAGAAAGCAGTGATCCAGAAATGCTTTCATGGAACCGCTTGTTCGCAAGCAGTAGGTAGGCGTTGTAAATATAAGTAAATCAGCTTCCTTCATCGCTTTCATAATAGGAGCCATATATGCTGTGTGCGGGCAGAAGTCCTCTCCCAGCTCCATGCAGCGATAACAGCCGCAGCAGAAATGCGGCATATCCTTAGGTAAATAAAATTCATGCAGGGTTTCCACCGGCAGCTGCTCCAGCAGCAGGTGTGCCGCATGCCACGATGACTGCCTGTGATTCTGACCATGTAGTAGCGTAACCTTCATATCAGTCACCCTTTGTAGAATTCAGCTTCAGAAATTGTCGAATATGCTTCTGAAGCAGTTCAATTGCCGTTCGTTCATACTGTGGGTTGGAATCGCATAGCTGAAGCAGCAGAAAGATTGGTGAATAAAACTGCAGTGCCGTAATCTGCGGATCAAGCGGCTTCAGAATACCTGCTTTCATCAAGTGTTGAAAAATCACTGTCTGATATGCAATTGCATCATCGAAATACTGCTTTTGAAACAGCTCTGCAAGTCTTTGATTATGGTAGCGCTCCATATTCAGCATTTTCCGAAAGCTGCTCTCATACGCATCGTGAAGAAAATAAGAAAACATATGTATGCCCATATCGACAAGCTGCTCATCGGTAATCCGGGTATACAGCTTTCCGTCTTCCATAGCATTACTGCCATTGATCTGCATCCCGGCAGCATGCTGCGCATAGCGCTTCTCCATTTCCTTTATAATGGCAAGGAATATGTCCTCCTTACTTGCATAATGCTTGTATAAGGACGGAGCCTGTATGCCTACCGCCTTTGCAATCTGTGCGACACTGATTGCATCATATCCATATTGTGCAAACAGATGCAGCGCCTCTGTACGGATACGCTCCTTTGTGGATAACTGTTTCATTGTATTCTCCCTTCGGCTAACAATCATTAGCTTTCTATCATCAGTATAGGCTAATAATCGTTAGCTGTCAAGCACATGCGCTGTATTCTTTTGGTTTTTGAAAGCAACTGGCTCTTTTGTCTTACTGCAGTAAATTACACAGAAAGCAATATTGCTCCTACAAAAAAAGAAGATACCTATGCCTGACTTGCATCAACTGCATAGGTATCTCCGATTCTTTATTATTTCAAAAACAGGTAAGATGTTATCACTATCCGCTCTATTCTCCTTCAGAGAGCAGACGAAGCTTCTTTTCCCTACTCCTCGTCGTCTTCCTTGCCATCCCAGCAATATGTACATAGCTTGCATCTGTCCAGCCCAATGGAAGCAATCATATCATCGAGGCGATGATAGCGAAGAGATGTAAAGTTGGAGCGCTGGCGAATTTCCTCACACATCTTCTGATAGCGTTCGCTGTCAGGATCTGCATATTCTGCCAGTACCTCACTGGATACATCATCCCCCTCCAGCTTTCGGATGACTCTGCGCGTAATCAGATCCATCTCTGATTTTGAGCGTGAAAAATTCAGATATTTACATCCGAAGATAATCGGCGGGCAGGCCGGGCGGACATGGACTTCCTTTGCGCCGCTTTCATATAAGAATTCCGTGGTTTCGCCGAGCTGTGTCCCCCGCACAATGGAATCATCAATTAAAAGCAGACGCTTATCCCGAATGAGCTCCTGTACCGGAATCAGCTTCATTTTCGCAATCATATTCCGCTGCATCTGACCTGTTGGCATAAAGGATCTCGGCCAGGTAGGTGTATATTTGATAAACGGTCTTGCGAACGGCACACTGGAAACATTGGAATAACCCACAGCATGTGCAATTCCGGAATCCGGAACACCTGCGACACTATCTACCTCTACATTGTCAACATTGTCACGTCCTGCAAGCAGCTCACCACAGCGGTTCCGCATACATTCCACATTGATGCCCTCATAGGTAGATGTCGGATAACCGTAATATACCCACAGGAAGGAACAGATTTTCATTTTATCCTTCGGCTTCTGCAATACTTCAATGCGCTCCGGTGTGATGAAGACGATTTCTCCGGCTCCCAGATCACGGTAGTGATGGTAGCCCAGATTCAAAAACGCACTGCTTTCAAAGGTTGCACAGAAACCTGTTTCCTTTTCTCCAAGAACGATCGGTGTTCTTCCAAGCAAATCTCTTGCGGCATAAATGCCATACTGTGTCATCAGCAGAATGCTCATACTGCCCTTGACAAGACTTTGTACATACTGCAGACCTTCAACAATCGTCGCCTTGTGATTGATTAACGAAGCAATCAGCTCTGTCGGATTCACTTCTCCGGTACTCATCTCCAGAAAGTGTGTAACACCGCGTTCAAAGCACAGACTCTGCAGCTCTTCCAGATTGTTGATACGGCCAACCGTTGTGATGGCAAAGGATCCCAGATGGGATTTTACTAGAAGCGGCTGTGCCTCATTGTCTGAAATACATCCGATTCCAAGATTTCCATCAAATTCCTCAATATCTTTTTCAAATTTCGTACGAAACGGAGAATTCTCGATGTTATGAATGGCACGGGCAAAGCCCTTTTCTCCATGTATCGCCATTCCTCCACGTCTCGTGCCCAGATGTGAATGGTAATCTACACCAAAAAACACATCCAGTACACAGTTTTCTTTTGAAGCTACTCCAAAAAAACCGCTCATGTCTTACCTCCAATTAACTCTTTCTTTTCTTTTTGCGCATAGCACAGATTCATTTTAACGCTTTTTGCCCTGTATGAAAATAAAAAGATAGTTTTTTTTACATTTTTTCGTAAACTGTGGTCTCGGTTTACCGGTTCAATAGCAAGAGAGCCTGCATAGCATATAGGAGCTGTCATGGCTGATGACAGCGATTGCCAGCTTCCCCAGGATATAGCCGCTTTATGCGTTGCTTTCCGTTTTGCCACTGACGTATAACAAGCTGTGCAGTATGATTTGAAGATTCCGTACAGAGCAGATGGATCGCATATTCCATAGATGCTTCAAAACTCGCCCTGACCTTGAATATAAAAGAAGAAATAAACCTCCCGAATCATAGGAATTTATTTCTTCTTTAGTGTTTCATTTGCTTGTATCCTGATGTGAGGTAGAGACTCTGTATGAACTACTTTCTTTAAATATTTTTTTAACAAACAACAGGCAGAAGTCCCCCATCTCTACGACGATAAGTAGATGGAGGGATGAATGCAGCCATATTTCCTTTGGCTTTCCCTTTACAAGTATGGTAAATCAGGCTGTTTTGTGGTATAATATGAGTATAAAAACGGTTTCGGTCGATATAGCGAAATGAGGTGTATTTATGCTTTATTTAGACAGTAATGCTCATTCGGTATTTGCTCTCCATTATCATTTGATTATGACAACGAAATATCGGCGTCGTGTGTTCAATGATGTCATCAGTGATCGTGCAAAAGAGATCTTTCTTCATATTGCCAGATCCTATAACATCTCTCTTCAAGAATGGAACCATGATGTCGATCATATTCATATCCTGTTCTCTGCTCACCCTAACTCTTGTCTTACAAAGTTTATCAATGCATATAAGAGTGCCAGTTCACGTTTATTGAAAAAGGAGTTCCCTGAAATTCGTGAAAAACTTTGGAAAGAGGCATTTTGGAGTCAGAGTTTCTGTTTGATCAGTACAGGAGGAGTCACCACCGACATCATCAAAGCTTATATCGAAAGTCAAGGTGAGAAGAATGGTGTCAAGAAAAGGGTATCAGTTTAGAATCTATCCAAACAAGGAGCAAGAGCTCCTCTTTATCAAAACATTTGGTTGTACTCGCTTTTTATATAATCATATGTTAGATGACAAAATCAAATATTATGAAGAAACTAAGAAGATGAAACAAACGACACCTGCATCCTATAAGAAAGAGCATCCGTTTCTTAAGGAAGTAGATTCTTTGGCCTTAGCAAACGCTCAACTTCATTTAGAAGCTGCTTTTAAAAAATTCTTCAAAGAAACAGATATCGGCTTTCCGAAATGGAAATCAAAGCATCAGGCGAAACAAAGTTACACGACGAATATGGTCAATGGAAATATTAGATTATTTAGTATGATACAAAATCAAACGACCTATCTACGTTTACCAAAGGCAGGTAATGTAAGGATCCGTATGCATCGCATACCACAGGGGATCTTAAAAGCAGTGACGATAAGCAAACAGCAGGATCGTTATATTGCGACATGTCTGTTTGAATATGAAAATAAAGTAGAAAGGAAAGAAGTCGTACATGTATTAGGCCTTGATTATTCGCAAAAACATCTATATGTTGATAGTGAAGGTCATGTATGCGACTATCCTCATTTTTATCGTGCAAGTGAGAATCGATTAGCAAGAGAGCAACGCAAACTTTCCAAGATGGTCAAAGGAAGTAATAACTATAAGAAGCAAAGGAACAAGATAGCCAGGCTACATGCCCATATAGGACAACAGAGAAAAGATTTTCTACATAAAGAAAGCAGGAAGATAGCCAATTCCTGGGATATGGTTGTTGTAGAAGATATCGACATGAAGGCAATGAGTCAGGCATTGAAGCTAGGAAAGAATCTTATGGATAATGGCTTTGGGATCTTGAGAAATTATTTAAGATATAAGTTGGAAGATGAAGGAAAACGATTTATAAAGGTCGATAAATGGTATGCCAGCACACAGCTATGTAATCACTGTGGAGCAAAGAATAAGATAGGGTTAAATGAAAGAACCTATCAATGTCCAATATGTGGTTACATAGAGAATCGTGATATCAATGCAGCGAAGAATATACGTGATGAAGGCATACGATTACATAGGAGTTAGGAAATAAGGATTACAAAGAACCGCTGGACGAGCGGGGATAGCTTGCTTATGCTTAGAACGTTGGTTCTATCGAACAAGAAGCTCCCACTTCTATGCTAGTCTTAGCATAAGTGGTGAGAGTACGTCACTTACTAACATACTTAACATAAACAGCTTTATTCAAAGGAACATTCTCTCTGTGTAATCAAGATACAGGACTCCTTGGTACGGCACCAGCTCCTCTTGCTGAAATGAACGAATCCCCAACAACGTATTGCTGACACCTTTTTTATTTCCTCCAATGTAAATTCCGCCTTATCCAACAGCATTTTATAGCAAAGGTATACGGCAGAAAACATTCTGCTTTTAATTAATTATTTTTTGCATTTCTACTCTTCTGTGTCACTATAATCAAAATAGTAATTACCGATATAAGCGCAGCCAAACTCCAAAAACTCATATCTGAATAATCTCCTGTTTTTGCATTTTTATTGAATTTTATTTTCTGCTCCGTCTTGGGTGTGTTCTGTTTTACAGTTTCTTCATATATCGGCTTATCTGGTGTATTTGGTATAGTAGGTTCATCCGGTATTACTGGTTGAAATCGTTTCTCGTTTATTATCGTAAAGCCATCCATTTGATTCCATTCTAATTTGCAGTCATTTATAACATTATCCTCTTCTATTGTAAATTTATCATTTGCTGCATCTACAATTACTGTCCATGATGTTTTAGGTTCCTTGTATCCTTCAGGTACTTTTGTTTCCGTCAGCTCATAGACACCACTGTTAATATTTGTAAACAAAACTTTTCCTTCTTTGTTGCTTATAGCCTCGCTACTCCAATTACATCCTCTTTCTGTTATAAAATCAGTATAATCTGAATGTGCATCACTGCAATTGCTATATTTTCCGTCTTTGCTTTTACAATTTTCATCATGCTTATGTGTACATACTAATTTGAATTTAGCCCCTGCCAAAGGAGATACAATATTTTTATCATCATCTCTATAGCTACCCTTTTTATTGAAATCAACATTTGTAACAGATCTTGAATCAGATGTAATTAACTTTTTTGTATAGGTGTAGTATACTTTTATTTTCACTTCACCATCAATACTGCCTATGTTTTCCGCATTTCCTTTATTAACGTTTATCCAATTAGATAACCACGCAGAAGCTTCTTGTGCAGACAGAAAGGATTGTGTAATTTCAACTTCTTTTTCTTTCTGAGTTTCACGATCTATATAGCTCATTTCAACATGGTCTAAAACTGCATCTGGAATTTCCTCTATCTTCACTTCTACATCGTTGGAGTACCGATCAATATATACCACATCGACATCCTCTTGGATATTTCCTGCATTTACATTCAGGTTTTTATCACCACCAGTTACACGAACTCCATTGTTATCTACAAAAATAGAGAATTTCACCTTGTTTTTATTAAGATTAAATCCATTTGGAGCTTCAAATTCCAGTAAGTAATAATCTCCTGAGGGGAGATTATCTACAATCATAAATTCACCATTCTCATCTGTGATATACTGCTTATCTGAGAATCTCGAATTCGTATTTGCATTATATAAATAGTATTTTGCTCCCTTCACTCTTTTTATTCCTGATTTGTTTTCTGTTATTAGTTTCGTTACTTTGATATTGGCTTTTGCTATACTTTCCGCAATTACCGGTGTATAGATACGAGTTCTAAAAGTAGTCTCATAACTATATGAGATATAATCCGGATCAAGTCTTATATCGACACCTCCGCCTATTGAATTATATTTAAAGAAATCAATTGCATCCTTAGCTTCATGTCCCAGTGTAGCCCAAAGATCTCCACTATGTTTTATATTGTCAATTTGTAAGTTTTTCTTATTAAGTTCCTCATAATTTATTTCTGCATCACTGTTAACAGTGGTTATACTCTTTTCTATTCTAGTAAGAGGTTGATTTCCATTTTGCTTTTTCCCTGAAAACGTTACATCAAATCCATCTTTCTTTAATTCAGGCAGTCTAATATTTTTAACAACCTTCCAATTCTTTTCCTTTCCTGATTTTATAGCTGTTAAATTATTGGACTGAATAAGCGGTAATGCTCTACCTCCATATGTTAATTGTAAGCCTCCAACACATTTCCCATAATTTTTGATTGGATTCCCCCCTAGTTGAATTTCAAGATTACTCTTATTTTTAAACCATTTCAAAACATCATCAGATGAAGGGTTGATGCGATTTATATATTCTATTGAAAGAGGAGAGAGATCGCTAATCTCATTCTTAATTTCAGGATTAAGTGCATCGTATTTATTTCCTAATTCTATAAACCTGGTATTTCTCAACCACTCGATGCCCTGAATGCTTTTAATACCTCTATTTGAAGCATCAATACTCTTGGAATATTCACCTAGAATCTCTCGTATCGTTTTGGTATCGTCCCCATAAAAACCTTCCTTTTGAAAAGCATCATATATAGCTGAAGCAAAGTTCTCATCAATTACTCCAGCCGCCATAATTTGACGAACTCCTTTTACTTTATCTATATCATCGATAGGACCTTTTTCTTCACTAGATACATCATCAAGTGATTTCTGATCCATAACAGATACTGCATTTTTCGCATTTACTTTTATAGATAATCCCATTGCAATAAAAATAGCAGTACAGAGTATAATCATTATCATTTTTATCTTCTTCATGCTTTTCTCTCCTATCCATAATTCAATTCTCCATATAGCTTGTACATTTTTATTTAAGCTTCATATGCTTATTTTATTCATTCTATTCTTTCACCAGCTTTCTCTTTCTTTATGTAGCATACCACGCCCATATTTCAAATTGCTACATAATCCACATGTATTATACATAAACCTATACATATATAAACACGTGTATAAAAGGGCATTTTTCCTTATTCTTATGCAAAAAAAACAGCATAATCTGCTGTTTTTAGACAATTTCATAAAGTATAACTTTGTAAATAAGATATTTATAATACGTAGTAATTGTACATATATATCAATATTTATATAATAACATGTTTTTGGTAAAATTTGAATAATTATTTACTGCCACTTAGAATTACTAGCATTGATATGCTAACGAAAGACACCCAATAAAGCTGTAATTATTTAAGAAATTCTAAATAAATTAGTAAATTGTAGCATCACGCTTCTTAAAATTCTGTTAGCAAATGTTAAAGCGCATACTTTCTATTATATATCCTGTTTTCAAATAACAAATAAAAGGCGGTATCCATTTTTCAGAATTCTCTTTTCAATACCGGAATGGTTTACAGAATTTCATATGCTGCTGCCTTAACCAACAGATGTTCACGTTTAAGAAATCCATAAGAAACACCCTTACTCACTGTAATACTGCGCCTGCGCATTCCAGAGCTGTGCATACACGCCATTCTCCTTCAGCAGAGTATCGTGTGTCCCCTCTTCCTCCACCTTCCCCTGTTCCATAACAATGATGCGGTCACAGAATTTGCAGGAGCTCATGCGATGAGAGATGTACAGGGTTGTTTTTCCTTTTACCAGCATATCGAAATGCTCATAAATTTCCGCTTCCGACAGCGGATCCAGTGCGGCGGTTGGCTCATCCAGAATCACAAAGGGAGCGTCCTTATACAAAGCTCGGGCAATAGCCAGCTTTTGTGCCTCTCCGCCGGACACATTCACACCATTCGCATAATTCGTAAACAGAAGACTGTGCTCCTGATCGGTAAACGACTTGATGCGCTCCCATATATCCAGACGCTGCAGGACAGACGCAATCCTTTTTTCGTTCGGTGTAGATGCTCCGGCAACATTTTCATCCAGCGGATAAGAAAACAGTGCAAAATCCTGAAACACAACAGAGAAGATACTTGTATATTCTGCATAATCGTACTTTTGGATATTGATTCCGTTTAATAATATTTCTCCCTCACTTGGATCATACAGCCGGCAAAGCAGCTTCACAATCGTGGTTTTCCCTGCACCGTTCATCCCCACAATCGCCAGCTTTTCCCTTACATGAAACCGGATATTCACGTCATGCAGGACATCGTTTTTCTGTTGCGGATAACGAAAGGAAACATGACGGAATACAAATTCATATTCTCCATCATCCCGTTTTTCAATGGGAAGCGTTCCGTCATAATGCATATTGGGAAGATGCAGGAAATCATAAAACGCATTCAGATAGGAGAGCTGATGGCGAAGCTGTGCATAGTCTACCTGAAAGTTTGCAATCGCATCCACTGCCTTCAGGATAATTCCCGCCATATACAACACCTGCCCGATGGATATGATGGAACGCATGGCCAGAGTAGCTACATACATGTAGGCACTGAAGGAAAGCACCTGCCCCAGCAGATCACTTTGAAACAGCAGCTTTCCGTTATCCTTGCCGAAGCTGCGGAAAGCCGGATCCTGCATAAGCTCATCATTTTTCGCTTCAAACAAAGCATCCATATGATAAAGACGGATTTCCTTAGCCGTTTCCATCCTGTAGAACAAACCCCACAGGTAATTAACCAGAGCATTATTATGATCATTTTCCTTACACAGCTTTTCGAGAAGAGCGCCATGCTTCTTTGCGAATGCATTTTTAAATAACAGAAATACAGCCAAAACCGCCAGCAGCAAAAGGAGATAGATATCCCATGTGTGAATCTGCAGCATCAAAGTACCTAACGCAAGCAGTGCCAGAAGGATCGTACAGAGTGAGGAACTGCATAATGCGAAATTCTCGATTGCGGAGTCAATCTTACCGGAGCCATTGCTGGAATTGCGTGTTCTTCTTAGCGTATCCATGGTTTCCTGTGTTTCCATACGCTCATATTCCATGCACATCGCCTTATACAGCAGCTTCTGATCAATTCGCTGTACCGCTGTTCGGCAGATAACCTTAAGACGGTTATAAAACGCCTTTGCCAGCAGGGAACAGAACAGTACCCCTGTGCACATGAGAAGCGCCGTTTGAAATGCAGCCGTATATTCTTTTACAATCAGCTGATTCAGAATTTCTGCGGAGTAATACAGGGTGATAAACGGAGATAGCGCATTCGTAATTCCATAGCCGGCCCAGATCCAGACAATATGCGAATTGCTCAACCGGACTATACCGGTGAATTTTTTAATTTCCTGCCATGCATTCACATCCGTCACCCTCTTTCTCATAATATTGCGACTGTGCCTGAAACATCGCCGCATAAATCCCCTGCTTTTCCAGCAGCTCATCATGGCTTCCCCGCTCTGCGATATGCCCCTGATCCAGCACGAGAATTTCATCACAGAATCTTGTGGAGCTCAGCCGATGAGATATAAACAGACTGGAGGTTCCCTGTGTCAGCTCATGATAGCTTTCATACAGTTCTTTTTCCGCAAGTGCATCCAGTGCAGCTGTCGGCTCATCCAGCAACAGACACCCGAAGTCGCGATACAGCGCTCTGGCCATAAACAGCTTTTGCTTCTGACCTCCGGACAGCTGAATTCCATCCTCTTCGATATCCTTGCCGATATGCGTCAGCTCCTGCTGCGGAAGTGCGGATATAAACTCCCAGAGTCCGCAGCGCTTGAGACAGTCCTTCACCCGCTGTAGATCGGTGTCAGAAATATCCTGCATGCTTACATTTTCCGCAATGGAATAGCTGAGCATCACTGCATCCTGAAAAATACCTGTGATATGCGTATACAAATCATCCAGATCCAGCTCACATATATCCGTGCCGCTGATATAAATATTCCCCGCACTTGGTGTATAAAAGCCTAGAATCAGCTTTACGATCGTACTTTTCCCGGCTCCGTTTGCGCCGACCAGTGCAAGCTTTTTTCCATCCTGCAGGGTAAAGGAAACATCCTCCAGTATGCTTCTATCCTGATTCGGATAGGAGAAGGACACGTGATCAAAGGTAATCGTAATCTCTTTCTGATCCAATTTGACACCGCTGCCGTGATGCATCCTGTTTTTCATATGCAATGCCGTACGCATCCGATTGATGAGTACATTGTTCACCGACATTCTCGCATAGCTTTCCTCCACCTTTTTAAACCAGAGGGAAAAGCCGGAAATAATACCGAGATAGAATACAAACTCATCAATCGCCATTCCTGCAATCAGCCGGTTGATCAAAAATGCATAGCAGGCGATATCCCGCACAAAATCCAGCAGCACTCCCAGCGTATCCACCAGCATATAGGCACTGTAATCCCTGGTGCGAATACGGGCGATCAGGCGGTTTACATGTTCAAATTTATCATTGATCCACTCCTGCAGCTGATACAGGCGAATATCCTTGCCTGCCGCTGTGTCATATGCAATCTGATTCAGGTAGCGTGTTTCGATAAGATAGCCATCCAGTTCTGAGCGGTGTGAATATTCATAATGTCTGGCAATGGAAAACAATGCATATTGCAAAACCACTAGCAGAAGCAGACCAAGTACAAACCATATACTGAGTCCAGAGCTAGCCAGTGCATACAGCACCAGTCCCAGAAGTGATGTGGCAAAGATGATGAAGTCATGGAACATTCCCTCCTGTCCGCTGTTATTGGATTCGATCGCCTCTACCGCATCCTCCAGTATTTTCTTGTATTCCTCATTTTCCAGCTGAGCATAGTCCAGATGTGCTCTTCCCATATATACGTTACGGACAAAATACAACCCCCGGCTTTTAATAAACGCAAATGCATTGTATTCGTTTAAATAGCTTACCAGTCCCTGCAGGATTCCATACAGCAGCAACAGCCCTCCCAGCACAAGTACAAAATCTGATAGCGAGCGTTCCTTCAGCAGCAGATTTATAATCACACTGGGAATCAGTACAGAAATAAAGGGGACGATCGCGCCAAGCAGTATGTGAAGCTGCATGCTCCAAAAGGTGTGACGGTCGATTTTCCATAAAATTTTAAGCAGATACAGCATATTTCCCGGTATCGTTTTTTTCATATTCTCACCTCACAACTGCAGTATAAAGCAAAAGCTCGCAATAATAACAAAACGTGCACGAATTGCAGATTTTCGTACACGAATGGTTGTATACCTCCTCGATAATCGGATATAGGGCAGTACAACATAAAGCGGATTTCGCTGTGTTCGTAATTATGCATACAGCAGAGAATACCTCTGTGTTCCCCACAGCATTTCACTTTCGGGTTCTGTCGGATTCCTGCAGCGGCAGCATGATCTCCGTAAGAAATACTCCGGGCTCGTTTTTCCGCTGTATAAAGCCGTCATATTTTTCAACAATCAGGTTCATACGCTTTAACCCGTGTCCGTGATTGCCGCGTTTTTTTGTCACATAGTCCGCATCCAGCTTACGGACAGCTTCACTGGTGGCGTTGGTACAGGAGATATACAGCTGTCCCTTGTACAGACCGATATACAGCCGTAAAAACGGCTGCTCCTTTACCTTTGCACAGGCCTCCACCGCGTTATCCGCCAGATTTCCCAGCAGAGCACACATATCCGTATCCTGAAACGGTATGCTTTCGGGAACGCTTGCCTTCACGTTGATATCAATTCCCTGCGCCAGTGCCAGAGAAAGCTTGGAGTTGAGGATTGCATCCATATTGGCATTCCCGGTTTCCACCAGCTGCCGGATATCATCCAGCTCCTGTTCCAGCTCATTCAGATAGCTCAGCGATTCCTCCAGCTCCGCCTTCCGCAGCTTCGCCTTGAGATTCTGCAGGTGATTATGATAGTCATGCCGCCATGCACGCATGGTGGTATACATATGCTCCACCTCCTGCACCTGCCGGTCAAATACCTTATTCTGATATTCCTGCAGCTGTTGTTCATAGCTGCGGATCATCAGCTTATCATAGAGTACGAGCACAAGCTCCAGCAGTGTCCAGACAAAGGGGGCATACGAAAGCGGCCAGGTCAGCAGGATAAAAACGGGTACGATGATATGCAGGATATACTCCCCGCCTGTATCCAGGATAAAAATAAGCAGAAGAAATGCGGCATACAGCCGGCGATCCCCTGTATACAGGAGTGCAGAAAAGACAATCAGGGAAGCGGCAGCCTCCCACAGCAGTCTGTTTCTCTGCTTCCGAAGCAGCCACAGGTGAACCAGCAGCGGCAGCAGTATCAGAATCTGCATAACAAATCCCGCTTGCAGCGCTTCATAATTTCCTCCTGCACCCGCTGTTTCATTCCTCTGCTTACCGGGATGCATTCCTGATTATCCAGCATACAGCCATCTTTGCGCAGTGCATGGATGTGATTCAGATTCACACAGTAGCTGCGATGACAGCTCAGAAAGTCGCCGGAAAGTCCGGCACATTCCTTTTGAAAGCTGCCCTTCATGCGGAAGATCCCCTTGCGGTGATGACAGCGCACATAATGTGCATCACTTTCCAAATAATAAATATCCTCCTCATACAGCTTGCGCAGTTCTCCATCTATGGACCATAACAGATACGCTTTCGGTGCTTCCAGCTGATCCAACAGCTGACAGAGCTTTTCCTCCTGTACCGGCTTCAGCCAGTAGCGGACGGCATTTACCTCATAGCCTTCAAATACGAAGGAGGGGTCATTTGTCAAAAACACAAGATAGGCGTGTGCGTCCTTTTCCCGTACTTTGCGAGCTATCTTTAAACCGTTCATACCCTCCATTTGTATATCCAGAAACACCAGATCATAGGGCTGCTCCTCCCATGCGAATAGAAACTGCTCTCCTCCGGGAAACAGCGCAATGCTGTGGCTGCCCAGCTTCTGCAGGAGTGCATGCAGCTCCAAGGCTAAATCCTGCTCATCCTCTACAATAGCTATCCTCATATCGTCACCCTCTCATCTCATTTCAAAATTCATGCGCACACCTCATAAGACAGTTCCATGATTTTCCTGCAGCCCTGTATGCATATATGCAATTCACAGCTGGCTCGATCATCCTATATACATGTGGATAATCCGCAGACAATTTCACGGTTCTGTATGCGCAGCATCCGTATGCATATGCTTCCTGCATACATTCCTGATTGCCTGCAATCCTGTGTTCAGGCTTTCCAGCTGAATGGCAGTATAGTTGATAACACAAAGCTGATAAACTGATCAATGGGAAGCGGCTCCTCCTCTTTGACCCAGCTTGAAATTGCGGCAAGCAGACCGCAGAGGTAAAATTCCTCCAGAATGCTTTCCTCCTGCTCGGTACAGGGATGCTGAATTACATACGGACGCAGTATTGGCCATATCATTTCCCGCAGCTTCCTGCTGAACTGATTGCTGGAAGGGTCCCGCAGCAATACACTTACATAGGCGGAATATTTCCTGGCCAGCTCCATAATCATGCTCATATGATTTTTTAACCCGGACAGCTCGCTTTCTCTTGCTGTTTCAAGAATCTGTTCAGATGCCTGCAGCAGCTCAGCCTCTATAGATGCAAGGATATCATAGACATCCTTATAGTATAAATAGAAGGTTCCCCGGTTATAGCCTGCCAGATCTGTGATTTCCTTTATGGTGATTTTATCGATCGGCTTACTGGAATAAAGCGTCCAGAAGGCTGAGCGCAGCTTGTCCTTTGTCTGTTCTGTAATCTGCGGCTGTTTTTTCATAGCGGCGTTCCCCTTCTTTCTTTCGATTTCATAAAGCGTTGTGCGTTGCAGCCTTCACATGTTTAAGCGGATGCTTTGACGGATACAGCATGTCATCCAAACATGTACCGGCTGAATTTTGATTGCCTCTAGGTTTTTGTGTACAGTATGGAATACGGTCATGATTATCTGCTTATGGAAGCTCTCTGTTATCCATCAATATGCACGTATTTTCCATATGCAAAGCCGCCCTACGCCATGCTGTCTTAATCCGAAAGATTGCATAGTGGCTCAATAGAGGCGTACTTTCATGAATTGTTTGCATATGTGGCTGATAAGTTTTTCATGCAGGAATGAGGAACGTGTATCACGGGAATAAGATTTGCGAATGAATACCATAATTATACAGGTATCGCATATTCTCATTTCTAATCATGCAAGGCTGCCTGCACAGCTTTTCTGTTACACTTCACCTTGTTTTATGATACCATGCCGGCCGCTGTATTTCAATCACTCAACAGCATGTCGCATATTGTTTATTGATACGCTTTACGTTCCATTTTATAATTGTTCATAGGAATCATGGAGGACTTTATGAGTGCATATATCACATTTGACAACATCGCAAAGCATTATCACAGTGCAGAAGTCGTAACCAGAGCCCTGGACGGTGCCAGCTTTTCCGTAGAGCAGGGCGAGCTTGCGGTCATCCTGGGACCATCGGGTGCCGGCAAGACGACGGCATTGAATATTCTGGGCGGTATGGATACCGCTACCAGTGGAAAACTGCTTGTGGATGGCAGAGATATCACCGCCTGCAATCACAGACAGCTGGTGGAATACCGGCGCTATGATATCGGCTTTGTGTTTCAGTTTTATAATCTCATACCGAATCTGACCGCCCTTGAGAATATCGAGCTGGCAAATCAGATGAAGAAGGACAGCATGGATGCAGGAGAAATTCTGAAGCTCGTCGGATTGTCACATCGAAGCAGTAATTTCCCCGGGCAGCTTTCCGGAGGAGAACAGCAGCGGGTCGCCATTGCCAGAGCCATTGCCAAAAAACCGAAGCTGCTGCTTTGCGATGAGCCGACCGGCGCGCTGGATGATCAAAGCGGGCGTATGGTTTTGGGGCTGTTACAGAAGCTGAGCCGCCAGGCAGGGATGACCGTTCTCATCATCACACACAATGCGGCTATTGCACAGATGGCGGATCGCATCATACGCTTTAAAAACGGGGCAGTCAGTGAAATGGTACGCAATACACCGCTGCCGGTTTCCGAAATTGCGTGGTGATGATAATGAAAGCATCCGGTAAAGATATCCGCAGAACGATATTCCGCAACAAGAAGCGCTTTTGTTCCATCCTGATTATCACTGCGCTTGGTGTCATGATGCTGAGCGGATTGAAGGCTGCCTGTGACGATCTTCGCTACAGTGCGGATCAGTTTTACGATGCACAGCAGGTATTCGATATTCAGATTGTGTCAACGATGGGGCTGGATGAGGACGATCTTGCGGCATTGCGAAAGGCGGATGGGATCGGGCGTGCAGAAGGTGTCTATAGGGAAACGGTGTACACCTCCGTAAAGGGCAGTTCACAGAATACGGATGTACAGACACTGGGCGGACAGTTGAATACACCTTATCTCCTGAAGGGGAGGCTGCCTGAAAACGAGAAGGAGATTGCTGTTTCCAAAACCTATGCGGATGACAGCGGAAAAACGATCGGTGATACGATCCGGTTTCATGAACCATCGCAGATCAGAAGCACTTATACCATATCTGCCATCGTGCAGGACCCTTCGGATTTGAACAATAAAGACGGGGCAGCGTCGTTTCGTTCCATTTCGGCAAGCCGCTACGTATGCTTTATCAGGGAAGACGGTATTTCTATCCCTGCCTATACGGCAGCCTATGTACAGGTAAAGGGCAGCCGGGATATGGCGTCGTATTCGGATGAATATGAGGCGCTGATCAAACGGACGAAGGAAACGCTGGAACAGGATGTGAAGCAGCAGCAGGAGGACAGGCGCTATGATGAGCTGGTGGAGCAGATGAAGCTTGCGGTATATGCAATTGATCCACAGGCCGCCGCATATGTGGATACCTCTTCCATTGAGCATCCGAAGTGGTACATTCAGGATCGCTCCTCACTTTCCAGCTACAGCAATATTGAGAGTGATGCGGCTTCCATCGAGGCGGTTGGCACAGCCTTTCCTATTGTATTTTTCACGGTTGCGATTCTGATTGCGTTAACGACGATTACCAGAATGGTGGAGGAAGAGCGCCTGTTGATTGGAACCTACAAGGCGCTGGGGTTTCGAAATATAGAAATCATGAAGAAATATCTCCTGTATGCGGGAAGTGCCTGTTTGCTGGGAGGTATCATCGGGGATATCGGCGGCTTCCTTCTGCTTCCGAAGTTTGTGTTCCGTATCTTTCAGACATTATACCTGCTTCCGAATTACCGTCTGCAGTTTGACGCATGGTATGGAATCGGTGGAATCGCATTGTTTACCGGCGGGATACTGGTTGCCGTGTGGATTGCGGTTCATGGAGAGCTGAAGCATATGCCGGCTGTACTGATGCGGCCTAAGGCGCCACGAACAGGCGCAAGAGTTCTGCTGGAGCGGATTCGTCCGTTATGGAGGAATCTGACGTTTTTGAATAAGGTTACGGCAAGGAATCTGTTTCGCTATAAGAAACGAATGCTGATGACGGTGTTCGGGATTATGGGCTGCAGTGCGCTGGTGCTGTGCGCCATGGCGATCAATGATTCCGTCAGTGCATTGATTCCGAGACAGTATGAGCATATTTACCGCTATGATCTCATGGTGATGAAGGATGATGCGCATGTATACCAATCGCTTTCAAGGGATGATGAGGTGAGCGAGTGCCTGGCGCTGCTGGTGGATAATGCCACAATCAAGAGCAGTGGAAATAAGGAAGAACGCGTACAGCTGATGGTCTTTCCCGAACAGGCGGATGTGGCTTCGTATCTCTCACTGGAGGATTTGGATGGTGATCCGGTAACGCTTGAAATGGGCGATGTATATGTGACGCAGAATGCATCGCAGGTTTTAGATTTTTCTTTGAAGGATACGATACGTGTGCAGAACAGCGATTTTAAGGAAAAGCGTGTGAAGGTCACGGGAATCGTTCAGAATTATCTGGGAAATACCATCTATATGAGTGAAAACACCTATGAGTCGCTGTTTGGTTCTTATAGGGAGAATGCAGTGCTGGCGAATTTTAGGGGCGATATCAGTAAACAGCAGAAGGACAGCTATGTGCAGAAGCTGGAGGACAGGGAGGGTGTGTTGTCTGTTGTAAGCACTTCGTCGATGCAGGATGCGTTTGAAACCTCCTTTTCCCTGATAACCTCGGTTGTCTATCTGATTTTAGCCATGGCTGCCGCTCTTGCCTTCGTTGTTCTGTTCACATTGTCCACAACAAATATATCAGAGCGGGTACGGGAGCTTGCGACGATTAAGGTGCTGGGCTTTTATGATAAGGAAGTGCATTCCTATGTGAATAAGGAAACGCTGCTTCTGACATTTCTGGGTATTCTGGCTGGGCTTCCTGCCGGTACGATACTTGCACAGAGCCTTACGTATGTGCTGAATATGCCGTCGATCCATTTCGCTGTGACGATACGTCCCATAAGCTATCTGTATACGGTGATATTGTCCTTTGGTTTTGCAGTTATCGTAAATCTGATTACAAACCGTGTATTGAATCATATTGATATGGTGGAGTCTTTGAAGAGTATGGAGTAAAGGAAAAGCGGTAGATGTGAATCGAAAAGATAGAGTCAAAAGTTTATGGGATTTTTAAATTGAAATTAAAAGTATAATAGAAACTTGAAAATTCGTATAATCAAGATACAATTAAATAAACGAAGATAATTAAATATTGAGAATACGAATGTACTTCTATACCTTATTTAATGTACTCTCATTGAATCTGTGTTAAAGATATATGTGAATGATTTTAATCCCATAACTTTTTTACTCTATCAATCGAAAAGTGTTGATTGGCATGTTATTGCATTTTGTGTGATAATAACAAGAGGAAAGAATCGCGTAGTAAAAAGTATCCGGCTGGCTATAGGATGTATTCCTGATGGAAGTGAATCCCTTACGGATACTTTTTTATGGGCTTTATCATTTTGTGCAGGCCGGGTTCTTTGGATATGCGTTCGTTTGTAGATCGTCTTAAACCAGAGATTCCTACAGGTATAGTATTGTCGGTACTGGTGATTGAATGCTGTGTTTCCTTGTCCATATGAAATTTCTGACCCTGCAGGGGGTTATCAGGATTTGCATGCAGGCTGCAACAATCAATGAAGACACGTTCCTGTATGTGTCTATTGTGTTTAGGCGGATAACCGAGAGATATTCACCTGTATGCCTCTGTTATTTCAAGAAATGATCTTCCATGTATCTGGCAAAGCCGTCTTCATCATTGCTGTATGCGGTGATATCATCTGCAATCGCTTTGGTATCATCACTGCCATTGATCATACAGACACCAAGACCGCTGTATGCCAGCATGTCATTATCATTGGTCGTATCGCCAAAGGCAACGACCTCTTCCGGTG
Source organism: [Clostridium] innocuum (assembly GCA_012317185.1). Lineage (NCBI taxonomy): Bacteria > Bacillati > Bacillota > Clostridia > Eubacteriales > Clostridiaceae > Clostridium > [Clostridium] innocuum. The sequence continues at coordinate 1,280,965 of CP048838.1, read as the reverse complement.
TTATTCTGTTACATTCACAGAATTTTTTCAGTGCATAGGCTTTGGATACCCGTTTGTCTGCAAATTCGATGAGGGTCGGCTGCGTTTTGAAGCCTTTATAGTAAGGAGAGGGATGTCGGTTCAAATATTGTTCGATTTCATCCACGATATCTTCTTTGACACGATACATGATTTTAGCGTTCTCCTGCTCATACATGACAGAGAGAGAGTCCACGACAACCATATGTTTGTCACTGGTCAGGGCGGATTTGCGCATTTGTGCGTCATCGCGTTCACAGAGCAGGCAGTCATCACGATAGATAAAGCAGTTAGAATCAAAGAGCTTCATCAGCTCCATTGTTTCTTTGATCCACGCCTTTTTCATTTTAAAGTAGCTGAATTCCTTTTGATGAAGGTTATCCCAAAGCTCGGAGCCGTTCATGCCGATCAGGATATCAAAGGGGTATGAGATTCCCCACAGTGCTGCTTTTTTTGCCAGTTCATCCAATGACCGGCCTGATGCGATGCCGAAGTAAATTCCTTTTGCGTGAAGCTGATGGATGACAGCTCTCGTTCTTGGTGTCAGTTCTCTTTCGGAAGTAACGAGGGTACTGTCAATATCACATATAACCAGACGTATATTTTTTTCCATAATCGATTGCTCCTTGGCTTGTAAAGTTTGCGGGAAAATTCCCCTGTCAGTTACATTATAAGACACTTTTTCCGAATTTGTTAGCATGAATTCAGGAAATGACGGTTTCTCATTAGAAACTGCAAGGTTGCTGTATTCTTTTTGAAAATAATTTATCACACAGTAATTTGGGAAGTTCACTCGTCAGGTTAAGCGTGCCTCTGTTTGGGTTTTGCTAGTGGTTCTTTTGATAGAGGTGCTTGCTTTATATTTTCCACTGACAGGCTTTAAGGTCAACGTTTCCATTAGGTTTAAAGGTCACGCCCTCGTCTATGAGGAGATCCTTTTGTTCATTCCAGTCCGGTGCAGTTCTACCCGCACTGTTAACGACGCGATGGCAGGGGTATTCGCCATATAGAGAGGAAGCGGAAAGAATCTTGCCAACCTGTCTGGCATTTCGCTCTCTGCCGGCCAGCTCCGCAATCTGTTTATAGGTTGCGACGCTTCCTTTGGGTATTTCCGATACGATTTCCAGTACGATATAAATAAAATGCTCATCCATATGGGGACCTCCGATTCTTATATGTACGTTTACAGTTTTGACTTTCCTGCTATCCTGCCTTACATACCTGCATTAGCGAATACATGTTCCAATTCCATCATTCTCTCCTGAAAGCATATCATCAATGCTTCCTATGCTGAGGAACCAGATTCCCCCACAGCTCATATTCCTTCGCTTAGCATGAAAATCATATCCTGTTCCTTCCTGTTTGAAATTACCGCTTTTACAGATTCCGGATTCTGATTCAGATCCTTAACAATCACCATCCATACATCAGGGGATACTACGATTTTCTTTGATAAATAAATCAGCATCCGTAGCTTGGTTTCCACATGCCTTTCACGTTGAATTGTCTGATAGCGTAAACACAGTCATTCCTCATGCGATAAATCCTCATCATTTTCATCCAGCTCATACAGCTGTTCCTTAACCTCAAGCTAAAAATCATCCAGATGACTAATCTCTGTCGTGACCGGTCTGTATTGATTTCAATACTGGATGCTTTTCAAGATACTGTAATTCAGCTACCTCGTGCCTGCATTCTCCAAAATACGGACAGTTGCAAGCAATCGTAACGGCATGCTCTGTTTTCTGTAAAACCGCAGTATCGTTCCTTTTTACGCGGAAACAGGCTTTGGTATCATTAACAGTGATAGCTTCCACAATGGCATTTTCCTCATACAGCTTTTACCTTAATTCCAAAGGGCATTGGAGTATCTGGCTTTTTTATTTTCTATTTTACATTCATTTTCGTATTCACCATAAGCTTGCCTTTGTGTCATTCTATATTTTGCAGCTGTTCATCCTGTGCAATTTTCATAATTTCATTTACCAGATGCGGATCTTTCAGCCTTGTACTTAAACCATCTTTTTTTGCCCTTCCAAGGAAATCCATATCACTGTACCAGATAATTTCTTTATCAATCACAACAAAATGTGCTGAATGATTGCTGTACAAAATAGCTGCACCCATTCCTTCTATCGTTCGCACGAGCATTTCCTTTTGTCTTTGCTCATCATTCAAGACGACATACAGCTGAACATTTTGATGTGCCTTTTCCTGCATGACATCAAAATAGCTTTTGATTTTTCCTAACTCATAATGCGCGTTCATAATCAGGATTTCACTGCTGGACGCCTTTATATCGTCAAGGAATACATGTTTATAGCTCTGTCCTTCATACATCAGCTGGGAAACTTCAACAATTTGATTTTGTTCCTGCAGAAAGTAGCCTTCTTTCTGGTACTGCTTCAACCTTTTGCGAAACATTCCTTCCAGCATAGGTATATGAGCATCAACATAATCATATACCTTCACCATATCCTTACCTTCCACATTTCTATGAATTCTTCCTGTATACTGCTCTATCCTGGATTCATCAGAAATCGGCATAACAAGAAATAACGTTGATAAGGCAGGCAAATCAAAGCCTTCACCAAGAAGCTTGCTAGTTGCCAAGAGGATGAATTTCTCCTGGTTATTAAAATTCCGTACTTTTGCAATGATTTCATTTCTCTCTTTTGTTTTTCTTTCACCAGTCAGTACATACACATGTATATGCATGTGCTTTAACATCTCATATAAGACTGTCAGATGCTGCTTACGCTCTGACAGGATAATGATTTTACCATCATTCTGAAATTCTTTCACCACATCCTTCACAATCAGATAATTTCGATTTTGGTCGTTCATAATGTCGCTGCAATACTGCGTGTAGGTTTTATTATCATCCAGACACCGCATAGTCGTCATTCTGGGAATCAGGAGCTGTTGGAACCTGTATGTATTCTGTATTTGAAATGAACTGTTTCATAGCGAATAGGACCACAGAACATATGCATGATTTTCTCCAATCCGTCTTTTCTTTTGGGAGTTGCCGAAAAGCCATATATATACTTTGCATTCACGTTTCTCAAAACTCTGGTAAATGTATCGCTGGCGGCATGATGACATTCATCAACGATAATCATGCCATATTCCTTTAGGGTAACTGCAATGTTTTCTAAATTTGCTAAAGATGCAGCAACGGCGATATCTATATGCCCTCTCAGTTTTTTCTTGGAGCCGTTATAGATTCCGATATAGGAGTCTCTTTTTGATTTACATGGCGGTATAGTTAAAAACTCATGAATCCGTTGTTCCCATTGTTTTTGGATTTCTTTATTGGGTACGATAACTAAAGTAGATACTGTTCTTTGCGCTATCATATACAATGCCATAACTGTTTTACCAAAACCCGGAACTGCCTTCATAATTCCCATATCAAACTGCATCAGTGTATTGACAGCCTCCTGTTGATTCTGTCGCAATTCTCCTATAAACGCTGTATCGATTACCTGACCGTTTGTTACCTGTGCTTCGAGCTGTATTTCAGCTTCCGGAAATATTTCTTGCAGTTTATATTTTTGTCCTCTTGGCAAATATAAATACCTATCATCTTCTTCATAATAGCTCAGTACTCTGGGAGTTGTTTCCCGATAAATCGTTTTTTTCAATTTCTGTTTCAAAAAATATTCCGGATTGTACATGGAGCCAAGTCTTTTCAATACAGATAACGTATAAAGATTTAAATCCTTCTTTTCTATACAGAGCATGGTATTTTCCAGACCATACATTTGTTTGGAATATTTCATATTTGTATCTAAGGATAATCCCATTTGCTGTTGATCGAAGAAATAATCATTTTTGTAATAGCTGTTTAAAATCTGATCCAGCTGCTGTTCCTGCAGTTTAGGCAAGGAAGCAAGATATTCTATGGGATGGTCGATCACCTGCTGTAAATCATTGATAAAAGCGGAATTACCTTTTAAATACGCATCATGTCGCAGCGGTAGAGCAATCAGATTTCCAAAGCCTCCCTGTGGCAGATAGTCCTGATTGGGAAACATTCTGTCAAAGGAATTAAAGTTTAGATTTTTATTACCTTCTATTGCCTCCTGAATGAGTAAAGAACCAAGCTTTCTTGCTTTTAATGCTTTTACCGGTGATTCGAAAAACAGCCATAAATGTCCACCCTGTCCGGAAGAAGATCGTTCCATTAATGGATAAATTTCAAAGCGCAAGGCTGTTTTATAGACACTCAGCATGTCATCAAACCAGTTATCCTCGTCGAAATCCATCGCCAGAAGATAACAGGTATTATCCGTTAGTAAAGGATAAATTCCAATCCCTTCGCATGTCAGTTTCCCAGTGAAGTGATGTTTTAGGATAACCCCATCCAGAGATGGAAATTGAGAGATTGGACAGATACTACAATGATTTTTTATTTTTCCCTTTTTACACCCTGCTTGAAAACTTCTGTCACATGCGGGATTCCAACCGAATTTCTGATGCTTCTTACGAAAGTATCTTTCGGCATAAACATCCGGTCTTCCTCTGAAATAACTTAAATAGATTTCTATTTTATCTATAGTAGATAGCTTTTCGTTTGCAGAAAGATAAAAATACCCTCTTTTTCTTAGTTCAGCTTTTAGAAATGCATTTTCCTGTTCCAGTTGCTGTATTCTATCCTCATGTTGCATAAGAGTTCTCCTATCATGATAAAATATTGATGTCTATTTGCTTATGTTATTGGCTTTTCTTTACTTCTGTGTTCGCTCCATTTATCAGATTTTGCATTTATTATAAAAGTGTTAAAATTGTTGATTCTAAAGCATTTCCCTGGACCTTTGTACACTTCGCCAAGATTACATCATTCACCTTTGCATTACTATATCAATTTTTTTCATATCCACATTCTTTCTCCGTTTTGCGCTAGCAAATAATTTTTCAAACCATGTAGCATCATTATCTCTTGTATGCAAAAGGAGAAAAATAAAGATATCTGTTAAATCATCTTTACATTTTTTTAATCCCAGCTGAGCAACACGTATTGCATCATCCTTTTGATTATGCAGATTGTAGTATGTAATTAAAGCATTATAATTCTTTTGTTCTCTTCCTAAATGATTTTCTAAATAAGTAATATACTTATCTTCTCTGCCATGTTGATTATATATAAACGCTGCTTTTTCTTCATTTCTATAGATATATAGAATATCCGCATATGCCTGGTATTCTTCATCATTTGTACATAGTTTTTCAGCAAGCTCATCCATAATATCGGAAGCGCCAAGACAATCATAGTAATCATGTTCAACAATATCGGTAATTACCTTTTTTCTTAACTGCCAATCATCATACTGAATTTCATCAGATTGAACAAGTTCTTCACAAATTTCCAAAACTGTATCAATTTCCGGTTGATCATCGATATATTTTTCAAAGCTCAACCACTCGACAACCTCACACACATCATTCCATCTATCCTCTAAAAATGATTCCATTTGTTCTTCCTTTTTCCTTTCTAAGCATCGCATACGAATATCTGTCAGAAGTTCGTTGCTTCGAGTTAATTTTTCTTTTATTTCAAAAAGTTTTCTACCTCTATTTCCGGATTTCAGAATTTCAGTCTTTTTTGTTTCCAAATCAGCAATTGCAATTTCTAAAGCAGATTGCATAGAAACAAACAATTTCTCAGTTCCGCCTAAATCCTTCAGAATTCTTGGCTTCAGATTCTTACAGATGGATGTTTCTAACATATTGATAAGCTTTTCCGCACGATCTTTATCGCTTTGTTCAGTTGTTAAATACATAAATGAGATGATCCAGTCTGTAGCTGCTTTATCTAAATCATAAGATAACTCTTCTTCGATTTTAGAATCTGACAATTCAATATAATCCTCTTCCGGTGCATCCTCAGAATTTTCACTCTCTTCAACAGAGAACTTCAATTCAAAAATTCTGGTTAACAAATCGTATACTAACTGATATTCTTCCAGCACTCCGAGCTGATGGCATCCGGTAAATATTCTTTCCAGCATTGGCAGGATTGAAAACGGATCATTATACCAGATTACCCAATCATCCATATATCTGCCATCTTCGTCAAATTCATGATAATGAGTAACATACTCAAGATAGATATCACCTGTTTCAATCCTCGTACATAAGGTATCTATATCATCAAGTGCTGGCATATCAATGATTTTCTTTGTTCCGGATAGTGCCATTAAAAAATCATTCTGTTTGTTATTGGAGATCAATTTTGCCTGCGTTAATATCCATGCGTCCTTTTCTTCTATTGACATTTTCTTTAGCTGCGCTTTTACTTTATCTAAATAGTCCATGGCCATGCTCCTTCATTTTATTGGTATGATTTATGCTATATATTGTGATGTAAAAAAATCCTCTTGTGCTGGATTTATGAATGATATACATATTTTACCATGCCTGGTGAAATATTAAAATGATTATCGTAAGCTGTTGAAATAAGTACATATCAATCAGATAGGGTTCACTTAAGAATAGGCAATTAGCGATGTAAGACATAAAGCTATGATTTAGTAATGCGACGAATTGTATACCATGACTGTTTTTATTTTTTAGTGATTTTTACAGATAGTCTATTGGTTTTTCAAGTTAGATTCAGTGCTTTGGCATGTACATTGCGTTTCCTATTGAAGTATAAAAATCTTGCCTTATAATAAGAAGCAGAACGGAGGCGATTTATGTTTCGAATTGGTGAGTTTTCCAAGCTGATGCAGGTTTCTGTCAGAATGCTGCGTTATTATGATGAGGTGGGACTTCTGAAGCCTGCACAGAGTGATCCATGGACAGGATATCGCATGTATTCTGTGGAGCAGATTCCTGTTCTGAACAGGATTTTATATTTACGGGATTGTGGTTTTACAGTAGCTGAGATAGAAGGTTTAGTTTTAGGAAATGACGATAGGATGATGGAGGCATTAAAGAATAAGGAAAAGGAGATTGCGCTTGCGATAAAAGCAGAGGAACAGAAGCTTCATAGAATTGATCATGCAAAGCAGGACTTTCTTCAGGGAACTGCTGATATGCATTCTAATGTTACGATAAAGTCGATTCCACGCTGTCTTGTGGTATCAATAAGAGAACTTATTCCTGATTATTATGCGGAAGAAATGCTCTGGGAGAAGCTATCTGATTTTGCAAGGCAACATAGAGTTGATTGTTCTCCAACCACTTTTTCCATTTATCATGATGAGGATTACAAAGAAGCGAATGTGGATGTGGAATTGTGTCTGCCTGTAAAAAAAGCAATCAGAGATTGTGATGGATTTCAATGTCGTGAGGTGGAAGAAGAGCCATTGATGGCCTCACTTATGGTATATGGAGATTTTTCAAATATATCTGCGGCATATCAATCCTTTGCAAAATGGCTGGAGACAAACAGACAATATGAAATGAAAGGTGCAAATCGGCAGATGATACACCGTGGTCCGTGGAATGAGGAAGATGCTGGCAGTTATCTCACGGAATTGCAGATTCCTTTGCGCATGCTTAACAAATATTGAAATTTACCTCTTGACCCTCACACGGTGTGAGGGATTATCGTATTGGTATAGATGAAATGGAGGAAAAAATCATGACAAAATTTGAAGTTTATTCTGTAGGTTCTATTCACAGCAGTGAGGAGGGAGGTACATTTATTCAGGTGGATGAGAATTATATTCCAGCGTTGCAGGCATTGGATGGTTTCAGCCATCTGCAAATCATCTGGTGGTTTAACGGTTATGATGAGGATGTGTACAGGACTGTCTTAAAGACAAAACAGCCATATAAAAAGGCTCCGAAGGAAATGGGAATCTTTGCGACAAGATCCCCGATTCGTCCGAACCCGATTGCGTTAACCGCGGTTGAGATACTTCATATTGATTATGAAAAGGGCGTAGTACAGATTGCTTATATTGATGCGAATGATGGCTCACCTGTTCTGGATATAAAGCCTTATACGCCTAGTCTTGATTGTATTGAGGATCCTAAAGTACCTGCATGGTGTGCGCATTGGCCGAAAAGCCTTGAAAAGTCGGGTAGTTTTGCATGGGAAGAAGAGTTTAATTTTTAGGGATCTTATAGGCTAAATGGATGGTATCATGCAAAGACACTGTTTCTTAAACTATTATTACAACAGTAATAGTAGTTTAAGAGCAATTATCAATATGCAAAGCCAGGCAACCAACTTGTACTCACGAGAATAATATAGTCGTAAAAATCTATTAGCGCGATTCACGTTTCTTTTCTCTATTGCGCAATAGAAAGCTGTTTTAAAAATTCTTGATAAAGTATCGCATCAATCTGTTTCGTATTATAAAAGTCCTTGAGAATGGAGTAAAGAATATCCAGAGCGTAACATATGTACTGAAAATCTTTAGAGGCTTTTACCTATGTATGCAAATTTAGGGATCTATATTTCTTAGAAATATGTGTTATTCATCTATTTCTTTTTTATAAACTATCTTTGATTTGATTATTCTTTTTTTATGAAGGTCATAATGAATAAATTCCTCCTAGTCATAAAAATCATACTTTTAAACTTACATGATGATGACTTTTATTCTATCGACAAGGTGTAATTTACTAAGCATATATAACGCCCTCCTCTTAAAGATTCTACTTGCATTATGCTTGTCATAAGATAACAGAAATGAAAACTCACAAATTGTAATGTCCATAAAAATGAATATTTACCTTTGTTGTAAAATATAAATCTGTCACCACAATTCTAACTATTAAGGATTTGATTCATGCTATTATTCCTTGCTTATTTCCACTTAAAACATATTATAAATTTTTTCGATAATACTATTGTACACATTTAATATTGAGTTTTTCAATATTCTTGGCAATCCTTCTTCCTACTTTCAAGTTTTTAAATACTTCCTCGTCAAACAGCAACTGTTTTAAATTCTGCTCATCCGCCAATAGAAACTCATCAGGGTGGCAACATGTTCTTCGTAGTACATTGATATCGTTTAGCTTTTTCCCGTATATTTTCCACCAAATGCCATTATAATATTTATCATTTAGTAATCTTATAAATGTATCTATATTATCGTTTATTTTCTTAGCCATATATCCGATAGTATAATTATTATCCTTTTTTTTGGCATCTTTAAATTGACTTTGAATTACACTTATAAAGCTTTCTCTCATATAAAGTTCAGTCGCTTTACAAAACATGATATTCTTAAATGAAAAGTCCTCGAATGGGATATTGTTATCATAGAAAAGCGCTTCATACAGGGAGTTGATCTTGATTCCTGTAAGTAAATGTGACTTTACCGAATAACTGAGTTCATTTAAATCTTCATCAGTTAAATGATAAATCTTTTTCTCTTCTTCTGTAAGAAAATTCTTGGCAAACTTGATTTTCTTTAATTCCTTCATCAAGATATAAGTATCTATGATATCCTCTTCGCCATCTCCTTTTTCATTAACATAATCAGATGACGAAGGAAGTTGTTTCATTAATAAAGTGATCAACTCTTTATTTTGATTTGTTTGATCAGCTTCTTTAAGTTGATTTAAATATTGTAAAGTATAAGCATCAATTACCCCCTTGGTTATCTTTAAAACTTGATTTTGTTTCCAAATTCTATAGTCACCAATGATACATAATCGATATTTGGCTCGTGTAACAGCAACATTGATAATATTGGCATTTACCCATGTAACAGCGCCTTTCGCATCCTGATCACAGCCCAATAGCAACACAACTTCATTTGCTTCTTTTCCCTGGAATGTATGCACTGTACCAATATTAGACTCCATCCATTCATTATAATTTTCCTTGTTCAATTTGTAAAAATCGGACTCTCTTATCTCTTTCTTCAAACCTTCTACTACTGAGGTAAACGGTGAGATTACATACAAATCAGGTTTATCTCCTTTAGCCTTTTCAAATGCCAATTTAATAATATTCAACGTTTCTTTACCTTGTTCCGGTACATAATGATCTTTTCTTAAATGATTTTTTTCTTTACCACTGCATTGTAACCACTTCGAAATAGGAATGGCAAATGTATCCACAATATTCTGATCAGGCTCTTTTGTCTGCTGAATCATAACACCATCATATGAAATACGATTTGATATATCAAACATAGGATTGATACATCTTCTATGGACAACCAGAGGACATCCAACCCAAAGTTTTTCTCCGCTTGAATCATTTAAATAAGTGCCAAATGGATTAAGCTTATCCGAAAACTGCTGTACTGAAATGTGCTTATCACTATATGGTGTTGTATATTCATTTTTCAGCAATTGCTTAATTGCATCCAGATCATCTGTTACAACCGGTTCAACTTGTTTAGGATCACCAACTACAAGTACCTTTTTGCATCTTAGCATAGCGCCCAGTGCGAGATGTGGTTGCGCCTGCCCTGCTTCATCAATAATCAATGTTCCTAGTTCATAAGGTTTTTGAACATATTCCAAAAATCTTCCTACTGAAGCAAATGTAGTTGAAATTACAGGTACTAAAATAGAAATTGTCTGATATAAAGATGAAAATGCATTGATTTTATCGTTCTCTTTAAATTTGATAGTTTCATTACCATCTGTACCTCTCCACATCATCAGTAGGTTTTTCAAATTACTTCGCATACAGGTACTAGATAAAACGAATTCTTTATTCACCTGTAACGCATAATAAAATAACTTTTCTCTTTCTCTATGGTAACGTTCACTCACCCATGGATTTAGTAGATGTACATCTTTATTTTCATGCAAGTAAAACTGCTGAAAGAAATGATCATTCATTATAGTTACTGAATCAAAATTCTGGTCAGTTATAAACTGTTTTTCCTGCCATTTCAAGAGATTGTTCTAAAACTTAAGAGAAGATCATGATTTATCTCAAAATGATATTGCCAAATATCTGAATATATCGCAAAGAACATATTCTTATTACGAAACAGGTGGTAGAGATATTCCTATTCAAATACTGATTAAACTTGCTGATTATTATAAGACTTCTATTGATTACCTAGTAAATAGAACAAATACAAAATGACCTACACAAAAGTCATTTTCATTTAATCAAAAAGAGCTTATCTAATTTGTACACAAATACATTAAATACTTTCATTTAAGCACCTATAAAAGTTATTCATTTTCTGAACCCATATGATTAGGCCATTAAAGAATTATCAAAGGTATCATTCTATTCTAATTCATGCTTTCAAAAAGGTATCAAAAACAGTCTAAAGCGCAAAAAACGCCCTATCTAAAGGCGCTTTTCTTCATAGTACACTATTCGAATTCAATCGTCCCCGGCGGCTTGCTCGTAATATCATACACCACTCGATTCACATGCTTCACCTCATTCACAATACGATTGCTGATAACATCCAGCACCTCATACGGAATTTTCGCCCAATCCGCCGTCATTCCGTCAATCGAAGTCACCGCACGGATAGCTACCGCATAATCATATGTACGCTGATCCCCCATAACACCAACGGAACGCATATTCGTCAGACACGTAAAATACTGCCAAATCTCCTTCTGCAGCCCTGCTTTCGCAACTTCCTCACGCAGAATCAGATCAGAATCCCGAACGATTTCCAGCTTCTCCTCCGTAATATCGCCCAGCACACGGATACCCAAGCCAGGACCCGGGAACGGCTGCCGCCAAACCATCTCATCAGGCAATCCCAACTCCGTACCCAATGCACGCACCTCATCCTTAAACAGCGTATTCAATGGTTCAATCAGCTTGAACTGCATATCCTCAGGCAACCCACCGACATTGTGATGTGACTTGATTGTCTGCGCTGTCTTTGTTCCCGACTCAATGACATCCGTATACAGCGTTCCCTGCGCCAGCCACTTGATGTCCTCACCTGAAGTCAGCTTCTTCACTTCCTCATCAAAGGTATACACAAACTCATTTCCAATGATTTTACGCTTCTTCTCCGGATCACTCACACCAGCCAGCTTACTCAGGAAACGCTCCTTTGCATCAATCTTCACCAGATTGATATTCATCTCGCGCCCGAATGTTTCCATAACGCTTTCCGCCTCGCCCTTACGCAGCAAGCCGTGATCAATAAACATACAAATCAGCTGATCCCCGATCGCCTTATGCAGCAATGCCGCAACAACAGAGGAATCCACGCCTCCGCTTAATCCCAACAGCACCTTGTCCGTACCGACAGTCTTGCGGATTTTCTCAATTTCCATGTCGATGAAGCTATGCATAGACCAATCATTGTTCGCCTTGCAAACCTCAAAAACAAAATTTTTCAGAATTTCATTTCCATACTCGGAATGACGTACCTCCGGATGGAACTGCAGCGTATAAATATTCTTCTCTATATTGCTGGTAGCCGCATATGTACAGGTATCGCTATACGCATCCTTCACAAAGCCATCAGCCAGAGTATCCACCTGATCACCGTGACTCATCCAGACAATCTGCTTTTTCGGCAGCCCTCTGAAAATCGGAGAATCCGTTTCAATCGTGATCTCAGTTCTTCCATATTCCTTTGCTTCACAAGCCTTCACACTTCCGCCATTCATAAAATGCGTCATCTGCATACCGTAACAAATGCCAAGAACAGGAATCCCGGATTCAAAAATTGCAGGATCGCATTTAAACGCTTCCTCATCATATACACTGTTTGGTCCACCAGAGAAAATGATTCCCCGGACATCCTTCAGTGCCAGAATTTCTTCCAGTGTCATCGTGTGCGGGTGCAACTCAGAATAAACACCAAACTCACGAATACGACGTGCTATCAGCTGGTTATACTGACTTCCGAAGTCAAGTACGATAATTTTATCAGCCATGAATGTATCCTCCTTATTAAGAAGCCGATACCATAGCGTATATGTATAGTATCGGCGTCGTTGAAATACTAAGATTTCCGTGTATTATAATATCATTTTTTTTCTGATTTTAAAATCTTTTTCTACATAAATTGCGGCAGTGCGAAATAGATTAGGAAAATCACCATCAATACCCATACCGTGATGTGCACTTCCTTTGTTTTGCCTGCAGCCGTCATCGCAATCGCATAGGCAATAAATCCAAACGCGATGCCATTGGAAATGGAATATGTCAGAATCATCATAAGAACCGTAATGAAACCGGCAGTCGCATATACCATATTATCCCATTCGATTTCCTTCAGCTGCTGTGCCATCAGAATACCCACAACAACAAGAGCAGGAGCCGTTACCGCATTTGTTACAGCGGACAGCACGATTGGTGAAAACAGAATGGATACAAAGAACAGTATACCCGTCGTACAAGCAGTTAAACCGGTTCTGCCGCCAACCTCAACGCCGGAGGTAGATTCCACAAAGGAGGTAACCGTAGAAGTACCTAAAGCAGCACCTGCAACAGTACCTACCGCATCCGCAACCAGTGCGCGCTCCACATTCTCCAACTCGCCCTTCTCATTCACCAGACCGATGCGATTTGCAACAGCAACCAGCGTACCGGCAGTATCAAAGAAATCCACAAACAGAAAGGAGAAAATCACAACAAACGCATTCAACGGATTTGCGAACAATTCACCGAAACCATCTACAAAAGAGCCTGCTGCATTCAGATGGAAATTCATTTCAAAGAATTTATCAGGCAATGCCGGCATTCCCTTTAAACCAAACGCCGCACCGCAGATGATACCGATAATCGCAGTAATTACCATCCCCACAAAAACAGCAGCCGGTACCTTTTTGACAAGCAACGCAATAGTCAGCAGGATACCGAAGAGTGCAAGCAATACCTGCGGATCAGCAAAATCACCGATTGTCACAAAGGTAGATGCGCTTCCGGCAACAATCCCAGCATTTTTTAAACCGACAAAAGCAATAAAGAAACCGATACCGGCACCAATCGCCATCTTCAGCTGCTTTGGAATCGCATTGATAATCGCTTTACGAATACCGGTAACTGAAATTACGATGAAAATCAAACCGGAAATAAATACGCCAGCCAATGCTGCCTGCCAGCTCATCCCCATCTGTCCGCAGATCGTATAAGCAAATAATGCATTAACCCCCATACCGGCAGCCAAAGCAACCGGATAATTTGCCACCAGTCCCATAACGATGGAGGCAAAGCCTGCAGAAATAGCCGTAGCCATAAAAACAGATGCACGATCCATACCTGCATCATGCAGAATAGACGGGTTTACCCCAAGAATATAGGCCATTGCCAGAAAGGTTGTGATACCGGCAATTACCTCGGTTTTCACAGAAGTCTGCTTCACATTCAATTTGAATAATTTTTCTAACATAATTCCCTCTTTTCTGTCTCCCAAAACAAAAAAACACCGCAAACCGCAGTATTCGTATATAAGCTTCCATCGTAGTCTGAAATTGGTTTTCAGGTAGAAACGCTTTCACCATCATGTCGAAAGTATATACGATGTTTCTATAGACTTGTACATTATAGACAAAAATGAAACAATTTGCAAGTAATATTACCCGAAGTTCTTATAAAAGAAAAAAAAGATTCTTCAAAGGAAAAATCTCTTTTCATCTGTAACTACATAGGCACGCTGGTCCACACAGCCAATAGCCGGCAGATTCTGTTTTCTGCAAACCATATCGAAGGATTTACGTTCTTCCTTCTGATAATGTGGACAGAACGCACCTTTTATCATACCCATACCGTTCACAAGTTCAAATGTGTCTGATGCGATGTTGCTGTAGCCATATTCAAAGAGAGCATTCGCTCCGGCACTAATGCCGCAGATAACGATTCCCTGCTGGGATAGCTCCTTTAAAAGCAAATCCAGCTTTCTCTGTTTCAGCTGCTTCATGAGAAACACGGTATCGCCTGCCCCAAGATATATCATATCCTGTGAACGGAATTTCTTATATATTTCTTCATTACTCAGCTTTGTATGCAGCAGACGCAAAGCTTCGACCTGACAGTCAAGGCTGCGATAATATTGCTTGAAGCGTTTCGCATAGCCCTGATCGTCTCTGCTTGCTAGCGGAATAAACAATACATGTGGTTGTGTTTTTCCACACCTGGAAATCGCATAGGTGTCGATTGACATTGTTTCCTGCTTTTGAAAGCTTCCGCCGCCGATTGCAATCAGTGTTTTCATTTCAGAAATAACCGGCTTTCCTTTAAAGCCTGCAATGCCTGTTCGATAACTTCATCACTTTGAACAAGTGCAATTCGTACAAAGCCCTCACCATATGCTCCAAAAGAACTGCCAGGAGTCACCAGCATTCCGCTGCATTTTAACAGGTTTAAAGCGAATTCTTCACTGCTTCCATAGCCTTCCGGTATCTGTGCCCATAAGAACATGGTACTCTTGCATGAAGCGATGTGCCAGCCTGCAGCTGCAGCGCCGGCAACAATACGATTTCTTCTTCTCTGGTAGGTTTCACGGGTTTCCTTCACAATGCTCTGTTCTTGCGTTAAAGCTGCGATTGCGGCTTTTTGAATAGGTAAAAACATACCGTAATCAATATTGCTTTTCAGTTTTCTCAGAATACCGACGATTTCCGCATTACCCACACATATTCCAATACGTGCTCCAGCCATACCATAGGTTTTACTAAAGGAATTAAATTCAATACCAATATCCTTTGCACCCGCATAATATAAGAAACTTTTTCCTTCCTCTCCATCAAACACAAGATTGCTGTAGGCTGTATCGTGAATGACGATAATATCATGTGCCTTTGCAAATTGAATCAATTCTTCATAAAAGCTATCTGGAGCCGTAGCGCCTGTTGGATTATTCGGATAGGATATAATCATCATCTTAGCCTTTTCTGCTATTTCTTCAGGAATTGCATCGAATTGAATCAGATAATCATATTCTTTCAGCATCGGCATTTCATATAACTCTGCCCCTGCTATTTTCGGTCCGTTCGCAAAGATAGGGTAGCTGGGAGCAGGGATGAGAACAATATCACCTTCATCACATAGTGCCAATGCGACATGTGCAAGTCCTTCCTGAGATCCCTGCAGAGACAGTATCTCTGTTTCTGTATCCAATTCTACCTGATATCGTTTTCTGTACCAGGCTTGTATTGTTTCTTTTAATTCTTTTGTATCATGAAGTGAATACATATAGCTTTCCGGCTGCTGTGCAGCAGTGATTAGTGCATCCATGACCTCCTTACTTGGTGCTATGTTAGGGGATCCTATTGTAAAGTCATACACGGCTTTCCCACTAGCCAGCATTTTTTGTTTTTCTTCATCAAGCCTGCTGAAAACACCTTCCGCAAGTAAATCCATTCGTTTGGAAAATTTCATATTCTCCCTCTTTTCTGATATTTCATATTTCTCTCATTATAAAAGAAAAGACCGGTCCCTTCAATAGCTGATGGGTGAATTTCACAACCTTCGTATGGTGTACACTAACAGATTCTAAAAACTGACCTCAATTACATTTTTGTTTAGCACTTTGTAAAGTTTCTGTTATAATAAAAGTAGAGATATCATATCCACTCACATGTTCTTTGCGCGAACCCCAAGCTCACATGATTTTCCAGGGAGGTTCGCGCCACATAATTGTGTTTTAAAACAAAATGTAACAAATTTACAATAAAAGTACAATAGATAATTAAATGTAAATAATATTTTTTATTACATTTTGAGTGGTTTATCACAAATCTCGCAGTCAAGCTCTTTCGCGGAGCTTGTGGATCTAAATAATATCATATACACACGACGAATATTGGTTAATGTCAAGCTCTTTCGCGGAGCTTGTGGATCTAAATCGTATCCTATTAAAGTTATTTCAGGATATTACCGGTCAAGCTCTTTCGCGGAGCTTGTGGATCTAAATATAACGCTGGATTTTGCGGAGTATTTGAGCCGAGGTCAAGCTCTTTCGCGGAGCTTGTGGATCTAAATCCACACATTACTCACCCTCTGTAACTGCCAGTTCTTGTCAAGCTCTTTCGCGGAGCTTGTGGATCTAAATTCTATCCTGATCCAGTTCCTAGTGGATCTGATCAAAGAGTCAAGCTCTTTCGCGGAGCTTGTTGATCTAAATCATCGTAATTATTTGGAGTAATTATGGCAAAGCAAGTCAAGCTCTTTCGCGAAGCATGTTGATCTAAATTCCAATCGTGTAAAACAATAATTGTAGATTTTCGTCAAGCTCTTTCGCGGAGCTTGTTGATCTAAATAACATCATGCCTACAATATTTCACAGTTTCTTCTGTCAAGCTCTTTCGCGGAGCTTGTTGATCTAAATTTCCAGCCTTTATCGACAGTATGATTGAATTGTCCGCCAAGCTCTTTTTCAGAGCTTGGCGATCAAACAGCTCAGTACAGATTTTGCATTCCTACACACTACTTCCCATCCAATACCATTTGCAATCTCTCTCTAAACAGCGTACAATAAACACATAAAGTAAACGCTTACAGGAAGGAGATTTTTTATATGAAATATGTATGCGAAATATGCGGCTACATGTATGATGAAGCTGTTGAAGGCACCTCCTGGGTCAACCTTGATAGCACATGGAAATGCCCACTATGCACCGCTCCAAAGGAATGCTTTAAAAAAGTAGCATCAGAGGAAGACGCGTCAGCTACATCCAAAAGCAACGATGCCACCTCCCTTGCCATACAGAAAAATACCAAAAAGGAAGACACCCTGGAAACCAGCATGTCCCTCATCCATGAAATGGCGATTCACAACACCAGCCGTATCGAAGCGATGCGCACACGCAAATCCGTACCCGGATGGGATGACATCCTGCTATTGGGAGGCCAGCTCGCCCACCCGCCACTTGCCGATAAAGCCGATGTTGACACAACGACCATCATTGGGAAAAATGCACGCAAGCCAATGGTTCTTGATCATGCCGTCTACGTATCTCACATGTCCTTCGGCGCCCTCTCCAAAGAAGCCAAAACTGCACTTGCGAAAGGAACAGCAGCCGTACATACCGCGCAATGCAGTGGAGAAGGCGGCATCCTCCCGGATGAAATCGATCATGCCTACAAATACATTTTTGAATATGTTCCCAACAAATACAGTGTCACCGACGAAAACCTGAAACGCAGTGATGCAATCGAAATCAAAATCGGTCAGGGATCAAAACCAGGCATGGGCGGTCATCTTCCTGCAGAAAAAGTCACTGAGGAAATATCCGCCATACGTGGAAAGCCACTGCATCAGGACATCATTTCCCCATCGAAATTTGATGAAATCAAAACAAAGGACGATTTAAAGCAGCTGGTCACCTCTCTCAGAGAACGCAGTGACGGACGTCCGATCGGTATAAAAATCGCAGCCGGGCATATCGAAGCAGATCTGGAATGGATCGCATATGCACAGCCTGACTTCATTACCATTGACGGCCGCGGTGGCGCAACCGGAGCATCTCCAAAATACCTGAAAGACAATTCTACAGTGCCTACCGTATATGCCCTGGCCCGCGCCCGCGCATACATGAACCAGCACCATATGACACAGGAGCTCATCATTACCGGAGGCTTTCGTACAAGTGGAGAAATGATCAAGGCTCTGGCAATGGGAGCGGATGCCATCGCAATTGCAAGTGCTGCCATGATAGCAATCGGCTGTCAGCAATACCGCATCTGCCACAACGGAAAATGTCCGATGGGCATTGCCACGCAAGATCCTGAACTACGCAAGAATTTTTCCATAGACAAAGGAGCAAAGCGCTTGGAAAACTATCTTCATGTACTATGGGAGGAATTAAAATCCTTCGCAAGAATCAGCGGACACACCTCCATTCACGACCTCAGCAGGGATGATCTATGTACAACCAGCTCAGAAATATCCAATCACACTGACATTCCACACTGCTAAACTGCAATATCCAGACCACAAAAAAACGAACAGACGTATCCTCAACAAATACAGCCTGCTCGTTTTTCTTTTCTATTTAATCCTTCAGATAGGTATCCATCCAGGTCGTAATTTCCTTTAGACGCTTTACTCTGTGTCTTGGCTTTCCACTCCTGGACAGCTCGTGATTCTCTCCCTTAAACATGCACAAGCGTGTCGCAACACCATGCTCGCACAAGGCACTGTACATCTGCATTCCCTCACTGTATGGACAACGGAAATCCTCATCACTATGGATAAACAGCGTCGGCGTCGTACACTGATTTGCATATTTCAAAGGAGAATGCCACCACAGCTTATCTACATTTTTCCATGTGTCAGCACCCTGCTGATCAGCACCGAACATTTCTCCGATATCGGATGTATGCGCAAAGCTTATCCAGTTGGAGATAGAACGCTGACTTGCCGCAGCCTTAAATCGATCAGTATGACCGATAATCCAGTTTGTCATGAATCCGCCATAGCTGCCTCCTGTCACACCGACACGCGCGGTATCTATCGCCGGATATTTCTTCAGTACCTCATCTGTGAATTTCATCAAATCCTCATAATCAATCGTACCGTACTTACCACGGATATCCGCAAAGCTGTTACCTCTGCCATCGCCTCCACGCGGATTCATAAAAAACACAAAATATCCCTGATTCGCCCACACCTGCATTTCATGATAATAGACCTCGCCATACACCGTCTTCGGTCCGCCATGAATATCCAGAATTGCCGGATAGGTTTTCTTTGGATCAAATCCCTTTGGCTCCAGCACCCAGCCATACAGCTCCATTCCATCCTGTGTGAAATTGCATGGTACGCATGGACGGATATCCTTCTCCGCATAAAATTCCTCATTGAATCCGGTTAACTGCCTGCAGCTTTTTCCGTGCATATCATATGAATACAGCTCCTGTAAACGCATATCCTGCATACCTGCAAAATACAAACGGTCCTTTGCAAGTGCAATGACATCCACGCTTCCCTCCCTGTCATACACAGGTGTAATGCTTCCATCACTATGCAATGCATATACACTGCTCCTATTGAACAATGTCGTAATAAAATACACCGTATCCTTATACAGACAGATGCTCTTACCGCCACCATAACGACAGTCACTGCCTACGCTGGAGCCAACAGCATCCTCATAGGAGGCAAACAGCTCTACCACTCCGCTATTTGGATCCAGCTGATAAAACATGCCGTTTTCATTCAGACCGTAGCGCTTCTGTTCACTCGCCAGCATCATAATGTTATCCTTCCATGGTAGAATTTTCCCAATCGACCACTGCCCTGCAGGAAGAATTTCACGATGCTCTCCTGTATTTCGGTAATAAGAATATACCCCTTCCTTATTTATGGGTTTGCATGCGTAGCTCTCACCTGTGTAATACACAATCTCATGATTATCTGAAAGCTCTACATCATATACATTGCAGGTTTCTTCACTGATGCGCAATATTTCATCATCATGCTCATGATACAGAAACAGGCTGTTTCGTTTCTTATTCGTATATCCCATGCCATTTCCATAAAAGGGCAGCTCATCCAGAACCTCATAATCCTGCATATCCTTCTTTTCCTGAAGGATTTTTTCCTTCTCATCGGCATTCATTTGATACATGCGTGAATATTCCAAATGAAAATCCGCACAGAATACATATTCTCCATCTGCCGCCTTCTTGATGGAAGTTACCTGTAATGGTATGGTAAAAGCCTTTACAGCCTCTCCTCCATGAATGCTGATTCGATAGAAGCAGGTTCTCTCCTCTCCGTTTTCAACAGCCTTTCGATCCTCCTCATCCCGCATATTGGCAAACAGAACAGTTTCATTATCATCCCATAAATAGAGCTGTTCCTTTCCATGGCTGGTCAGCTGCCGCACAGTATCGCCATCCGTCAGATATAGCTTCATCTGATAGCTGTTATCCTTCTCCACACACTTGCTGCCGACAAAAACACCATGCTCCTCATCCGGTGCAAATGACAGATTACTCAGATATGTAAAATCCAGAAAATCCTTTAATTTAATTGTATCCTTCATAATACCCTCCTCTTATGCTCTTCCTTTATTCTAGTACAAACCCCCTGAAATAAAAAGTCTTTTAGAGAAATCCGTATGGCTTTCCACTTCCAAGCCATGCATAGGCGACTAAACGGGTAGACTCCTTACTTTATAATCCGGCAATGCGTTTCCCAAACCATTATATTGAGAGCCTGGATTTGCATTTCCTTTATCATCATAGTATTTCATTTAAAGAAAATTTAATTCCCCATGGTAAACCATCTGTTTTCCTTTTTGTTTGTTTTTGTATGAAAAAGCGTTCCTGATAATTATAATGCATTTCATAATTTACAGTATAGTGAGTAAACAGGATCCAGCTGAATCTGCAAAAAAACAGACGCTTTGAAACGAACCCCAGAGCTTGGACAGCCAAAGGAAAGTGTTCACTTCACTTTCCTGTATCTTCCCTGTATCCTCTATTTTTATCACCACATGTTCTTTATTATACTGATGAAGCAATTACTTTTATGAGACATATACTGAATATATTCACTTTTTCTGCAATCTCACACAGCCTCCTCCCTGTAAGCATGAAAAAGAAGATGACCAGGCATTCGCTATAAATCATTCAATTTCCCGTTACTGTCAAACATTTACCCTGACATAAAACCACTTTATCGAAAGGCGTTAGCTATGCTGTCCTATAGGTTCAAATGTGATGGATACAGCCGTCTACAACAGAGAATTGACACAGTCTTACGGCATTGCACATTTTTATGCAAAGGTCTCATACAGCATCAGCTTCTGCATGGTAACGCTGCTCTTCCACCAGTTTGCACTCAGGCGATATTCGTTCTCATACCCCTGCCATACCCAGTTGATATCCCAGCAACCCTCGGCATCTCTTGTTTCCGTAATTCTTTGAACCTCCAGCTTCAGAAGATTACTATATTCCGGATATAGCGGATGAAGACGATCGTGTATGAAAAATGACGGCGTAATGCAGTATGCATTCCAATTATCAGGATCTTCTTCAATCAATCCCCGCATCAGCTGAATTCCATGGGCAGCGACAGCATCTGCCTGCGGTCCGCAAAAGCTTCCCGTCTTCTGCAGTTCACGCAGAAGAAACATCATAGACTCCAGAGAATGCGGTTCAACCTCTTTCTGCGAAAGGAACAAAACCATCATACGCTGTACCATTGATTCCGCTTTAGTATACAGAGAGCTGTCTTTCTGTGCGAATTTCAGAATGAACCAGCATATATCTGCATTCGGCATATAGACATCAAACGTTTTTTTCTCTGTCTTCGTCCACCACGGCGCATGCGGATATTCATTATTGGAGGAAAGAATACTGATCCAGAAGCCGTCCTCCATATCCTTTCCACTTTCCAGATAGCGCAGCATCCCCTGTATAACCGGATGTGTTTTATCCTGGTATTCAAGCTCATGAAGAATATGTATCGCATAAAACATCTGAGAGGGTGCAGAGGCAGGATTCCAGCAGTCCGCCTCTAAAGCATGAGCGAATCCTCCATCTGTATTTTGATAATACTGCAATTCGTCAACCACAGCCCCTGCATCACCACCCTCAAAGTAAAAACGCCATTTTGCCAGCTCCAGCCCTCTGGCATTGCGATGCATCCATCGACCTGTTTTTGTTATATCCAGTTTTGTCATTGTCTAATCTGCGCAGTGCCTATTCTGCTGCGCTCCTTTCTTTTTACGTATGATATCACAT